>DJJR01000001.1 GCA_002434245.1 Pelosinus fermentans
GCACGTACCCATTAGCACCTTCCTGGAATGGCTTCGCTTTTCCTTCAGGACTGAGATACCCCATTAAGTCAGAACCGATAAACCCTCGGGGTGAAAGAAGTAAATTCACAGCTCCAATAATGGCCTGTTCACATTCACCACTATGGATGGCTTGTACCGCACGGTGCAAGGCTACCAGCGTGGAAGAACAAGCCGTATCATAATATTCACTGGGACCCTGTAAATTTAACGTATAAGAAATACGGGTAGGAAGCAGTGCGGAAGCTGTCGATGTCAAGAAAAAGCTATTATTCTGCAAAATAGCTACAGCATCTGTATACTCGCTAGGACCCGCAGCAACAAAGACGCCGGTAGGACTCTTTGCCAATTCCCCCGGAGTATTTCCTGCATCTTCAAGGGCGTGCCACACAGAAGTCAGTAACAAGCGCTGCTGTGGATCCATCAGTTCGGCTTCTTTGGGCGAAATGCCAAAAAATAAGGGGTCAAACTCATCTACACCGTTAATAAAGCCACCCCATTTAATATTTGTTTTATTGGCTTCTTTCGCAGAATCCCCATAATATTCTTGCCAGTCCCAGCGTTCTTTAGGAATTTCCGTGATACACGCCTTGCCTTCCGTGAGGTTTGCCCAAAATTCATGCACATCCTCAGCCATTGGAAATTTACCGCTTATTCCCACAATTGCAATCCCATCGTGTGGCTTGAAAACCTCTAAACTTTTCTCTTTTGGCTGATTTCGCACCGCTGTCCTGCCTGTCTTCGATTGAGCCAGAGCAGTACCTTTCTTACTGAAAGTCGCCTCCACTATCCCCGCTTGCTCTTTCCCTCTAAATTCAGTCCAACGTATGCATTCCGGCTGATAATCTATCAGAAAATAATCAACTAATTCTCCTAATGTTTGATACTCAAATAATAATGTTTTTGACAATCCGTCAAAGATGCCTCCAAGTTTTTGATTAATCTGAATCATCATAACCGAATCAATTCCATAGCGTTCCCAAGGCTCATCTACATCTATTCTGCCTACACTTAGCTTAGTGATTTCTCCCAATAATACTTTTAGTTGATATAAAGTTTTCTCACGAAGCTGCCCTAAATTTACCTGCAACGTAGAAGCTCCATATGCCTTCTTAGGTTGAAGAACGGCAGGGCTATTCGCAATAGAAAGTATTTTTTGCCTCATACGCGTCAAATTGCCTTCCAACACCATGATATGCTCCCGATCAGAGTTCAGACCTTGGTACAAAGCAGAAATACCAGTTGAAGTCCTCATGGCAACCATACCCATTTCTTGCATCATTAGTTTTTCGATTTCCTCATCCACATGCATTCCACCGTTTTTCCATAGCGGCCAATTAATGGATAAAGTTTGGCCTTGCCGTTGTTCTTTAGCCACTAGAGTATTGCGATACTTTGCATAAGCATCCATAAAGGCGTTGCCGGTGGCGTAGTCAATTTGCCCCGGATTTCCTAAGCTTCCTGCGATTGAGGAAAAGAGAATAAAGAAATCAAGTCCCACACCCTTGCTTGCTTGATCCAGATTAACAAGTCCCTTCACCTTGGGATCCAGTACCTCTTGCAGCTCTCTCTTGGTTTTTTTGATGATAAAATTATCACGAACCACGCCTGCACTATGGATGATACCATGAAGATTTCCATAGTCCTCCTCAATACTCTGGATCAAGCAAATAACTGCATTCTTATCAGTTACATCGACCTGCCTGTATTTTACTCGGGCCCCCAATTCCTCTAACTTTTTAATTTGGAATTGCTTTTTCTCATTAAGTGTCGATCGTCCCGTCAAAATCAGTGTCACGTTCTTGATTTTCTGCACTATTTCTTGTGCAAAAATAAAACCTAAGCCTCCTGCTCCCCCAGTAATTAAATAGACCCCCTGCTTTCTCCAGGGGATCTTCACTACTTCTTGCAAATCGTCTATTTCACTCCACCCAATTGTCCATCTTTTGCCATCTTCATATCGAATCTGGTCATCGATTGGACTACGACTGTTTTCCTTCAGCTTTTTTACTATTTCTTCAGAAGCTTCCTCCGGCTCCATTTCAATCACTTGTCCAATGAGTTTAGGATTTTCAAGCTGAGCGGTTTTTAACATTCCCGAAAGCCCATTAAAAACTTCCTGTTCTCCATGGCCTAAAATCACTATCTGAACTAGTACTTTACCCTGCGGTTTTTCTAAAAGGATATTTTGGATTTGCTCAAACACCTGGTCTGCATAGATTTGAAATCGTTCTCCGATTGTCTCCTGCTCAGATTGCAAAATGAGACAACGTACTCCTTTCATTTGATTTTCAATGCTTTGCAGGGAAATTTCACCCGGTTCGCATAGAATTACCAGATGCTGATCATATTTAGGTGTCGCTGCGTCTAGAGCTACACTCTGTTCTTTACATACAACCTGCAACAGCAAAGCTTCGCTTGGATCTGGAGAGAACCCTCCTGTTTCTGATTCTTCTATGACTCTTGAGGTAAATCCATTCATCCATACACAAACTCTTCCATTTTCATCACATATACTGATATCAAGTTTTTGCACTTTATCTTCTGCTTTGCTGCCGTCACTATATCTGATTAATGCCCACATGGCAGACGTACATCTATAGAAAATTTCAACTTCCTGTAGTGCAAAAGGTAAAGCCAGTTTAGGGGTGTCTTCCTCAATTATTAAACCTATTGATGCCTGCAAGGCTGCATCCATCAGACTAGGATGCAGCACAAATTGATCTTTTGTATGGGCGATTGAATGAGGCAAGGACAGTTTCACCAGTACTTGCCCTTTCCCTATATACATCTGCTCAATTCCTTGGTGTCCTGGACCATACTCAAGCCCTATTGCCTTAAATATTTCGTAACATTGGCCGGAACTTAGACTACGTTGATTGCAATCAAGCTGAACACTCCTGATATCTATGATTGGAGCCTCTGTATTGGATCCCAGTATTACTACCCCCTGACTGTGTACTACTGACGCTACATCTGCTGTAACTTCGCTATAAATTTTATACTCAACTTCTCCATTTTCTTGGGGATAAAGTCCAATGTGTACTTCTACCGGTTGTTCTTTTACAATAATAGGTCGAGACCAAAATACATCTTTAAGTCGAATACTAGATTTACCTTCTTCCATATAACCTACTGCCTGTTCCATTGATGCTCGAATCATCTCAAGATAGGCTACTCCAGGCAAAACCCGCTGCCCTTTTACCACATGATCGGCTAAAAAAAACTCCTGACCCGTAAAGGTTGAGCTGAATCGCTGAACGGAGAAGTCGGATGTATTTTTATGTAGTAAAGGATGAATAAAGTAGGAATTATAAGGAGTAATTTGTGTTTGAAATTGACGCATCAAATTCATCGCATCTATTTTTGATAGTCGCTTACTTTTTACCTCAAACAAAACGTACTCTAGAAAATCTTTCATATTTTCCTCCCCGAAACATCAGTATTTCTCGAAAATCCGAGATCTTATTATTGCTCAAAACATTATGCTTCGTTCTCATTTATACTTTTAGGAATTAAACTTCCCCTATGAGTTGCAGCAAAAATTATTATTTTATCCGAGGACTAAACCGCTCTAAGACTCCCACCTTCTATAAGTGGGAGTTAAGAGCGGCTAAGTCCCTGGATAAGGGCGGCTAAGATTCAGGTGGAGTTAAAACTCCATCTGAATCAAGTCTTCTTTATCTGAGATGTATTCTTTATTTTCTTAACAGCAGCATCAATGCTTATATCATCGTTGATTATTTCCTCTATTAATTGTTCATAAAAGGCATCGTTAAATTGATTATTACTTGGCATAAATAAAGAATTGATCTTTGTTTGTTTCCCATTTTCCGGAATCCAATAATGTTCCTTAGCGAAAGGATATGTGGGTAAACTGATTCGTCTGGGTTTGATATTGCCATAGAGCTTGTTCCAATCATAATTCAAGCCATTAACCCAAAGCTCGATAAGCTTTGCATATTTTCCTTTATTAATCCAAGCATCAATCGTTGTTGCCATATCTTCATCTGCAGCAAAAACAGCCGCTGTCTCTTTGTTGCGTTTAACTTGCCCTTGATATAAATCTTCAATATCATTTTGGCCTTCCACATAACGATTCAGCTTTTCTTCCAGTTCTTTGATGGAACCTACTATCACACCTAAACGTTCTTCCATGGCTTCTCTTCCAACCTGAAGTGTATAGGCCATTTCTACTAGATGCTCATCAGAAAACCGCTGTTCCTCTATTGCAGCTAATAATTGCTGTACCTGCTCTTTGAGTTGCTCCTCATTCCTTGCCGATAGCACGATGATTGCCGGGTTCTGATTACTAATTACCTTAACGAGCCGCTTCTCCTCCCTAGGAATATATTCTTCAATCACTGCATGTGCGTTTGATCCTCCGGCACCAAAGGATGAAATACCCGCACGCCTTGGTATTTCTTGCCCATCTATAATCGGCCTCTTCCATTCTGCCAGTTCCTGCTGGACTACAAAAGGGCTATTACTGAAATCAATCCCCGGGTTCAATTCCTCAGAATGCAGCGACGGTACCAACTGTCTATGTTCAAGCTGCATTAGGATCTTCGTTACCCCTGCAATTCCTGCCGCACTTTCACAATGTCCAATATTCGACTTTGCCGATCCTATCGCACAGAACTGTTTCTCGCTTGTGTACTCTTGGAACGTCTTGTCCAAACCCGCTATTTCTATTGGATCACCTAAAGATGTACCGGTCCCATGCGCTTCCACATAACTAATGGTCCTTGGATTTATCCCTGACTCCTTATAAACCTGTCCAATTACTCCCGCTTGGGCTTTAGGATTGGGTACCGTATATCCATTCGTCTTCCCACCATGATTGATGCTTGTTCCTTTTATGACTCCATAAATGTGATCACCATCTGCAATGGCTTTCGATAATGGTTTCAGCATTACTGCACCAATGCCTTCTCCTGGAACATACCCATCTCCTCCTTGCCCAAAACTTTCACATCTCCCCTTACTTGACACAAATTTCCCCTGTCCAAGCATCAAATATTTATTCGGATGAATGGAGACATTCACACCGCCGGCAATAGCCAGTTCACATTCTCCTCGTTCTAAGCTTTGGCATGCTAAATGAATGGCCGTCAAAGACGACGAACACATGGTATCTATCGCCATGCTGGGACCATGAAAATTACAGTAATATGATACCCGATTGGCAATAGATGATGGGCTCCCCGCCAAGGCCATTGGCCGGCCTTGAATGGTTTCCTGCGCTCCGTAGAGTTGATACTCTTCATACATCACCCCTACATAAACCCCTACATTTCCCTCTAATCCAAGACCTTTATACTTTCTAAGGCCTTCCCGGGTGTAACCTGCATCCTCTAAGGTTGCAAACACACACTCTAAAAACAATCGTTCCTGAGGGTCCATAAATTCTGCTTCACGTGGGGAAATATTAAAAAAAAGAGGATCAAATTGATCGACTCCCTCTATAAATCCACCCCATTTACTATAGGTCTTCCCTTCTTTATTTTTATCTTCGTCATAGTACAAACTATGATCCCAGCGGTCTTTTGGAATTTCCGTAATACAATCCTTACCATCTCTTAAATTTCTCCAAAATTCTTGAACATTCTTTGCCTCCGGATAACATCCGGAAACGCCTATGATTGCAATATCTACACCTTTTTCTCTTCTCACTTCCTCAGCTTCTGTACGAAGAACCCCGAAACGTTGTCGTCTACGGCTCTCAACCCCTGATTTTACAGCTTCCGTTACATCTTTATTATCCTTGGGCATTTCGGGAATTGCCGCCGTTTTCTCCTCAATCCCAAACAATTTAACCAATTTATCGCGATAAGATTCCAGAAAATACTCGGTCAACTCCTGGATATTTTGGTATTCAAAAAAAAGCGTTTTAGGCAACGAACCGAAGGTCTTTTCTAATTGATTGGTCAATTGTATGATTATAATTGAATTAATACCATATTTATCCATAGATACTTCCGCTTCAAATTGCTGTATAGGCAGCTTTATGGCAGAAGAGAGTAGCTGCTTAAAGAATTTTATGGCTTTTTCTCGAAGCAAATCTTCTCCTATAGCTATAACTCTTCCCTTCTCCTCCGCTTTGGAGTGTTCTTCCAAGACTTCCAATTCAAAGCATTTCACAAATATTCCTTCGTATTTGGCAACTAAATATTCTGCCAAAGTATGGATGGTTGAATATTCCATAAATACACTAGGAGTCAGTGCAATTCTATAGTTATGGTTAATTATATTAGCGAATTCCCCCAACATGACCTGATCAAATCCATATTCATCCAACTCAGCATCAACATCAATATCTTCTATTTTAACTTCGAGTAATTGGGAGGCGGTTTGGATCAAAATATCTTGTACGTTGTGTAGTAGACTGAAGTTCCCGGAGATTACAGTTTCCGGAGTCGCTATTGAAAGCAATTTATGCCTCATTTCTTCACTCTTACCTTCCATCACCATTACTTGATGTTCCCCGGAAGCAAGACCTTGATACAAGGCCTGAATACCTGTCGCCGTCTGCATGGAAATCATACCCGTACTCTGCATCATCATCTTTTCTGTTGCTTCGTCCATCTTCATCCCGCCTTCTTTCCACAGCGGCCAATTTATTGATAGGGTTTGTCCATACCTTTCTCCTAAGGCTACCAGACCATTTCGATATTCAGCATATTCATCCATAAAGGCATTCGCCACAGCATAATCTGCCTGCCCTGCATTCCCCATGCTTCCCGTTAACGAGGAAAAGAAAATAAACAAATCAAGTCTTAGATCTTTACTCGCTTCATCTAAGTTTACCAGACCCGAAACTTTAGGCGCTAAGACCTCTTGTAGCTCTTCCTTACTTTTTCGAATGATGAAGTTATCTCGAATCATTCCCGCACTATGAATTATCCCTTGAAGATTGCCAAACTCCTTTTGAATATTTTGAATCAAACTTGCAACCGCCTGTTTATCCGTCACATCCACTTGCCTATATTCAATTCGAGCCCCTGATTCCCCTAATTTCTTTAGTTTATCCTGCTTACTCTTATCAAGGGAGGACCGGCCTGTCAGAATCAAGGTCGTATTCTCAACCTGGCGTGCAATCTCTTGTGCGAAAATAAGTCCCAGACCGCCTGCCCCTCCTGTAATTAAATAGATTCCTTGCTTTTTCCATGGAATTTTCACTGTTTCTTGGAAGGTTCTTATTTCGCTCAACCCAGCAACCCACCGTTTCCCAGCCTGGTATCGAATCTGATTATCCTTTGGACTGCGACTGCTTTCCTTAAGTTTCTCTACAATGCCTTCATAATTTTCACCTGATTCTACTTCAATCAACTGACCTATTATTCTTGGGTTTTCAAGCTGAGCGGTTTTCAATAATCCTGTTAATCCCGATAAGAGTTGCTGTTCTTTCTGGGTAGATACTACAATCTGTACTAATACCTTACCCTTCGGTTTGTTATTTAAGATACTTTTGATTTCTTCAAATACTTGAACGGCATAGGCTTTAAATCGTTCTTCTATGCCTTTCTGCTCAGATCGCAAGATAAGGAAACGCATTTCCTCCAGGTTACTTGGGATATTTTCTTGAAGAACTTTATTTGGTTCACAAAGTATTACCACACGCTGAGTATAATTTTCAACTGTATTTTCTAAGGCAACACCTTGTTCTTTCCACATAGGTTTAAGCAATAACTTTCCTATTGCCCTCACCGATTCTACTGCATTTATTTCATCTTCTAATATTCTCGATGAAAATCCCTTCATCTTCACACAAATTCGTCCTTGTTCATCACACAAACTAATATCGAGTTTTTGTATTTTAGCTCCTGTTTTACCACCCTCGCTATAGCGGATTAGGGTCCACATAGTAGATGCACAGTTCCTCATAATTTCTAATTCCTGCAGAGCAAAGGGGAGAGCTGTTTTTAGATTTTCAGTGTCCAATACAAAACCAATCGATGCCTGCAGGGCTGAATCCATTAAGCTGGGGTGCAGAACAAATTGATCTTGCGTAGCTAATAAGGAAGATGGTAAAACCAGCTTTGCCAATACTTGGCCTGATCCCACATATACCTTTTCAATTCCCTGATGACCGGAGCCATAGATAATCCCCATCTTTCTAAAAGCCTCATAACATTGGCTGGATGATAGAGTATTTTGGCTGCACTCAGCCTGCAGGAGCTTAATATCCAGCGTCTCTGCTTGCTTAACGGAACTTAATAACGAAGCTACTCCTTGACTATGTACTACAGGCTCTGCACTCGTTTCTTCGGACCGGCTGTAGATTTCGTAACTAATTTCACCATTTTCCTCAGCAAAAAGCCCAATGTGTACCTGAACCGGTTGCTCCCTTACAGTAATGGGTTTAGCCCACACCATATTCTTCAGTCGAATGCCAGTTTTGCCTTCTCCAAAATAATTTATCGCCTGCTCCACTGCTGCTCGTGCCATTTCAAGATAGGCCACTCCTGGTAAAACTCGCTGCCCTTTTACTACATGATCCGTAAGGAAAAACTCCCGTCCCGTAAAAGTAGAACTAAAACGTTGCTCTGATAGATCCGATGTGTTTTGATGCAATAACGGATGCAGCATAGCTGTTATTGTTGATGTTGCTGCTGTATTTGCGAAAGATTCCCCTTCGCTCTCAGGCACCCAGTAGCATTCCTTAGCGAAAGGATATGTAGGTAAACTGATTCGTCTGGGCTTGATATTGCCATAGAGCTTGTTCCAATCATAATTCAAGCCCTTAACCCAAAGCTCGATAAGCTTTGCATATTTTCCTTTGCTAATCCAGGCATCAATCGTTGCTGCCATATCCTCATCTGCCGCCAAAACAGTTACCATCTCTTTGTTGCGTTTAACTTGCCCCTGATATAGATCTTCAATACCATTTTGACCTTCCATGTAACTTTTCAGTTTTTCTTCCAGTTCTTTGATAGAGCCTACTATCACACCTAGACGTTCTTCCATGGCTTCCCGGCCCACTTGAAGAGTGTAAGCCACATTCGCCAAGTTTAAGTCAGATAATTGCCTTTCTTGAATAGCCACTAACAATTGCTGCACCTGCACTTTGAGTCGATCTTCATTTTTGGCCGATAAGACAACAATGGCAGGGTTACGATCAATAACCAAAGTATGACCGTTCTCCTGATTAGCAATATATTCTTCAATCACAACATGAGCATTGACACCCCCAAATCCAAAGGAGCTTACCCCGGCTCGGCGTGGAAGGTCTTTCCCTGACGAATCTTGCAAAGGATCCCATCTCTTAGTTTCATTGACTATATAAAATGGGCTGTCTTTAAGTTGAATGTAGGGATTAATGGTATCGCAATGAAGGCTCTTGACCAACATTTTATGTTTGAATTGTAATAGCACTTTAATCACGCCTGCAATTCCCGCAGCTAGTTCCAGATGACCAATATTTGTCTTCACTGCTCCTAATCCACAATGTCTATTTGCAACCAAAGAGTCTCCTGTTGCCCTGTATAGTTCTTTGAAAGCTGTCTTCAATCCGTTGATTTCAATTGGATCACCAAGTTCCGTACCTGTTCCATGAGCCTCAATATAGCTCACCGTTCTTGGATCAATCCCCGCCTTGGTGTATGCGGTTATCAGCAACTCTGCTTGTGCTTTTGGATTAGGTGCCGTTAGAGAGTTGGCCCGCCCCCCATGATTTTCTGCGGTACCCCGGATCACTCCATAAATATGATCCCTTGCTAACTCTGCATCCTTCAGTTTTTTCAGACAAAGCATCCCCACTCCTTCGCTCCGTACATAACCATTTGCTTGATCTGAGAAGGTTTTACACTGTCCATCTTCGCTCAGCATACCAGCTTTATTGAAGCTGATGTGATTATCTGGTGACACGATCGTATTGACACCACCAACGATCGCCATCTCGCAATCTCCGCTCTTAATGGCATTGACTGCATGGTGAATTGCGACCAACGAACTGGAACATGCGGTGTCAATCGGTTCACTGGGACCATGAAGATTTAAAAAATAGCTCATCCGATTCGGTCCTAGCGACGGTAGCATACCGGTAGAAGAATATCCTTCTATCACTACCTTTGACTGTGAAAGTAATTCACTATAACCACTACAATTTGCTATTCCTACAAATATGCCTGTTTGAGTGCCAGAAAGGCTTTGCGCCGAATAACCCGCATCTTCAATAGCCTTCCAAGCATATATCATCAGCAGGCGTTGCTGAGGATCCATTAGCTCGGCTTCACGGGGGGAAATTCCAAAAAACAAAGGATCGAACTCATCTACTCCATCAATGAACCCACCCCATTTGATGTTTGTCTTATTTACTTCTTTTAGCGGATCACCGTAATATTTCCGCCAATCCCAACGTTCTTTAGGTATTTCTGTAATACAATCCTTACCCTTCATGAGATTTTCCCATAGGTCATTCACATCTTTTGCCATAGGGAAAATACCACTCATTCCTACAATTGCAATAGGCTCTGAGGAAGTTATATCCGCTTTTGATAAAGTGAGTGCTGCCGTTCTTGCAAATCGTTTTTTATTAGATAAGTTTTCTTTCGGCTCATATTTCATGTTTTGCTGATTAAATTCATCCCTAGTTGATACATTAAATTGTGCTGCAAACGCAGTTTCGTATTCTCCAAGCAAATATTCAGCAAAGCTATGGAGAGTGGGATATTCAAAAAATATAGTGGGAGTCAATTCGAGTTTGTATTCTTGGTTGAGTTTATTGGTAAATTCGGTAAATGTAATGGAATCAAATCCATATTCGCTTAGTTCAGTATTGGCATCAATATCCTCCACTTTAACTTTGAGTGATTTGGATGCAATCTGTATTAAACTCGATTGCACTTTCTCTAAAAAAATGCCGCTTTCGCTTGCTTTGAATGGACTTCCTACAAATTGTGATGCAAAACCAGCTTGGTGTTCTTCAATCAAATATTCAGCAAAACTATGAAGTGTTGGATATTCAAAAAATATGACGGGAGTCAATTCAAGTTTATATTCTTTATTAAGTTCATTCGCAAATTCAGTAAATGTAATAGAATCAAACCCATATTCACTCAGGTCGGCGTTAACATCAATATCTTCAGTTTTAACTTTAAGCAATTTAGATACGAGCTCAAGTAAAATAAATTGCACTTTCTCCAGCAAACTACTATTATCAATCATTGATGTTAAATTATTTATTACGGATACTTTCTTAGGCTGGAAAGCGGGAGAGCTCGATTCTAAAAGTAACTTTTCCTTCATTCGTGCAAGCATACCTTCCAGCACCATCAGCTGGTCTTTTCCAGCGGCTAAACCCTGATAGAAAGCTTTTAGACCGCTTGAAGTTTGCATCTCTACCATACCTGTGCTTTGCATCATCATCTTTTTAGTTTCTGCATTGACATTCATCCCACCCTCTTTCCACAGAGGCCAATTAATTGACAGAGTTTGCCCCTGCCGTTGGTTGGATGCTACCAGAACATTACGATATTCAGCATAAGCATCCATAAAGGCATTAGCCATGGCATAATCAGCCTGCCCCGAATTCCCTAAACTCCCTGTCATCGAGGAAAAGAAAACGAAGAAATCAAGGTCTAAATCTTTGCTTGCTTGATCCAAATTCACCAGTCCTGAAACCTTCGGAGCAAGAACTTCCTGCAATTCTTCTCGCGTTTTTTTTAGGATAAAGTTGTCACGAATCACACCTGCGCCATGAATGATGCCATTGATGGTACCAAATTCATTCTGAATACTTTGAATCAGACTGCTAACTGCATTTTTTTGAGTCACATCTACTTGTTTATATTCAATTCGAGATCCCAACAACTCAAATTCTCTTAATTTTGCCTGTTTTTCTTTATTAAGAGGAGATCTACCTGTCAAAATCAAGGTTGTATTCTTGACTTGCCGTATAATCTCTTGGGCAAAAATAAGTCCTAAACCTCCTGCGCCCCCTGTGATTAAATAGATCCCATGGTCTTTCCACGGAACTTTCTTTATTTCTTGTAATCCTTCAAATTCCCTCCAGGCACCGACCCATCTTTTACCATTCTGATATCGAATCTGGTTATCATTTGGAGATTGACTGTTCTCTTTCAGTTTCTTTGCTATACCCTCCATAGTTTCCCCTGGTTCCACTTCAATCAGTTGTCCAATTAATTTTGGATTCTCAAGCTGAGCTGTTTTCAATAATCCAGAAATACCGGAGAAAAGGCGCTGCTCATTCTGTGTTGAAACCACAACTTGAATCAAAACATTGCCCTTAGTTTTATCCTTAAGAACGTTTTGTATTTCTTCAAACGCTTGAGAAGCATAGGCTTGAAAACGTTCATCTATAGATTTTTGCTCAGTTTGCAAAATAAGATAACGAACTCTGTTCTGATAGGTTTGGATTCTATCCTTTAAAAATGTATCCGGTTCACAAAACATCACAATATGCTGAGTATAATTGGGAGCGACCGCTTCGAATACAGTGCTTTCTTCTTTCCAGCCATACTGTAGCATCAGAGTTCCAAGAGTTGCCCCCTCTCCTACCGAGCTTATGTCTCCCTCTATATCTCTCACTGAAAAACCTTTTATTCGCACACAAAGTGTTCCATAATCGTCACATAAATGAATGTCAAATTTTTGTATTTTGTCTCCTGCTTTACTACCATCACTATATTGAACGAAAGCCCACATTGCAGAATTACATTCCCTAAGAATCTCAACCTCTTGCAGAGCAAATGGTACAACTGTCTTTAAAGTCGCTATACTCTTGGACAGTACTGCATTGCCAGATACGATCATTAAAGTAAGCGAAGCCTGTAAGGCTGAATCCATTAAACTTGGATGCAATACAAATTGATCATCGAAACCAGCAACAGACGATGGCAAAGATAACTTTGCCAATACTTGTTCCTGTCCCACATATATTTTTTTAATCCCCTGATGACCGGGACCATAATCAATCCCCATCTCCCTAAAGACCTCATAGCATTGCTCCGACGAAAAAGTATTCTGATTACACTGTTCCTGCAAAGTCTTAATATCTAATATTGGAGCTTCTGTAGCCAAACTTAACTTTGCAATGCCTTGACTATGCACTATAAGATCTGCATCAGCCTCTTCAGACTGTCTATAAATCTCATAAGAAATTTCTCCATTTTCTTCAGGAGAAAGTCTAATATTAACTTGCACCGGGTGTTCCTCAACTGCAATTGGTCTAACCCAAACTATGTTTTTGAGTCTAATTACGATCTGATCCTCTGTTAAAATTCCTGCTGCCATTACCACTGCTGCACGGGCCATTTCAAGATAGGCCACTCCTGGCAAAATCCGCTTTCCTTTAACTACATGATCACTTAGAAAAAATTCCTGACCGATAAATGTCGAACTGAAACGTTGCTCAGAAAAATCGGAAGTATTGGTATGCAGCAATGGATGGATATGAGCTGCTTTCATTTCCAATACACCATTTTTATTAGACTTACTCTCACTCTTAGGTACCCAGTAACGTTCTTTAGTAAAAGGATATGTAGGCAAACTAATTTTCCTCGGTTTCAAATTATCATATAACAAGTTCCAATCTACTAAAACTCCGGATACCCAAAGTTGGGCCAACTTCTTATATTCCTTTTGCCTTATTATTGAAGTAAGCAACTCTTCATCGCAGATTCCTTCTAGTAATGTTATTATATTCTGTGGTTCACGCTCAGTAGACCCTATATAAACTTGAGATATTTCGGTTTCACCTATGCAAACCTTTTTTAATTTTTCAATTAACTCCTTTATACCGGAAGCTACTATAGCAAGTCGTTTATTCATGACCTCGCGTCCCAACTGCAAGGTGTACATGATATCGGAAAAATCAGCCTCAACGTTTTCACCATCTTCTTTACGTAACAAAATGTCTTCTAGGTATGCAAGCATATCCATTGCATAAGCTTTAAGCCTATCCTCGTTTTTTGCAGAAAGTAGAAAAATATTGGGCAGACAAGTACTTGTAATCGAATTAATTCGCGGATTGCAATATTCTTCTAAAACTATATGGGAATTGGAACCTCCAAATCCAAATGAACTTACTCCAGCTCTTCTTGGTACTATTTTTCCTTCACTATCAGTCAATCGTTTCCACTCTCTTGTTTCAGAAACAATATAAAAAGGACTTTTTTCCAACTCTATATATGGATTTTGTTCTTTGAAATGAACCATACCAGGTAAAAAGCCTTTTTGCATCGCCAAAATGGTTTTCAGCAAACCGGCAACACCAGCAGCAGGCTCTAAATGTCCAATATTGCACTTTACAGATCCGAGACCACAATACTTCTCGACTGAAGGCACTCCTTTTTTCTTATACATCTCCTGAAAAGCCATTTTTAGTCCATCAATTTCTATTGGATCTCCAAGTCTTGTACCTGTCCCATGTGCCTCAATATATGTTACTGTAGCTGGGTCTATTCCGGCTTCACTATAAGCATTCATTAGTAATTCTGCCTGTGCATTAGGATTTGGTGCCGTAAACGAATTTGTCCGGCCTCCATGATTCTCGAAGGACCCTTTAATTACTGCATGAATATTATCACCGTCCGCAATGGCTTTGCTGAGAGGTTTTAATATAAGAGCTCCCACTCCTTCCCCTCTTACATAGCCATTTGCATGTCTATCAAAGGTTTTACACCGTCCATCCGTACTAAGCATCCCGCTGCTGCTAAGAGCAATATGCATAAAAGGATTTAATATAACACTAACACCTCCGGTTATTGCTATATCGCAATAACCATTTTGTATCGCAACGACCGCCCTATGTATTGCTACCAAAGAACTTGAACATGCTGTATCAATTGATGCGCTTGCTCCTTGAAGATTTAACAAGTAAGATATCCTGTTCGCAATAACACAATTAATGTTCCCTGAAATAGTATATGGATCAGCTTCATGTCCGTTACACAACATCATATCCCAATAGTCGGAGCTCATCGCCCCCACATATACCCCTGTCTTAGTCCCAGAGAAATCAGAGGCCTTATATCCAGCATTCTCAATTGCTTTCCATACTGTTTCAAGAAATATGCGCTGCTGTGGATCCATCTGCTCGGCTTCGCGGGGAGAAATTTTAAAAAATGCTGCATCAAATTTATCAACATCCTCTAAAAAGCCGCCCCATTTTGAGTAGGGAATATTATTTCTCTCTGCCATTTTGACATAATAATTATTGGAATCCCATCGTTCCCAAGGTATCTCCGTAATCAGATCCCTTTTGTTTACAATATGATCCCAAAACGTATCCAAATCCGGTGACTGAGGGAATATACCACTAATGCCAATTATCGCCACAGGTTCTTTCTTCCATTGATTCTGATTTGAAGCAACTTGCACACTCGGTTTATTAAAAACAACTAGAGAATCGATTTTTCCTTCGTACAACTTTTCAGTTCCTGAATACGCGGAGACAGGTTCAATCTCAAGTGATACTCTAACGTAATATTGTTGAATTACTTTTCTGTATTTACTCCAAATAAAATCAATTAATTTGCTAATAGTGATATAGGTATAAAACTGAGAAGGAGTTACAGCTATACCATATTTATCCCTAATTCTCTTACTCAACACTGTGAAACGGATAGAATCATAGCCGTACTCACCCATCGGCACTTTAAGATCAATCTTTGTTTTTGAGGTTTTAACCACTCCTGCAACTATCTCCACAAGGTCCCTCTTGAGATCAAGATATCCCTCAGAACTCTTATCCTCCAATGCGGATGCACTAGTTTCTATGGTTGGAACAACCTCCCCTTGAGATTGCTGATTATACTCGGACTTCACGTCTTTACTATAGTAGTTCTCAAGCTGCTCCTTGAATGCATATAACATATGTTCCTTAAGTTTATGAATGGTAGTATGGGTATAAAATTGAGCAGGTGTTATGTTTATATCATATTTATCCTTAATTCTCTTGCTCAGTACCGTAAACCGAATGGAATCATATCCGTACTCACCTAATGGCACGCCAAATTCAATTCCTTCTTCCGGTAGCTTAACCACTCCCGCAATCATCTCCACAATGTCACTAACCAATTGTCCAGCGACATCCTTACCTCCACTTCGATTATCACTAACTTGTACTATGGCTGATTTTCTATCATCCTCTTTGTAATTCTCAAGGTTATCAGATTCTTTATATCCATATTCTTTAATAATTTGCGATACCGGCATGGATGATAATAACTTTCTGTCTACTTTTAAATTCATAGTTAACGGCAATACATTCATACAAATATAAGAGGAAGGTACCATATAATCAGGTAGAACTTGTCTGATGGCTTGGCTTAGTTCATTAACCAGTATATGATCTGTGACTTGCTCCGGTACAATACATGCGGCTAGGCTCTTATAACCGGTATCATCTTGCTTTAATACCACCACAGCCTTCTTGACCAAAGGCTGCTGTTCTAAAACTGCCTCGATCTCGCCTAGTTCAATTCTAAAACCTCTTAACTTTACCTGGTTGTCAATCCGCCCCAGACAAATCACTCTACCGTCAGGCAAATATTTCGCATAATCACCAGTCTTATATATTTTAGTTGGATTTTTTATATCGAAGGGATTGGCAATAAATTTTTCTCTGGTCAATTCCGGCTGGTTTAAATATCCTTTTGCCAGTCCGTCTCCCCCAATATAGAGTTCTCCGGCTATTCCGTCAGGTACCGGATTTAAATACTTATCCAATATATAGAACTGCGTGTTGGCAATGGGCCTGCCGATAGTTATTACTTCTCCTCTGTTTACCTTGCCGGCCGAAGAATAGATTGTTGTTTCGGTGGGCCCATATCCATTCCAAACTTCATTGCTTCTATCTAAAAGCTTGTAAGCTAACTCTGCGCTTAATGACTCACCGCCACATAAAATCTTAATAGGTAGTTTCATATTCCAGCCAGCTTCCAGCAGGATTTCCCAGGTAGCCGGGGTAGCCTGAACAACTGTGGCATTGCCGTTCTCCAGCTTTTCTTTTAGCATAAAACCGTCTCTAGCTATTTCTGTTGATAATATTTCAACTTGTCCACCGGTAATAAGCGGCAGATACAGCTCCAGTCCTGCAATATCAAAACAAATGGTCGTTAAAGCTAAAATCCGGTCATCTTTCGTAAAATCCAGACATTGTGCCATGGAACACAGTAAATTTGTTAACCCTTGATGTGTAACCTCCACGCCCTTAGGCTTCCCTGTTGATCCTGAAGTGAAGATAACATATGCTAAATCCTCCGGTCTGATTTTTCTATTGAAGTATGAATAGTTTCTGCGGCTTGTAGCCTTTCCTGCGCCTTGGATTATCTTATTCCAATCCCTGTCAATACATATGTTCTGGACACTGCTTTCAGGCAGTTTATTTTCGATGCAATCTCGACTTATAATCATTGATATTCCAGCGTCTTCAATCATATATAGAATTCTTTCCGGCGGATAAATAGGATCTATCGGCACATAGGCAGCACCAGATTTTAGAACCCCCAATAGTCCCACCAGCATATCCAATGATCGATTGATAAATATTCCAATTAAGTTTCCCCGTTTAATTCCATTGTGGTTTAGAAAGGCAGCAACTTGTGATGATTTTTCATTTAACTCCTTATAGGTTATTGATTGATTTTCATAAATTGCCGCAATATTCTCAGGGTATTGTTTCGCTTGTTCTGCAAATAATTCATGCATACACTTATCCTTTTGATAATCAATCGCGGTATTATTCCGCTCGTAAACTATTCCCCTAATTTCTTCCTCCAACAGAGTAGTAATTTTATTCAACGGAGTTTCACTCATTATAGTAATCCGTTGAAGGAAGGCTGTAAATTTTTTAATATATTTTAAAAGTTCTTCTTGTGTAAATGTATTCTCATTACATACTATACGTAAAGCGTCACCGCTATTTGGTATAATTACAGATAAGCAGTGCTCATCCACACTCGGTTTCAAGTAATTTTCCAAACAAATTACCTGCTCAACTGCTACCGCAAGTCTATTTTTAGCATTATCAGATTTTAATTTAAGTTGCGGATATCTAATTACCAAATCACGAGGATAAGTTATGTGTTGTTTGATTAATTTTAATTCTTTGCTGACAATATCACATATCTCTTTAAAAGTATTGGAAGTGTCTAATTCCAAACCTACAGGCACATAGGCTGCAAAAAAGTTTTCAAATCCTTTTACCTGCTCTTTTAAGCCCTCATAGCTCATAGCTACATTAAAAATACCCATATCATATTCTCTTAGAGAAAAAGCACTTAAGGCAGCCAAACAATACTCATATCTGTCACCATTGTAATTATTTATAAAGTCGATAAATTCCTGAATAATAGGAACATCAGCCATTAAGCATTTATTAACATTTTCCCCCTGGTTATTGCAAGCCGCTATCGGCCAGACGGCAGGAGGAATATGAGCTAGCTTATCTGCCCAATAGTCTTCGGATTTGCTTACCTCATTATATATTGCAGTCAATTTCGCTCCTGTTTCACTGTCCATTTCTAGCAGGCAGTCTCCCAGCTTTAAACCATATTGCTTAATGAAATCAATAATATCCAAGGTCTTTCCATCCATTGTCATTACTGATTTTATCTCAATATCATTGCTTATTGTTGCCACCCTAAACATCAATTCCGTAATTTCAACAATGGCTCCAGGAATTTGATCTGATTTGATTTCAGTAACATACAGGCTTGCTACTATAATATAATCATTTTTGACTGCAAGCTTAGCAAAACCAAGTTTATTTTGGTATTGACCAAAATTCAGTGCTCTTACAATCGCATCCATTTCCTCAGCCGAAGCTTTCCAAGATATGACGCCCCCTAAAGGAAGCCGCTTGTATTTTGCATAATACGTCCGTCTACTTAAATCCTGAAAATTTAATGTATAGTGATCAGCAGCTAACTCATTCAACAATTCGGAGAATGCCTCCAACCCAGCCTCATAACACTTCATATTTAGAGAAAAGGCTGTTTCAGCTGCTTCGATTTCCACTGTCTTCTGTTTTAAAATATTCCCTTTATCAACTTGGGCCACCATCTCATGCCATGTAACCCCATGCTTTGCTTCACGATTGATAAGTGCCCAAGAAGTCGCATGTATTCCCGCATATTCCGGTAATAATGCATCATGAAAATTTATGGCCATCTTTTTGGGTAAAGCAAGTAATTCTTTGGGTATTAAGTTAAAATAAACAATACTAAATAGATAATCAAAGGGTTTTTGCTTTAAAAACTCTTCATAATTGCTACCATGATCTACATATTTTATACCTTTATCCTCCGCCCATTCCCGGATTAAAGGATTGGATGAAATAACCCCGTAAATATCATGACCGGAATCGATTATGAGCTGCCCGCAAGCAATAACCAATGTTCCGTCACCAATAATATAGCAGCTGAATTTACCGTCATTCCCCATATGATCCCTCTCCTTAATATATTTTCTTTAATTGATTTCAACTTAATCTCTGCGTGCCTGACAACAGCTATAACCTACCAGCTGGTAGGTTATAAGGTCATGGTACTATCCTTTCCACTAGAAAGTCCTACGGCACAATCATATTTCTCAGTATTTTTGGATCTGGATTTTTCGATTTTAGCTTTTAACATTTCGAAATTTTGTCTTGGCTGCTACTGATATCCTCATCCTTCTGTCTCTTGCTAATTGCAGATATTACATACCCCTTTTTCATCTAAAACAACATAGGGATTTATTTCAGATATTATACATTTGTCACAAAATGAATCTCCTCTTATTCTTCTACTCTCTTTTCCTTCGTTAAAATGGCATTACGATACCATCTATTAATTGCAATTCTCCAAGAAGTTTTTATACCGCTGATTTAATAATTCTACAGTCTCATTCATTAATTTTACCGCAATCACATCGACGTTTCTCTGCTTCCAATCTTCTAAATCTGTTCCTTTAACCCATTGATTGAATGCCCCTAGAGCAGGTCCGCAATGTATTTGATAGTCAACCTTATTTTCCTTACTTCCTCCTAAAGCCAATCGAGTACTATAAGCAAAATACCAGCGAAAAATGAGGGCCATTTTGTGCTTAGGATTTCGTTCTGCTTTTTCGATTTCTTCAGCAGGATAAAAGGATTTAATATCTTGATATACATCGCTAAAACTTTTTTTAAAATATTTTTCCTGTATCTGTACCTTAGTTTTTTCATCAATCTCGTCCAATGAATTATACCTCCGATACAATTCATACAATTTATTCGCCCGTATCGGAAAGAATAGTCCCTTTTTTAATACCTGAATTTTGGCACCCATTTCAAACATATCGCCTGCAGGCGCATAATCCGTATCCTGAACATTCATCTGCTGCAGCAGATCTTTTACATTGCTGCTTGTAGATGCCTCCACTGTACACTGATTAATGGAACCCGTCACAATAAAATCTGCCCCCATAATAAAGGCCGCAGCTGCAGCCTCAGGAGTCCCAATGCCTCCGGCTGCGCCAACTCGTACTTTTTTCTGATATTGATATTTTCTCATCATCTGATCTCGCAGCGTAATCATTGCCGGTATTAGCGCAGAAGCTACTCCTCCATCTGTATGCCCTGCTGAATCGGCTTCGGCACAAATATCATCAGCCATAGGAACCGCCTTTAGCAGATCTGCTTCTTCTTCTGTAATGTTCTTTTCTGCCAGCAGCTTCGCAACAATTCGTTCCGGAGCAGGACTAAAGAATGCTTCTGCTACTTCCGGCCGTGATACTTTAGCAATAATCCGGTTGAGTGCAATAGCTTCGCCCTGAAGATTTCGCGTCATTCCTTTAGCTCTATATTTAACTAAGGCTGGAGTAATACTGATAAAAGCCGCTGCTTCCAAAGTTTTCACACCATGTAATAAATAAAGATCTACTATTTCTTCTTCTTTTTTAGGATCAAGTGGATTATGGAGCAAATTCATCCCATAGGCCTGTCCTTCAGAAAGCTCTTTTTGAATATATTGAATTGCTGCTTCAATTTGGGATACGTTTAAACCGCCAGTTCCAAGAAACCCCATCATTTTTGCCTTACCCATTTTTACTACCATTTCTTTTGAAGCAATCCCCCGATACATTGCACCAGTTATATAAGCATATTGAATATTATAGTCTTTCTTAAACGCAGCACTTCCCAAAGATGATGAGTTTATTTCTTCGAATTTTCTACTATTTTCTTTTGCTTTTTTTGTATTGCTTTTTTGATTATGAATCTTGACTGTTTCCGTATCAATTAAAAAAGATGCTCTCTCTGGCGGTATAGAAAGATCATCTTTTTTCAAATCATTCTTGCTTTCAATATCTGTAAGTAGTAATGGCTGTGCTTCTCTTTTAATTCGTCTAATCAATCCTGTTAAGACATTACCAGATCCAATTTCTATAAATTCCATTTCTCCAAGTCCCATCAGGTATCGAATACTTTCAGTCCATTTAACCGGTTGAGTGATCTGTTCAATTAAGTTCTGCTTTACAGCGAATTGTTTGCAGGGTCTGGCATAGACATTTGAAATTACAGGGATGCGCAGATCAGAGAATGTAAAATCCTGCAAGAATATTTCAAATTCCTTTCTGGCTTCCTGCATATAGCGAGAATGAAATGCGCCGCTCGTCTTCAGTAGCAGAAACATTTGCACATCTTTCATTCCTTCAAAAACCGGCTGTGCATCTTCAATATCTTTTCTTAATCCAGAAATTACAATCTGCGTCGGTGAATTATAATTTGCAATATCGATCGTCAGCATATTATTTTTCTTTAAAGCATCGGATATTTGTTCTTCATTTAGACCAATCACTGCTCCCATGCCGCCTCCAACAGCGCGGCTCATAAGCTGCCCCCTCTTTTGCACAAGCTTTAATCCCGTCGTAAAATCAAATGCTCCTGCAGCAAATAAGGCATTATATTCCCCCAGGCTATGGCCAGCAACATAATCGGGTTCTTTTCCTGTATCTTTAACTTTTTTAAGATAGCCTAATGCATTCACTACATACAAAGCAGGTTGAGTATATTGTGTTTCACCTAAATTTGAATCTGCATCTTCCAGACAAAGCTGCTTAATTGAATACCCCAGAATCTCATCTGCTTTTGCCGTCAATTCCTTAAATTCATCAAAAAGTGCCCCCCCCATTCCTTTACTCTGGGAACCCTGACCAGGAAAAACATATGTAATCATGCACAATAAACCCCTTTCATAATTTAATTTAATGATTCTATTACTTTTCGTAGGTTCCTGACATCCTGTCCAAAAGGAGTTAAAATAGTATGCACTTTTGACTCCGAGTCAGGAGTTAGGTTTCTTTTCACAAAATTAGCCAATGTTCCGGATGGACCTAAATCAATATACACAAACTGATTATCTGCTTCCAGTCTTTGTATCGTTTTTTGAAAATCAATCGGTTGCCGAATTACATTCCAAAAATGCTCAGAATTAATATCGTCAATGCTGTCAGCTGTTACACATGATATGAAAGGTATCTGAGGATGATTGAATGTTAAATTACTTAATTTTTTCTTATATTCCCTCTCTATCGGTTCAATATTGGCAGAATGAAAACCATACCTTACAGGAAGTGTCTGAAAAATAATTCCCTCCCTCTTTAAATAGGCTTCTACAGTCATCAATTCATCACGATGATTGCCGGATATAATAAAATGAGAAGAATAATTGATCGCAGCAAGCTCGAAATGGTCATGGATAACAGAAGTTTGCTTATATAATTCAGAATTATGAACAATCGCTGTCATACTGCCTAGCCGACAATCACTCTGGATTAACGCAGACTGAATCAATAGACAATCTAGCGCTGCTTCCAATGATAATATACCAGTAATCGCTGCTGAAACAAATTCTCCTAAGCTTGCTCCTAATACATAATCCGGATCAATCCCATTTTCTATGCATACTCGTGCTAAAGAATATTCCACCATAAAAATAGCCGGATGCGTGTAGGACAGCTTATCAAATATGGTAGATCTATGTATTGCTGGATTGTATATTTCTTCGAGAATGTTAATTCCAGCATTTTTCTGTATTATCTGATTCATTTTGGACATCCAATGCTGAAAAGTTATATTCGTTTCGTATAGTTCCCTGCCCATATGATAATACTGCGATCCTTGACCTGAAAACATAAATATCTTGGATTTTCTCAAGCAATTTTCTCCTTTCCAACAGCTCTGTTTTTTCTTAACTGTTTCTTTTAATCTCCTCAGAAAATTCAGATGCTATTTCTAACATTACATTAGCTCATAGGAATAGACCTGTCTTGTTTTTTTTGCTTCTTGCCTGTCACTTTCTCCGCGAATCGTTCAACAGTCACATATAATACAGGGATAATAAAGATCCCCACAATTGTAGCCATAAGCATCCCTCCTATTACCGAAGTTCCCATAGAAATACGGGCACCGGCGCCGGCACCAGTAGCAACTGCCAGAGGGATGCATCCAAGTATAAAAGCCATTGAGGTCATTACTATGGGACGTAAGCGAAGCTTTGCCGCTTCAATTGCCGCATGAACAGGGTCCATGCCATGATCCACTCTAACTTTGGCAAATTCTACAATTAATATCGCATTTTTCGCAGTTAGCCCAATGAGCATCACCAGCCCAATTTGCATATAAATATTATTTTCAAGATTTCTTAAGAATTGGAACAGGAACGATCCAAAAACAGCTGTAGGCACTGATAAAAGAACTGCAAAAGGTACAATCCAGCTTTCATAAAGTGCTATCAAACAAAGAAACACAAATAACAGTGAAAAAATAAATATCATAGGAGCGCGCTCACCAGCAATTTTCTCATCCCTACTTTGCTCAGCCCATTCATAACTAAAACCCGGTGGCAGAACTTGAGATGCTACTTCTTCTAATGCTGCCATAGCTTGTCCAGAACTATAACCAGGAGCAGGATTCCCCCCAATCTGTACTGCTCTAAAACCGTTAAATCTTTTAATAACAGTTGGCGCATTAATCGGTACTGTTTTTAACAGCGTATTAAGAGGTATCATATCTCCTGCAGCACTGCGTAAGAATAAGAACCGCATAGAATCCACACTACTTCGATATTGTGCTTCTGCCTGCATAACCACCTTATAAGTACGACCAAATCGATTAAAATCGTTAACCTCTAAGCCGCTTAGAAAGGTTTGCAATGCATTGAATACGTCCTTTATCTGTATTCCCAATTTCATCGTCTTCTCACGATCCACTTCAAAGCGATAACCAGGAGTATCTGTTCGAAAAGTAGAATATACCAGTCCAATCTCCGGTCTTTTACTAGCTGCACCTATGAACTTTCGGGAAATATCGTCTAGCTTCTCAATGCTGCCTCCTGTCTTATCCTGAAGCATAAATGTAAATCCGCCATAGGCACCTACCCCTGGAAGTGTAGGTGGCTCAAAAACCAATATCATTGCTTCTGAAATTTGACTTGTATTAATGAAGGCAGCGCGTATCTGATTTTCTATCTGCAATTCTGGTTTTTGTCGCTCAGACCAAGATTTCAGCAGAACAAAGACTGCTGCTGCATTTGGTTTACTAGCGTCCGCCAATACATCATATCCAGTAAATACCGTAGTAGACTCAACACCAGGTATATTGGCAAGAATTTCACATGCTTTATTGGCTACCTCCCTTGTACGATTCATAGTTGCCCCTTCGGGCAAATTTATAGCCATAATATAATTTCCCTGATCTTCACTAGGCACAAAAGAAGAGGGCAGTATATGAATTAACACAGCAATCATAATGATCATAACTGCTAGGAGCATCATACAGAGGCGTATTTTTTGGATAGCCCATCCGACACCGAACTCATATTTTTTAAGTATCCGTTCAAACCAATTATTAAAACTTTCTAATATTTTCCCTAATGGTCCCGTATAATCCTTAGGATTATACGGTCTTAGAAGCATTACACAAAGTGCTGGCGTCGTAGTTAGTGCCACAAAAGCCGATAGCAGCATTGACACTACAATTGTTAAAGCAAACTGTTTGTATAATACTCCTACCGTTCCCCCCATAAAAGCAACAGGAATAAATACAGCTGCCAGTACAAAAGCAATCGCTATAACCGGTCTGGTCACTTCGCCCATTGCCTGTTTTGTCGCCTCTCTGGGAGACAATCTGCTATAACGTATATGGCGTTCAACTGCCTCAACCACGACAATTGCATCATCCACAACTAATCCTACAGCCAATACCATAGCAAATAAAGTTAGCGTATTAATCGAAAAGTCCAACAGTAAAAATGCACCAAACGTTCCAATTAACGAAACAGGAATCGCCAGCATCGGAATGAGAGTTGCCCTCCAGCTGCCTAAGAATATAAATACAATGACAAGTACTAGTAAAATCGATCCTCCAAAAGTTTTAAGTACTTCTCGTAAAGATTCATCCACATAACTAGTATTATCAACACCAATATTGCATTGTAGATCAGAAGGAAACTCCGCCTGCGCGCCCTTGATGACTTTCTTAACTTGAGCGACTGTCTCAAAGGCATTAGCATCGGGAGTTAACTGTATGCCGAACAGCACTGCTTCTTTCCCATTAAACTCACTGGAATAAACATAATGCCTGCCGCCTAATTCAATCTTACTGACATCACTAAGTCGTACCAGAGAACCATCTGATTTGGCTCGAAGAATGATGTCTTCAAATTCGTTTTCGTCTGTTAATCTTCCTTTTACTCGGCCAGTATACTGATATTCTTGCCCCGGAATATAAGGTGCCTGACCTATAGTCCCTGCTGGTGCCTGCACATTCTGTTTCTGAATGGCATCATAGATATCATTTGTTGTGATTGCCAACTGCGCCATTTTGTCTGGCTGCAGCCAAATCCTCATTCCAAAATCAGCGCCAAATTCGTTGACATTCCCTACACCTTTTATGCGTCGGATCGCGTCATTAATATTAATCGTAGCATAGTTTTTCATAAATACACGATCATAGGTTCCCTTCGGAGACCACACCACAAAATATAAAATTGTATCCGGCGTTACTTTACGGGCAATGATTCCATTTTGCTGAGCCTCTTGCGGCATATTTGCATTGGTCTGGGCTACTGCATTTTGGATTTGCACTAATGCCATATCTTCATTTTTACCTAATTCAAATTTTACATTCAGCGAATAATATCCGATATCCTGACTAGTAGATTGCATTTCTACCATATCTTGAACTCCATTAATCTGCTGTTCAAGCAGTTGAGCAATTGACTGTTCCACTACTTCCGAATTTGCACCTGAATAGCTCGTATTGACATTAACCCTTGGAGGCACAATCTGGGGATATTGGGAAATAGGCAAATGAAAAGCTGCAATTAAGCCAACAATTACAATAAACAATGATAAAACAATGGCAAGATTCGGGCGATCAATAAAAAAAGTACGCACATCCAACCTCCTAGTGTGCAGCTGAAGGTTTACATTCATCCAGCTGTGTCATAATCACTTGCAGCGAGGTGCCTGTCAGTGTTTCTTTTAGGTCTCGCTCTTTTGCAGTATATTAACATAAAGAAGCTCTTCCTTTCTGATACGAATCTTTAAAATTGAATACTAAATAGGCTGAGTAGAAAAAATTATCATAAGATAAAAAATATTCAGTAAACTGTAGATGTGATTTGCTGAATTTTTTATCGCTAACTGAAAAATCAAGAAGATTTGCCTTTTATTTTCCTCTTACACATTCTCTTTTTTAGTATTTATCAAAATACCTTCCAACTCTATGATCTTTTTTTCTTCCAATATTGGAACTTCTACAGTAATACGACGATTTCTGCTGGAAAATTTTTTAATCATATGTTCAAATCCCAGTAATGGCCCATCGATCACCTTTATTTTTTCTTCTGTTCTTTCTATTTTGCTTACTTCAACGATTCTTCCATAATCCATCAGCCCCTGAAGCAGTGTTCGTTCTTGATAGGATATGGGGACTAACGATCCTGCACTTCTCACTAGTCTGACTACATTAATTTTGTAGGCACGCAACAAGCGATCAAATTTACCAATATCTTTTTTATTTACCGATACGAATAGGTAACCCTCAAATAAAGGTCTGATGATACTAACGACCTGTCCACTTTTTCGCCATCCGATTCTCCTTTTAGGGCAAAAAACTTCAAAATCTGAAAATACTTCCATTTTTTTTAAGATTGATAAAACTACTTCTTCTTTTCCACATAAAGTGCGCAGCACGTACCAGTCCATAGTTCCCCTCCTAAAGCTTCTTCTTCTTGAAAAGTTTATACAATACACACATTGTTTGAATATTGTTCTCAGCCTGAAATTATACAGCTAGAAGAATCATCACGTGAAGGAAATAAATAAGATAAATCAGTTTTTTTCATTCTTTATTACCAGTCTGGCGTCTAAAAAACACTTTGAGACAAAAAAGATATCCATTTATACCTCAATAAATGATTGATATCGAGGTATAAATGGACTTCTCTTTATCTCTAGTCCAAGGCTATAAATTTTTTCTCAACTCTTTACTATCTATCTATTACTATATTATAGATGATTTCCGAACATAAGTTTACCTCTCTACTACAGCAGACAAGCAGGTCACTGCATCCAAATAGACATAAACATGCCATGAGCCTAAAATCGCCCTATAATACTAAGAATATAATTTTTTCCATTTTTCTCGATTAGCGCCTCCGCAATCAAAAATCCCGGAAAAATTGTCGTTATATTCTAATTATAACATTTATTGAATATTTTACCATGGTTTTTTTTGTCATTTTTTGTTAAGTTTCATCTATTCATAATAATATGTTCTATCTTTAGTTGGATTTTTTTACTTTTAATGATTCATTTCTACATATTACTCCATCATATAAAAATGCCTCTTACTATACCAAATTGTATGTTCATTCATACATTTTGTATAGAAGAGGCATGTATGGCTTACTACAACCCTATGACTACTTACCATAATTCTTGATCGTCTGTTCAATGGTATCATCAGTCATACTGCCTTGGATTGGTACAGCAATATGATGCTGAGCCATTAAAGAGCTCTCTATGGCAACTGCTGCTGCGATAGACAAATTTATCCCCCATTCTGCTTTACCATCATCACCAACCATCCCTGCCAAATTGCCAATCACATTTTTCATGGAATTTGCAACCATTGTGCTATCACCATTCATCAACCATGTGATGGCAGCACTGGCACCTGATACAGCTGCTACCGGGCAGCCACATAAAGATGGCAGATGATCGGTACGAACTTTTATATAAATGGTAATTCCAAGGCTAATGGCAATAGCCCTGGCTAGTCGTTCTTTGGAAACACGTATTTTTTTACCTACAGCATACACGGGAAGAATTGCTGTTATTCCATAGCTTCCACTGCCTGCGCAGCTCATAATCTTAATATTTTCACCAGATATACGGGCATCAGCAGCAGCGGCTGTCAACATCTTTGCATAATTGACAATATCATCTGATAGCACTCCCTCAGCTATTAAGGAGTGAAAGAATGCTCCAATACCCAGACCCATTTTTCTGGCAATACCAATTTCTGCGGCAAAACAATTCATTTCTACACCATCCAGCAGAAACTCCATCTCATACCAAGGCATCTTCTCAACGATGGAAATCATATCTGCAATGCGTATTTCATCTCCTTGAAAAACAGCACGCTCCTTTGCCGTCTCTCCACTCCCATCTTGTTTAAAAATAAATTGTCCATTTTTTGTAATACTGACTACATTCGTATGTGTATCTTTGATAATAACATGACACTCTTCCTGGCCGAATCTAAGATATGCCTCGATCCATAAATCGTTCCTGCTATCATCAATGGAGATGGTAACGTCTTTTTGTTTTAAAAATTCTTTTCCTTGATCCAGTTCTTCGGTCGTTATACTTGCTAATATAGACAGCTGCTTTTCAGGTTGTCTTTTTATGGCTCCTAGCACTGCTGCAATCTCCAAACTTGTTTCCTTCGTACCGGGAATGACTGCAGCAGCACCATCTGTATTCACCTTTGCATTCACGATGATGGAAATGCTGTCAAATCTTCCGCCTAATGTCTCACTGGCATAAGCAGCAGCCAAAGCAATTGCCCCAGCCTCCAGGCTCCCCACCGTTGGCAATACTTCAGCTTTTAGTATATTCAGCAACAAATTGTAATTCACAACCCATTACCCCCATTCACGACCGTATCATTGTGCATCAAATGCTACATTGGTAATCCCAGAGATATTTAAAAGACCAACTGTCACCTGATTCCGCTCTGCTTGCTTAGGAATATATACCGTAAAGACTATTTTAAGCAATTCTTTTTGCTCCCGAACATCTACATTTCGAATTTGGATGCCATGTACACCCAGTATGGAAGCAATTTTCCCGATTTGCCCAGGTGTATCAATAGTCGTAATCGCCAACTCCACAAGGGAATGATGATCTTTTTTTTCAATACGGGATAAAATGCTTAATGTCAGAAATACAAAAGCAGTCGTCATGAAAGCTCCCATGTAATATCCGCTGCCTACAGCCAAGCCCACACCGGATACCACCCATAAGCTGGCTGCCGTTGTCAGTCCTCTAACCGTAGAGCCTTCTTTCATAATACTGCCTGCACCTAGGAAACCAATGCCACTGACTACCTGGGCTGCCAGCCGGGTAGGATCAGCATTGGTATATCCCTGTACCGATGCATAGATTTTAATTGATAAAATCATGATTAAACAAGAACCAATGGACACCAAAATATGCGTCCTAAGCCCTGCCGCTTTATGATGTGATTCCCGTTCATAGCCAATAAAACCACCCAGAAAACTGGCCAGTAATAGTCGAATCGCCATCTCCCACTCCAATACCATATCCTAACCCCCCCTTGTGTGTCAAAGGTGCAAAATAACCGCATATAAATCACAATATCTAACGTATAGTATACATTCTTTTCTCACTGCACACAATCATTGCCAATTTAATAATCTGACAAGAAAATAAATGAACCGCAGAGGCGCAGAGAACACAGAGAAAAAATAGACAGTGTAATAAAATATACCCCTCTGCGGTTAAATTGCTTCCTCTTTCTTTTTTCACCATAATAAGAGGCGTAACTATTACAAGTTACGCCTCTTATTATTTCAATATCGCTTACGTTTTGCCGATGAAGGGATATTCTGTTCCTCCCGGTATTTAGCTACAGTCCGCCTGGAAATTTTCATTCCATGTTGACAGAGAATCTCTGATAATGCTTGATCACTAAAAGGATCAGAAGAATCTTCGGTATTAATTAATTCTTTAATTTTTTGCTTCACTTTTGTTGCCGATACATCCTGGCTGCCATCACTGCTTTGTACAGCTGTCGAAAAAAAGCTGCGCAGGCTGACGAGCCCATGAGGCGTATCTACATACTTATTAGCAATTGCACGACTCACGGTAGATTCATGAACTTCTATCTTTTCAGCTACTTTTTTCATGACTAAAGGCCGTAAGAATTTTGTGCCTTTATCAAAAAAGTCCTGCTGCAGCTCAATAATCGCTTCCATCACATTATATAAAGTGCGACGGCGCTGTTCAATACTCTTAATCAGCCAAACAGCAGAGTTTAAACGACCTTCAATAAACTTCTTGGACTCACTGTCAGCATCAACCGCCACACGGCGATAATAAGGATTAATCGTCAATTTAGGAACACTCGTGTCATTTACAGTAATCACATACTTGCCATTTACTCTTTCCACAGTCATATCCGCTACGATATAACTGCACTGGTCATTCCCAAATGCGCGGCCTGGTTTGGGATCAAAGGTACGAATTACATCTACCGCTTGCTGTATTTCCTGAGGACTGCAGTTTAGTTTTTCTGCAATTGCTTTATACTTTCCCGCTGCCACCTCAGGCAGATAATGACAAATAATATCTTCCACCAATGTAGTATAAGTGCCTTTTTGCTGACACTGCAGCAATAAGCATTCTTGTAAGTCCCGAGCTCCTACACCCATAGGATCAAAGGTCTGTATGAGGTTAAGAACTTCCAAAACCCGATCTTCGTTAGTGCCTAAGGTATCTGCAGCTTCTGACAACGTACCGCATAAATAACCATTTTCATCAATGCAGCCAATCAGATAATGTCCTATTCCTTTGGCAGACTCATCCCGTACCGCCAAATGCAGTTGGAATTCCAAATGCTCATGCAAAGAAACATTGTTTTTGACGAACTTTTCTACAGTAGTTTTTTCATCATCAACTACCATATACTCGGACTTCTTATCAATTCCTTGATTAAAATAATCATCCCAGTTCAAGTAATCATCCAGTTGTTCTTTTGGATTTTCATTTACAGGATCTGCTTCAGGATCATCAACCTCTTTTTCTGCTATCTCTAATACAGGATTCTCTATAATTTCTTGTTCGATCATATCTGACAATTCCAAAGCAGAAAGCTGCAAAATGGCGATTGCCTGCCGTAGTTCAGGTGTCATCATTAACTTTTGGTTCAATTCTAATTTAAGACCATAACCTAGGTTGATAGGAATCACCTCCTATAGCTTATTCAACATATGCGCGGCAATTGATCACCTACCAGCATATCCAGTAATCGAACGCCGCCAATCCTGGTACGTAAGCCAACCTGTCCACGCGGTTCCTTCACAACAGTACCGATCACTCTTGCCTCACTCCCGTAAACATGCTGCTGCATAATATCCAATACTTGATTGGTCGACTCCGGTTCCACAAAAACAATCATTTTTCCTTCATTCGCCAAATACAGCGGATCAAAACCTAAAATATCGCATGCAGCCTGTACAGCTGATGATATAGGAATATGAGTTTCCTCCAGCATAATACCGACCCCCGATTGCAGAGCAATCTCATTTAGAGTTGTTGCAAGACCGCCTCGGGTTGGATCTCGCAGCACAGCTACCTTAGGTACTGCCGTCAGCATCGCCTCTACCAGGCCATTGAGTGGTGCACAGTCACTGCGTACACTTTGAGGAAACTGTAATCCATGTCGTTCTCCCATTACTGCCAAAGAATGCTCACCTAGATAGCCGCTCAAAATAATATTCTGCCCAGGCAAAGCATTTTTACCTGAGATATGAACATGATTCATGATCTTGCCAATTCCAGCAGTATTGATATAAATACCATCCACCGCTCCTTTTTCCACGACCTTCGTATCTCCGGTTACAATATGCACGCCAGCTTCCTTGGCAGCTTGCTGCATGGAGGCGACAATACGCTGCAGATCAGCGATAGGAAAGCCTTCTTCCAGTACAAAACCAGCGCTTAAATACAAGGGAAGAGCACCATTCATCGCTACATCATTTACTGTGCCGCATACTGCCAGCTTGCCAATATCTCCGCCAGGAAAAAACAAAGGTTTTACTACATAAGAGTCCGTAGAAAAAGCCAATCGGCATCCGCTGATATCAAGCTGCGCCCCATCATTCATTTCTCCTAAGATCTCATTGGCAAAAGCAGGCCACATTACATTCTTGATTAAATCATGACTTAACTTCCCGCCGCTGCCATGGGCTAACTGAACACGTTCATTACTCACACCTGCCACCTCCCTGCTCCGTACTTATACCATGCTGCACAAGTACCTTCTACAGACACCATACATGATCCAATGGGATGTTCAGGTCTACAAGCTTTTCCAAACAAAAGACAGGCTGAAGGCTGGAGCAGTCCGCGCAGTACTTTGCCGCACTGACACTGGCTGGCTTCTTTTGTTTCCTCTACTATTATAGGTATGTTCAAAAGAGCATCAAATGCCTGATATTTTTCTCGAATCGACATCCCTGAATTAGGAATTTTACCAAGTCCCCGCCACACAGCATCCGTTTGCTGATATACCTGAGACAAAATCCTACAGGCAGAAGGATTGCCTTCTTTGGGTACAATGCGGCTGTACTGATTCTCCAGCCTTGCTGTCTGCTCATGAATTTGCAGCATGAGCATGTACACCGCTTGCAAAATATCTAATGGTTCAAAACCCGCTACAACGCCCGGAATATGATATTCCCTGCTTAAAAAATCATATGGCTGCAGCCCGATGATAGCACTGACATGACCAGGCAGTAAGAAACCATCGACATGACTTTCACCCGATGCTAACAGAGCTCTAAGAGCAGGCGGCACTAATTTATGAGCTGACAAAACATAAAAATTAGCAAGATGCGCCTCATCCGCCATCAAAATTGCCGCAGCTGCAGTGGGAGACGTTGTTTCAAAGCCAACTGCCAAGAAAATCACCTTTTTATCCGGATTCTTTGCAGCAAAATCTAATGCCTCCAAAGAAGAATATACAATACGGATATCAGATCCTTGGGCTTTTTCTTTCGCTAATGTAGAAGAAGAACCAGGTACTTTTAGCATATCCCCAAAAGTCGTAATCATAACATCAGATTTTCTGCTATAAGCAATCGCAGTGTCTAAATATTCATTTGGCGTCACACATACAGGGCATCCCGGACCGCTAACCAGTTCTACAGTTTCCGGCAGCAGCTGACGAATACCAGACTTAAAAATCGACACGGTATGAGTACCGCATACTTCCATGAAACGAAGAGATCGCCCGCTTGCTAATTTTTCAATTTCCCTAGTAAAAAAAGCAGCAGCTTTTTTTACTTCTTCATTTGTCATGCTCAGCATATTGTTCCAACTCCTTGAATAGGGCCAAGGTTTTCTTTGCTTCTTCCTCATCAATAACCTGAACCGCAAATCCTGCATGCATCAAGACAAAATCTCCTACCTGAGCCTCGGGCAAAAGCATAACACTCACATTTCGCGTCACACCCCCTACTTCAATCGTAGCCAACATATCCTGCCTCGCTAGAATTTTTCCTGGTACAGCTAAACACATAGGATCACCTCTTTCTCATACATGCTCCAGCCACAGCTGCCTGCCCGAAAGCAAGACCCCCATCATTAGGCGGAACAAGCTCATTCGTATACACACTCATACCCTCTTGTTGCAAGATTCCGAATACTTTTTTTAAAATAGTCGTATTTTGCCACACGCCGCCACTGAGTGCGACCTTTCGTATGCCTGTATCATCTTTTATTTTCTTAACCATAGTGACAACCGCATCTGCTATGGTTGCATGAAAACAAGCTGCTAAAAAATCAACTGAACTTCCTTTGCGGAGCGCTTCTGTCAGGGCAACAAAGGTAAGCATAAAATCTAAAATATAGGGACTTCCTTGAGAAATTTCATAGGGAAATACATCTCCATATTGCTTATGCCCAGCTCTTTCTAACGCAATGGCTCCTTGCCCTTCATAGTGAATGGTATGACAAATTCCTAATATTCCTGCAGCAATATCAAATAAGCGGCCTGCACTCGAAGTCAACGGAGCATTAATTCCTTTTGCAGCGGCCTGTACCATCAAATCCCAGCCTGGAGACAAATCATGACACAGTTTGATATCAAAAGCAGCAAATTCTTTTCCATATAGATTATATAACACCCAGGCCGCTATGCGCCATGGTTCTTTAATGGCTTTTGCACCGCCAGGCAAAGGCAAATATTTGCAATGACCAAGGCGAAGGAAATCTGTGCTGTCAGCTACTAAGAATTCTCCTCCCCATAAGGTTCCATCGCATCCATAGCCAGTACCGTCAAAAGCGACACCAATCACCTTTTCGCGAATATCATGCTCTGCCAGTACTGACGCAATATGAGCATGATGATGCTGAACCCCCAGATGGGAAATAGGTAAAGACAAAGCATATTTGGAGGCTAAATATTCCGGATGCCAATCATAAGCAACTAGAGCAGGTTCGATGGAAAATAGTTGTTTATAATGTTCAATAGCAGCAAGATATGCCTCATAAGTTGCCATATTCTCTAAATCCCCCATGTGACTGCTCAGAAAAGCAAAGGATCCGCGAGACAGGCAAAAGGTATTTTTAGCTTCGCCACCAACCGCCAAAATAGACGGTATTTCCTGGGAAATTTTTATTGGTTTAGGAGCCAATCCTCGACTGCGCCGCAGTATTTGTCGCTTGCTCCCCACTATTCGCACCACAGAATCATCACTTTGCTGAAAAATTTCCCGATTATGCACCAAAAAATAATCTGCGATCCTTCCTAATAATCGAAGGGCTTCTTGATCTTTATATACAATCGGCTCATCACTCATATTACCGCTGGTCATTACCCATGTGTCCTGGTCTGCCAGCAGCAGCCAATGGATCGGAGCATAAGGCAGCATCACTCCCAGAAAATCTGTGCCTGGCGCAACACTCTGCGCTAAATCAGCCTCCGCCTTTTTTGCTAATAATACAATCGGGCGCGCGGCACTTGTCAATAAAATTTCTTCTTCCTTTGACACATCACATAACTGTCTGATTCTTTCTATACTGCCACACATAAGGGCAAAGGGCTTATCTGCTCTGATCTTACGAGTGCGCAATTGACTGACGGCTTGTTCCTGACGGGCATCACAAGCTAAGTGATAGCCGCCAATCCCTTTTATTGCCACAATATGTCCTGCTGCAATCAACCTCCTGGTTTCCTTAAAGACATCACAAGCAATCGGTGTTCCCTCCCTCGTAAGAAGACGAAAAGCAGGACCGCATTCCGGGCAAGCATTAGGCTGGGCATGAAACCGCCTGTCACGGGGATTATCATATTCGGCCTGGCAGCTAGGGCACATCGGAAACGTATTCATCGTGGTAGCAGCACGATCATAAGGAACATCTTTAATAATGCTATAACGCGGACCACAGTTTGTACAATTGATAAACCCATAACGATACCGCCTGTTCTCAGGGTCTGTCATTTCCCTTAAGCAATCAGAACAAGTAGCGACATCGGGAGAAACCCATGCTGTTTTTTGCGTCTCTTCCCTGCTGTACCTGATTATAAATTCCGTATCTCCAAGCAGACTGACTGGATTGACAATCACTTCCTCCACTACTGCAAGAGGAGGCGCAGAAATGCTCAGTTCCTCAAGAAAACACGAAACTGCCGGAGAATCCCCTTCTGCCTCAATCTCGACTCCCTGGGAGTTATTCAGCACCCACCCCGTTACGTGATAACGCTGTGCTAGATTATAAACAAAGGGGCGGAATCCCACCCCTTGTACAATACCTCGTATGTGTATGGCAAGACGCTGCATAGTATTGTCCCCTCTACTATTTTCCGCTTTCCAATCTTAAGATTGCCTGAATCATTAAGGCACATTCCAATCGTTTTTTTTGCAATTCACAGCCAATTTCATAGGGAATATTAATATCCTTGTTAAATAAGTCTGCATTTGCATGACAGCCGCCGCTGCAATAAAAACGTGCCCAACAATCACGACATTCGCTTTTATTTAAAACATGGCTCTGACGAAACTGATCTGGCAATGTAGTATTTTTTACACCCTCAAACACATTACCCAGCAGAAATTCTTCCCGCCCGACAAACTGATGACAAGGGTATAAATCACCTTCAGGCGTTACAGCAAAATACTCATGCCCAGCGCCACAGCCGCTTAAACGCTTTGCGACACAAGGACCATTATCAAGGTCTAAATTAAAATGAAAAAACTCAAAACCCTGTCCCTTACGTTTACGCTCCAGATACGCTTGTGCCAATAAGTCATATTGAGCGAACAATTGAGGAAGATGCTCTTTCGTAAGAGCATAATCACAGTCTTGGGCTACAACAGGTTCCACAGATAATTGGGTGAATCCTTTATCAGCGATATCTAGTACATCCGCAGCAAAATCTAAATTATGAGCCGTAAAAGTACCTCGCAGATAATAATTCTGACCGTTGCGAGACTCAATGGTTTTAGTGACATTCTTCAAAATCATATCATAACTGCCGGCACCATTTACAAAGGGACGCATGTTGTCGTGCACTTCGCGCCGTCCATCTAAGCTAAGTACCAGGCTAATATTATTATCATTTAAATACTGGTTGATCTCTTCATTTAAAAGTACACCATTAGTCGTCAACGTCAATTTAAACTTTTTACCAGTCTCATTTTCACGACGTCGAATATAAGATACCGCATGACGCACTGTACTCATATTCATAAGAGGTTCACCGCCGAAAAAATCGATCTCACTGTTAATGCGTGGTCCGCTGTTTTCAATAATGAACTCTACTGCTCTTTCGGCTACTTCCTTACTCATCAAACCACGGGTATGTCCAAAGTCTCCTGTCCCAGCAAAACAATAGTTACAGCGTAAATTACAGTCATGAGCTACATGTAAACACACAGACTTCACTAAGGCCTTTTGACTAAAATGCAGCGGTACTTCTACCATCTTGGAGAACAATTTATCCTCATCTATTAATTGATGCAGTTCTGCTAATACTTCCTTTATTTCTTCAGCCGCATAATGACTAGAGAATTCTGCCAATACCGCTTCATCATTACTGCCATCAAAAACATCCATCATATCATAAACCAATTTATCTACAACGTGGACAGCTCCACTGTTAATATCTAATATAATATATAGACCATTTAAATAAAACTTATGTATACTCATTTTTGTTATTCACCTTTAAGCCAAAATTATTTTAATTGTCGAGTAAGAAAAACGCTGCGTATTCTTTTAAAATAAGACCTTTGAACCGCGAAGACGCGAAGAATTTCAAACAACAAGGGGACTACTATTTTTTCTTCTTCCCCTTGTGGCTGATTCACTACTTAAGAAGAGACTTGGCTTACGCCAAGTCCTAAGACGCAGGCAAAAGCCTTCGCCGCTCTTACTTGAAATCAAGCCCTCTGCCCATTAGGACAGAGGGCTGTCTTGACGGTCTACTTTTGGCAGACCTGATTGCCAACGGTGCATGATGTCTTGCAGGCCGATTGGCAGGAAGTCTGGCACTCTCCACAGCCACCAGTATGTACAGTTTCCTGTAAAGAAGCTTTATTAACAGTAATAATATGCTTTGCCATGATAAATCCCTCCTTGCCCATAATTTTATTTCTTGCTTTACCTATTTTATACGTTTTTGCAATACTAAGCAATAGCTATTAAAAATTGCCTTATCGATATCAAAATTCCTAAAAAAAACGCTGATACACCATTTTTAACCGCAGAGGCGCAGAGAACACAGAGAAATGTAAATAAGGTTAAACCTCCCCCTCAGCGTACTCTGCGCCTCTGCGGTTAATCATTCTTCCTTATTTTCTAGCCCGCTTGGCGTCTTTTTGTCATTGCGAGGCACGAAGCAATCTCAACTTACTGCTATGCCTGTGCTTGGACGGCTGTCATGGCAATGACTCCAACAATGTCTTCTGCCTTGCAGCCTCTTGATAAGTCATTAATCGGTTTGGCAAGTCCCTGGGTAACAGGTCCATAAGCTTGGGCTTTTGCAAGCCGCTCCACAAGCTTATAGCCAATATTTCCTGCATTGAGATCCGGGAATATCAGCACATTGGCCTTGCCTGCTACAGTACTATTTGGTGCTTTTAACTTAGCCGTACTGGCAACCAATGCTGCATCTACCTGCATTTCTCCATCAATAAGCAAAGCAGGTGCCTTTTGTTTTGCCAAGGCAGTCGCTTGTACGACCTTTTGGGTGAGGACACTATTGGCACTGCCATAGGTTGAATAGGAAAGCATGGCGACACTAGGGGTAATGCCCAGCAGATTCTGCATAGTATTAGCAGATGAAATTGCAATTTCAGAAAGCTGTTCTGCATTGGGATTTTCATTCAAACCGCAATCCGAGAATAATAATACCCCATCCTCTCCATATTCACAATCAGGTATTACCATAATAAAAAAGGATGACACTAAGCTGGTACCCGGTGCAGTCTTAATAATCTGCAGAGCAGGTCTTAATGTGTCTGCCGTAGAATGAATGGCTCCGGAAACCAATCCGTCTGCATCATTATGTTTAATCATCATGTTGCCAAAATAAACAGGATCTTTTAGTGTCTCCCTTGCCTCTTCTATTGTAAGTCCTTTGGACTTTCTTAATTCATAGAAACCTTGGGCATATTCTTCGCGTTTTTCTGCCGTTTCTACATCAAAAATGGTAACCAGAGATAAATCAATATTCCCAGCAGCTCTCAAGATCTCTTCTTTACTTCCTACCAAAATAATTTCGGCAAGTCCCTCTGCCGCTGCGACGCTGGCAGCAGTCAAAACCCGCAGGTCAGTCCCTTCCGGTAAAACGATTTTCTTTTTACTGAGCTTTGCTTTCTGCTTCATCTTATCAATAAAACTCATCACTAACCCTCTCCTCGTTTCTCAATTATCACTTTGATTCGAAAACATCAAAAAAACAACTTGACGCAAATAGAGTTACAACCTGTTTTTATTATATCATACTTTTTCGACACTAGAATGCTTTATACTACATTTTCCATCCCATCGGTGTTTTTTCATATCTACGCATCCATCTTTGGTAAACGTAATGCCCTCTGCTTCAAGCAGCTGACGCTGCACATCTTTGCCGCCAAAGGCAAACCCATCCGTAAGACTGCCATTTTGAAAAACGACTCTATGACAAGGTAATGCCCCATGATAAGGATTACGGTGCATGGCATAGCCTACCGCGCGAGACGCTCGATAACTTCCAGCCATTGAAGCAACTTGGCCATAAGAAACCACTTTTCCTTCCGGGATACGGCTGACAATCTCATAAACTTTGCTGTTAAACCCCATAAAAATCACCTTCATATTCTATAATAACTCCATTATATCTTCAAATAACCTGTTTGCCATCATCTTATATAGAATAAAACATTTCCAATCGGTCATAATAGGTTGAATAGCCTTATGGAGGAATACGATGAGCAATCAAGTACTCTTATTATCGATGTTAATCATTCCATGGTTAACTTTATTCTTGGTGAAAAAAAATGATATCAAACGTTTTATGCCTGTAGCTTTCTTTTCCATCATTATTTCTGTAATCGTGACGGAGGCCGGCATTACCACTGGACTATGGAATATCTGGGAAACCACTTTCCCCCTCTCTCAAATCCCAACGTATACTTTCGGGATTATCCCCGTCGTTGTAATATGGATTTTCAAATTTACTTACGGGCAGTTCTGGCTGTATTTCGTTCTAGATTGTGTATTAAATCTTGTATTTGTCTATTTGATACTGCCCTTGCTTGCAGGCCGCGGAATACTTGATTTTACTCCCGCACCAATTCACATTATCACCTCTGTTGCCCATGATGTGCTATTATACGGATATCAAATCTGGCAGGAAGGCATCTTCGCAAGATCTGAGCAAACCAGCTTATCCCTGAACTTACATCCGGCAGCAACCAAGCCATTACCACAAACAGAAGATCGAAGAGAACCCGATTGATGCCTTGCTATAAAGGAATTTTAATTTTAAAAAAGATGACAAACCTGAACTATGTGGAACAGGTTTGTCATCTTTTTAAGATTAAAATTTCGTGCTGACTTGGAAACGATAATAATTGTCAGCATCTTTACCGATGCTCTTCTTTTCCATATTAAAACCGGTTAAAAATTCTGCTAAAACGTTTTCCGTTACGACATAATGCAAGCTCAGCCCCGGCCCCTTAACGTCATTACAGGGGATATTAATACTTTTATTTAATGTACCGGGTACATTTCCCTTATCAACATCTGCATAATACAAGCGTGCTTCATAAGAATGTTCTTTGCTATAATTTGCATTGCCATAACTTAAGGTGAAAAATTTCCCTACTGGCTTATCATCAATCGCTACGTTTTTACTGTAATCACCAGCTAAACTCCAGTTTTTGCTGAGATCGCTCTTAAAGCCTAAACCGGTAACTTCATAATCCACCGGACTTGCATCCGCATTCGTTTCCCTGATATGCCATGCCTGTAACGCTGTAGCTCTACTAGGTTTGTATCCCAATTTAAGAAATACATTCTTTTCTATTTTGTTGGCTGTAGTCCGTTTCCCATCAGTGGAACTATTATTATCTTTTGCACCGCCCCAATCGCCAAAGCCGGTCGATATTTTTACGACTTTGCCTGTCGTGACTTCGATACCATCATACATACCAAGACTGCCCGCCGAAGACCAATAGCCAGTTGTACCAAAACTATGTCCAAAGCGACCTAGCTTTATGGAAGAATTCTTATCGCCATAAAGATTATTAAATTGCATATATGCATTGTCAATTTTGTTATAAACATCTTTACTGCCAGTCGTGCCCATTTCATTTTCATTCATAACAATCCCGCGAACTCTGAAAAAAGCATTCTTATTGATTTGCTTTTCCAGGTTTAGCCGAACTCTCTGTTCAAAACTATAACCATCCCCGGAATCTACCGACCGTACCCTTGCATCACCATAGAATCTCAATTCATTGTCCTTGCTTTTCTTAATGCTTTCCTCCGTTTTTTTCTGCTTTACCTCCTGTGTTTTTAACTGTTTTTCGACTACTGCTAAACGCGTTTTTAACGCACTTAGTTCAGCTTGTTGTTCCTCAAATGTCGGTTCTGCAGCATATACACTGCTGCTAAGTCCCATGATAAGAGCTGCGGTGAAGCAAGTAAGAACATGTTTTTTCATCAATAAATCCCCCTTAAATCCTCAATACATATCAATTTCATTACCTGTTTTGATATCAATTGCTTTTTGCTTATCCTGTGGCACAGGAATGGTTTGATTCATTGGCGGCTCAATGCCTTTTTCTACCCAATCCACCAACATGTCGAATGCTTGGTGAGAGTATGGTAAAATTGGCTGCATTAAACGATTTTTATCGACTTTAGGGTCGCCGACAATTGCATCTGTATGATGGGCATGGTCAATAAGGTATAAACGATGAATAGCAGCTTTACCTTTTTCCGCAATCATTTTGCTATAGTAAACAGAATTATAGTTTGGATTGATCTGGACATCCCAAGTACCATGTAAGGTAATCATTGGCTTTTTAATATTCCCTGTTAATGCAAAAGGTTTAATATTATTTTTAACTATTTGAGGACGATTGTGCCAATTATAATTCGCATAATCTTCCGGATGCTGTCCATATTCCGACCAGTCACGATATTTCCATTCCGGATCATACTTCATCCGCAGAGAATCATCCAATAAACCTTTGCCGCCTCTGATCGTTTTATCAATTAAAAAATCCGATTGTTCCGGCAGTCCATAATGAGCTCTCGCTGCTGCTTTTTCTTCTGCCTTTGCTTTAGGATCACGAATGATATTAATATCTCTGTATTGGTCTATCTTGATGCTGATATTGTTAACTTCCGGTGTCCAAAGAACGCCCATCCAGTCGATGCCGCCATCATAGAGGTCACCGTCATTCTCCAGTGCATAACGGGTAACATAGCCGCCATTGGATTGTCCGTTGATGTAGGTATAGTTAGGGCCTGCGCCTTTTAGTTTTTTGAGTACATCTTTTGCTGCCACTGTAAGCTCATGCATTCTTTTATTCCACGCAGCAATGCCGTCTTCTGGATGAAGAAAAGCCGTTCTGCCACGCCAAGCTTCTTTGATTTGACCTTGAGCAGTAGGAATAATTTCACCACGGGCGCTTTTATCCGTATAAGCATAGGCATATGAATTTCCATTTTCATCAAATTTGGTTAGAATATAATCGCTTAATCTTTGATCTGCCGACAGTTCACTGCCCGTTCCACCCGGAGCACCAACAACGAGTCTGCCATTCCATTTATCCGGAATACGCATCACAAAATGAGCATCACCAATAATTCCTTTGATTTGAATTCCCGGCACTATGCCTTTTGCTACCGTCCAATCCGGACGTGACGGCCTGCCTGCTGCATCCCAGTTACTATAGTTACGTCCATCATTTTTTAATGACTCGGCAAAAGCTTTATTCTGCACTGGATTATTCGTCGTCATATCGTCCAAATGCTCTACTTTTACATCATGTGCACCATCAATAAAAGTCGACATTGCCTGCACATTCGGCGTAATCAGAAACCCACTCATAATCACTGCGCAGATGAGCATTATCTCTCTAATTAGTTTGTTTTTTGCAAATTTTCTCATTATTTATCCCCCTCTAAATCTCCTGTTTTTTGAACTGCTGTCCGATTTTCAATGAACAAAACCGGGCAGCAGTTCAACGATCAACTTACTTTTTCCAATTGACCACATAAGCAATTATCTTACATAGCAGTTCATAACGCGGCACTACCGTACCAATTTCCAAGTATTCCTGGGAACTATGCGCACCGCCGCCGACTGGGCCCAAGCCATCAATGGTCGGTGTACCCGCTGATGCTGAAAAGCTTCCATCGGAACCGCCGCCGCTTGCTGTCCAGCCAAAATCGATCCGGAGTGACTTGCCGATTTCATCAATTGCACGAACAAGTTCTTCCGTCTTTTCACTTGGCATCATTGCTGGACGCGTAATTCCGCCCACAACATTAGCTGTCGTTCCTGCCACATGCGGCTGCGCAGCCAAATTCTTCATCAACTGCTCAATCACTGTCACTGCTTTTTCATCATAGAAACGAATATCCAGTTCTGCTTTTGCCTTATCCGGTACAGCACTAATCGAAGTACCACCGGAGATTTTCCCAATGTTCAGCGTAGTTTCCTTGGCATAATCCGTCCTGCCTTGCAGAGCCAAAACCCAATGCGCAATCTCTTCTATGGCATTGCGGCCCTTTTGATGATCAACGCCGGCATGAGCTGCAACGCCATCGACTTCAATATAATAACGGCCAATCCCCTTTCGCTTATGCACCAGATTTCCATTGGCACGTGCCGCTTCAATCACCAGCGTACATTTACTTTGTTTTGCCAATTTTTCCGAATGGAGTTTTGAATACTTTGAGCTGATGCCCTCATGGTCGCTGTTTAAAAAAACACAAACTGCCCGATCCTCCAGTTTTCCCATCGTCTCCAGTGCGGCCAAAGCGTAAAAGCCACTGAGCAAACCAGCCTTACAGTCAACGACACCTGGCCCGTAAGCGCGTCCATCTTTAATGAAAAATGGTCTCTCTTTTGCAGTACCAATTGGAAATACTGTATCCATGTGTGCCAAAATCAATACCTCATACTGTTCTGCCGCTTTATTGATAATCTCAAGACAAGGGCCAATTGTGTTATTAAACTGATGTTCTTTAACTTGCCAGCCTAAAGAGCAATATTTTGCTGTCATAAATTCTGCGATTTTTGCTGTACCTGCTGCATCAGAAGATACACTATCAATATTCACTAAGTATTCAAGTTCTTCTAGATAGCTGGATATTTCTATTTTTTTTATTTCCATAACACGATCACCCTCTTCTTTTTCTATTAAATCAGCATCAAGGATGCTATCGTTGTCACGATTAACCCTGCCCCTAAGGGAATCATCGTTCTTTTCGCAATATCAAAGGGTGAAACCATCGCAATACCAGCAACCGCAATCATAACTGCTGAAATAGGGGAGATCGATCTGGCAAGCGTTGCTGAAAACTGCATCGGAATGAGCATTTCCACCGGATTTACCCCATGATGGGCTGCTATGACAGGTGCTAACCCTGCAAAGGAGAAAACCGCTGCATCACCCGAACCAGTTAAGATCGTCGCACCGGCAATAACCGTCTGTAATAGAATCGTCATCGCCTCTTCGCCAAAACCAGCAGTTTTGGAAGCATTGATTACCGTGTCTACGGCACCAACGGCATTTAAGCCGCTGGCGAACAATTCCCCGGCTATAACCAAGGTAACCACCGTGGCAAAGGCACTGCCCATTCCGTCAAAGAATTTTTGTATGCCTTTAAATACTTCTTTTAAATCCTGAGTACGAAAAAATTCAAAGACCATTGAGACAAAAAGGCCAAAAAACATCGCGCTGACTAAGCTCATTTTAAGTTTTGAGCCAACCACTGGACTGAAAATAAAGATCATTAGCAGCGGTAATATTGGTAATATTGCGTAAATTTTCGGCGGTAATTCGCCTTCGTTCACTTCCATTTTTTCAGCACTGGCTGTATCTTCTTTTTTATCAAAATAGCGCTGTACGATCGAATGCAATACTGCGATCGTAAGAATAACCGGAATGGCAACCACCAATTGATACGTAATGAAATAATCAACGACGTCAATGCCGGCTGTCTTTGCCATTAAATTCGACGTTGCCGCTGCCGGTCCCAAGTCGATACAGGAGGCACTGACAATAACCGCTGCTGCTGCCCCCCGGGATACACCCAAGCTAAGTAAGATTGGAAACATCGTCGCCATAAGTAATACACCAAGTCCTGCTGCGCTGGTAATTGCCATTTTCATCATCTGCCCGATAAGATAAGCAAAAGCTAATACTACATAGGGTGAACGAATCAACTGCAGCGGTTTTACACCAATATGAACAAATACCCTGCTTGCACCTATATAATCCATATATTTAACAAAACCGGTAACCGACATAATCATCAATCCCAAACCGGCAACACGATTACTTGCTAAATCTTCAATAACTTTAAAAATATCAAGCCATGGATTTCCCATACTTTGTTTTGCTGCTATAATCGGATTGCCAATCATAATTGCACTGGCAATAAGAATCATGCCACCCAATAAAATTACTGTCTGAGGCTTATATTTTTTATAAAC
>DJJR01000046.1:0-20341 GCA_002434245.1 Pelosinus fermentans
TGGCTAATCAACATTCATGATCTTTTATGGAACGATTATTGTTCCCTTATCAAACATATACATCTGGGTACAAAACTATATTTGGCCGTAAAATACCAACCGGCTTTATCTATACTATGAATGTAACTCATGACCAAATGAACGAGTTAGGATATACACAGGGATTGAGATTCTCAGAATTAGATTTAAAAAGAGTATTTGGTTACTTTGAACCACTTGTTGTCAATGATACTTATCAATTCGACGACTACTCTAAATATGTCATAACCGTTTTTGACGGAAATAAAAAGGCCAAAATAAAGGAAGAACAATTTCCCCAATACTGCAATAAGGCCTTCGACTTAGGAGTACGCTTCGTTCAACAAGCCCAAATTCTCAAAGAAAATCCGTGATAAGAGAGTCTATAACCCAAAGACATTACCACCATCCCTCTTTTTTCCTTAAAAATAAAAAAACCAGAAGTCTTCACTGCAAGCAGTTACAACTTCTGATATGATTGACTTTATGGCGGAGAGGAAGAGAACGTCACTAATACTTTAAACAGATCCCATAAAACATGCGTTTATGTTAGGAATGCCTCCTTTTTCGTCTTTACGCATAGAACTTGATCGATCTTGACTCTATTCTTCCTTGAGGCTACCACCAGCCTAAATCGGTGTCACGCAAGCCTTCTACTTCCTCAATAGACAGGCTAATTTGTAACGATTTTTTCAAGCTTTAATCTTAGCAAATTCATTTTCATCGTTCCGAACAACCGCATTAAGTATTTTATAATGACATCCTCACAGGCCTTATCTGACACCCGCTCATTCATTATCATCAAATTAAAGCCGCCTGCTCTTTTTTCGATATTTGCGGCTTCTCTTTACCAATTATTCAAAAAATCTTTGATATTTAAATGTCCCCCCTTGTAATAGGTTTATTCTGCATGCTCTTGCAGAATTTCTTGGCCATAGATAATAGCCATTATGAAGAAAGTACCCATAACCCACTGAAAGGTCATGGTACTTCCCTCGTAATTCGATGAATGCTTGTTGTGGTGACTTCATTCTTTTATTGGACTGCAAACTTGTCCTTTTTATCCCTTTTTCAATATGCGTAACTTATTGTACCTTATCAGGAACACGACATTGACGAGATGGACGCTGACAAACAGGAGGACGAGAATAACGGCTAGAACAGAAAACCCGCCGTCCATTAGGGGCGGTGGGAAAAGTATTACATTGGAATTTTCCAATAGCTCTTTGCGCGCATGTATTGAGCATCCTCTGCTCTTGAAGTATAAAAATCTGCATTTTCATGGTAGACAACTTGCGAAGTTAGCATTTCATGGTATTCACCAAGCCTACCAATTTGAGTTAGATCATTTATAAGTGATTTGTACACGGCATTGAAACCAGTTTGCGGGATTAAGTCCTTTACTCTGTCCAATAACTTAATCTTTGCTGAATAGTTTGGAATTGTAGGTAAAACGCCGGGCGAAAAGGTTGCCCCTAAATTATATGCCGTAATCATAGGTGATAAAGATAGACCTTGTGGCGTTGTAACATAGTACTTAGCATTAATACGTTCCATCAGGGTTTTGACGTGCAGTACTAATTTGTTTGCTGTCATGGTAGCTTTCTGTGCTCTGTCTTCAGCATATAGCTGCTCAATTTCTGATAAACATCTTCTTGCTTCAACAAAATCGCCCTCATTTTTCATGTGAAATGCAGCATTGATTGCTTCCTTTGGGGTACCAGCTTTATTCGCAAGAATAACAGAAAACATGGGTAATGGATATTTTGCAATTAAAGGTTGCGTTGACGTGTAGATTGATCGGACAGACGCTTCAACAGGCGCATTTAGTGCTGAAATAAGTGTTCTATATTGCGCATTACTTTGCGGAAATAAGCGAGACAAAAAATTTATTTGGAATGCATTTCTTATTGGATGCAGTATTAGGGTGCCCCCGGCTTCTTTTGCGGCAAGTGTATAGAAGATTGTCCGATATGCTAACCAGCTTAAATTTGCCATAAGAAGTTCAGTCTGCCTTCCAATATGGGCCTCTTGCATCCTGCCTTCTTTGTCTCGAACAGTATATTGCTGAGTTATTGGCATGCCTTTCGAGTCGATGATAACGGCTTTTCCATTTGGTTGCTTAACAAAACTATCATTTAACTCGTTAAATATCATTTGATTTAGTTTACTGTATTTTTCTATATCAATTTCAGTTCTTGAATTAGCTAACATTTTTTGGGTCAAATAGTATACGCTCGATGACATGTCCCAAGTAAAAATGTTATGCATTTTTAATAGCTCAAAAAAAGGTTTGAAATCTGAGTCAGTAAATACACCGCCTTCGATTTGAGGAATTACATCGTCTGAGAATTTTGTAGTCTCCCTCAATAGCGCTTCATAACTTCCACCATCAATATCCAATTGTCCTAAATAGCTAAAATAACGACTCCGTTCATCCCTGTACTCTGCTTTATAATCATTTACATAATAAACTTCATCAAAAAACAATATTGATTGAATAAGCATTTCAAAGGCCAATATATCACCGTCTATGGCATGTTTATTATAAATGGGGATATCGCCTAATAAACGCTGGACTGCTGTTAATGTTGCATTATCAACAATAGCATATCTCATTTCTATCCCTCGCTTACATATTGATATTAGCATTATATCCCATAATTCTAACTCAAACAATTATTAAGGAGTCACACATTGAAATTAGTAATTGCAGAAAAACCAAGCGTCGCCCGCAAAATTGCGGACGTTCTCGACGCGACGGAAAAGCACGACAGTTATTTGCAGGGTGGCGGCTATACCGTAACGTGGTGCATCGGCCATCTTGTGCGTATGTGCGAAACCGGGAATTACAACGAGCGTTTCAAGAAATGACACCATGAGAACTTGCCTATTCTACGAATGGAAATATATCATCCCGTAGAGAAGAAAAAGCAGTTTGATGTTATCCGAGCGCTGATGCAGCGCCCCAACGTGGCAAGGCTTATCTGTGCTACTGACGCCATCCGCGAGGACTTCCGGCATTTGAGGCCGGGCAGCGAGTATGATGCACTGTATCAGTCATCTGCCGAGCAAAAGCTTGTGTAGACCTTCCTCCAGAAGAACTTCCATCACAGGATGATTTAGACGAAATGGTGGATATAGTTATGGAATATCACTGGCATATGAAGGAAATAACCGCCCGAAGGCGGTTATTTCTTTAACTAATTATGGTTATAGAGTAACTTCTGGATGCAAGTAATGTCCACTTCCGCCCTGATAAGCCCAATAGCCAAATGGGTTCCGCAGAATGGGGCCCGTTTTTGGGTTTCAATTTGAACAAGTTGAACGATGATGTACGAAATGTAGAGGCTTTTCGGCGAGGCGCGAAAAACTCATGCCTGACATCACGCTCGAAAAGACACCAAAGCGGACACAAAACATAACCATGGAATAAGCGGAATCCGGATAGGGCAATTCATGAGCCGCCCTATTGAGAATTTCCTATTTCTTGCATATTGCATCGGTGAAATCAAAGAACAGATGGCTCAGTTCAATCCGCCCTATATCAGCGGCAATATATTCGCAAGCATAAACATAGCATTGTGAGCTTTCATTCTGCCTCAGCATAAATTGGGCAGCAACCGCTTCTTTTAATAAAGAACCTTGAAGCTTATCAATTTTATCTGCATTTTCGGGAATATCAATGGCTTGTACAACATAGCCAAACATAATGTTTTGTAGATAGTAGGAAGAATATTTGGGCTGAGGGGCGGGACTGAAAAAGCGCTTGACACCCTCCGTTATATACTTTTGATTAAGTGTAGTTGTGCCGTCAATACGTTTACATTCGACAATATGATAGGCTTTTTCGTCTCGAAAATAATCCCTAGAAATAACTTTGATGTCCGTCCTGCCAATATAACGATCAGTTTCACCATCATAGTGTTCCGGCGATTGAGTCTGATATCGGAAAATACCCGGCTCCGTGTTTAGGTACATAGCGCTCAATCTGTTTGTGATGACATCCTCATCGTTTTTCAATAAGTTATCGTTAGCAATACAATCCTCTTTCATTTGGTTGCTACAGTTGGTTAAATGAGCAATTATGATATTTATGATACCAGTGGCAAACGCGCTGTTTATCGACTCGGTTTTAAAACCTCCCATTAGTTTTCCCCTCCATTGTTTCCGGAAAGGATTTGGTCTGTTACTTCCATTAAATCGAGTTTTGCTATTGCAGGATGCCAATTCTTATAATAGTTTGGCTTGATGATACAGAAAGAACGCTCCTCAAAGTACATAATATCCTTGAGGGAATAAAATAGCTCATTCGTTTTATGTGCAGATAATTTTGCGAACATCATCTTTTGATTACCGGCATTACCATCTACGACCACCAACCACTCAGCAGGCTTTTCGTCAAGAACAATCACTTCAATGGCACTATAGTGTTTTGCAACGGTAGGATAGACATTTATTTGTATATATTTCCCCGCGCCTAAAAATATTTTAGACAAGTAATTATAGAAAGACTTCCCATATATCTCATAGTCCGATACAACTGCTTTACGTTTAGCATCACTATCATTTCTTCCTGTTGATTGTGGTATTTGTATGCGAAGGGCATAATCAACAAACTCATTGTCAAACAATCTGAATGCTTTAAGAATCGTCCGATTGAGCGCAGCAATTTCATCAGAAGCATCTGTGCCGACAAAGAATCCGTCATTTTGCTTCTTAATAGTTTGTATATGCTCAACTTGCCTTGCGATATCTTCGTTAAACACAAACGGGAAAGACAACACATCTTCTATTTGGCGTTTTTCTCTTTCAATCCCTATAAGCGGACTGAGCATCAAATTGAAGTAAGCATATAACTTTGAGTTCAATAATCCGGCAACATTAAGTAAGAAGGCCTTCTGGCTTAATGAGCCCTTAATAGCATAGACACCCTCGTGAAACACAAAATCAACTTCAGAATATACCGCCTCCATTGTATAATCCGCCATATCAGACCCTTGCATGACGAGACAATATGGTGCGTGAAACAAAGCTTCATTACGCGGTCTATCTATTTTTTCCTTTGCAAAAGGGGTCGCATTTCTTTCAAATAACACAAAATGATTTATTGCGGTTCTTGAGTCAAGGAGCGGACGCCCTAAAAGATGAGATGCATCTTTCAAATCTCCATCATTATATTTCACACCTGTACCTTTTATAATGGTTGGCTGCTGATTATCAATACTTTCTCCTAGTGTCTTAGTTGTTGTCCTCAGTTTACGTATAGTATCAATATCGCCGGTCAATCCGTAAACTAAAGTTTTCCACGCCCAGTCATTTTCCAGCAGCAATTTCTGCTGTACACTTTTAATATCTGTCTTTTCTAAAGCGATAATATTAAACAAGCGAAAGAACTCATTTCTTTTCATAGAAACATGCTCAAACCGGTTTTCTTTTTGATTCACATCTGAAAAATTATACGACAAAACAACAGCAGGAGCATCTGCGTTTTTGAACACAAGCTTCCTCACAGACGATAGTTCAATTACACTCTTGATTTTTATGTTTGTTAGTAAATACTCGCGAAATTTCTTTGAAGGAGCTTTTTGCATATAGAGCATTTTGGCGTGCAGAACAAAACAACACTTTGTGTTGTTTCTGCTGAAATCTTTTGAGCGAAGAATAAAAGCACGGCAGGTATCGTTATTTTGCATATACTGCATATATCCATGCTTACGGCAATAGTCCACATGCTTACCCGATTTGCTTCCCCAAGGAGGGTTGCCTATTATAAAGTCAAAAGCCTCTTTTTGCAAAGCATTCAATCTATCTTCATCGAAAAAATCGCATACCAACAGATTACTCCCTCTCAAATTAGGCAGAGGGAACTGTTTTAGCGTTTTGGGGTTTTTATAATCCAACACAGCCAAATAAAGCGAGAATATCGCTACATCAATGGCACTCGGATTAAGGTCAATACCAAAGATATTGCTTTTTAACGTATTGCATAAAAGGTCATCGTTTTCGGTATACAATTCGCCGTTTAATTTGTTTTCAATCATGCGACGATAACTATCTACCAAGAATACCCCCGACCCACACGATGGGTCGAGAATTCTACAAGCCCCATTATTCTTGATATGCTCATCTATTGTCATATCAAGAATGTAGTCCACCAAATATTGGGGCGTGTAGAAAGCATTATCCTTGTCGCGTGCTTCTTTCCCGAGAAGAATTTCATAAATATTGCTGATCAGTTCAACCGGGATTATATTGAAGTCATATAAAGAGAAAAAAGAAAGCTGTCCTGAACGTGTAGAAATATCAGCAGACAGAAAATCCCTTAGTTCTCCAAGCGCTGATTCTGTCAGGTTGTCCGATGTCTCGCCGGCAAGTTCAAAAAGATTTCCATTAAATTTGCCCTTCAAATGAGCGAAAAGGTTGTATAAAGTAACCCTATCGCTTAGCAGTGTCAGCAATGCTTCTCGCGAAACCGCAACATCGGAAGAAAAGCCAGCGTAATCTAAGTCTACACCACGGTCAATTAGATAGCGAATGAATATCAAGCGAAGCACAAGTTTAGTTGCGAATGGTACTTTGTGGTCGTTTCTCAGCTTGTCCGTCAGGTAAGTAAGGTTATCCAATAACGCATCATTAAGTTTTTTGCCGCTAAACTTCTGAGAATACTTCGTCCAAAAACTATGATCTGTAATTTCCCAAAATGAGAATGGAGAATTCTCGTCAATTTCATCAACTACATGAAATGAAACCATCTCTACTTCCGTAAGAAGATGAGTTCTTTGATCTATCGTATATCCGTTGAATATCTTTATAGTCGATGTGCCGCAGAATATGGCTACCGGAATCTGTGCATTCCAAATTCTCTGGCTTATGACTTTTTGCTCATCTTGATTTGAGGGCTCATCAAAGAAAAGAACGAAAGGCTCATCGTCCACCATATATGCCGCAAATGGAGACAACTCAATTAAAACCTTGCTTGCATGCACAGTCAAAGTCTTAAAATCATAGTGATTACTTTTGTATTTCAGACATGGAGAATCAGCGTACCCTAAACGCCTAATAATCTCATTCAAATGTTTACTCATGAACCTCACATCTCCATCTCATGAAAACTACGCCCACTGACATCAGGCGTTTCCAACTCTTCACGTTTGAATTACAGCCACTTCTCCGCCGTATTTTCGCCGTCCTCAATGGCAAACTTAACAGCGCGTGCTGTATCAAGCAACTGCTCACTCTCCCAACGCAAGGCGAAGGAGCGTTGCACATCAGCGGCGATTTGTCTTTGAACCTGGGCAGGGAGTAATCCTGGCGGCTACTGTTCTGCCATCGATAGGTTTGGGGGTGTCTTTTGGGATAAGCCACGCTCTGCCTAATTTTCTCACACCCTTGACCCGTCCCTTTGTACAAAGAGATTGGACACGACGTTCAGATATACCCCAAAGTTGTGCAGCTTGCTGCGGTGTTATCCAATCAAGATCCATAGACACCCCTCCATATTCTTTTAATATACTACGTTCGAGCGTATCTTGTCAATGAATTTTCCTTCCCCTCAAGCCAAGCACGTCCCGAATACCATCCAATTGTCGATAGCAACATAGGCAGCAGACTCCTGAACTTCCCCCCGTCTTCCAGTTTCATTATTTCGCAAGCAAATAGGATTATAAATTTTTAAGGAATTTAATACTGTGCCGCTTACTAATAGTCACAGGTAATACATTCAGTTCTGCGAACACCTCCGGCTGCATTGTCAATATTTTTTTATTTTTTCTTACGTTCATCAAAGTAGTCTTTTAAAATTTGAAGACCTATTTCCTCTTGCTGCTTTTTATAAAGTTCATCCTCAATTCTCCTGTCATAGGCATTGAGAAGATTTGGGATTCGCTGTATATTCCATTCTCTTGGGATAGTGACAGGATTAATATTTATATAATCTAAATCCCTTAATGTCCGCCTGAAAGTTTCCAATTCTTCCCCTTGAAGTGTAGCTCTTACCTTATATATTCCTCGAAACTGGTTGATTCTTCGCAGTTCCATGATGAGCCTTGCTTCTTTTTTTTTCGAAAAATGCTGTACTTGCACCTGTCTTATGGCTTCGTTCAAGGTGAAATAATCACCTCTCCTTATAACCTTATTAAAATACTTCCTAATGATCTCCTTGCAAAAATCTTCTGACAACATCTCCCGTATTACATCAGACTCAGATAGCTCCTGTTTTCTTTTTATATCCCTTGATAATAAGTATGTTTTTAAATACTTACACTGTACCTCGAAACGAATTAGATTTTGCGAAGTTTCTAAGTCAGGACAGTCCTCGAAATCTTCTTTTAACTGTTTATGTTTCCAGTAGCAGTTGATGGTAACAGATTTACTCTCCAAATAGAAACTGCTTTTAGCACTATCATTATCATCTACCCACTCAAAATAATGTGTTGGAATATTGCCACGTTTTATAAGTTTAATCATGCGCTCTGCTGTACATGGAATTTTTAATTCCCTTAGGTCAAAATTGACACAGTAATCCGGCCTATTCATCGAATAATGCCTGTATTCCCCCAATATGGGGGAGATTTTTTTTGCTTCATTGTTAAATAAAGCTTCGACGCCCTCAAGATAATCCACAGTGGCGGCTGCTAAATAGTCGTTTTCACCTGTCAGGATTTTAGGATTGATAGTAGCTTTGATACTACACGGTTTATCAACTTCACCTGGTTTAATAAATCCAGGTGAAATATTGCTATACCTCAATAGCCACAGAATTCCTTTGCTTTCAGGATAGTATCCAATGTAATACTTTGAAAAAGATGAATGTAACCACTTGATAAACTCATCTGATTTATCAGTAGATTTTAACTCGTGAATTGGAACAAACTTAATATCGTTTGTTGCTGAATAACTTTGAAAATCCGCAATTAATTTTGATGCTTCTTTTTTTGTTAATTTCTTAACAATAGTTATTGTGTGAAATCCTTGTGATGTGTTTTCCATATACCATACCTTGCCTTCCATATTATTAATCCATTGGCTTTTTTTAATAATATGTAGACTATATGTTATTAGTAATATGAAATTTATAATAAAACAGTTGATAAAAATATCTAATCCTTCATGGGAATCATACGTACCGCAGATGTATTTCTAATTTAAAATTGATTTACAGAAACTGCGGAAAAAATCATCTTCTGATACTTATTAATCATCATTGATATAATGCACTAATAATTAAAAACCCAATGATTATTATAGATAAATTTGTAGTTACTGGAAATGTAGTATTGATGGTACAAGTGGTACTGTATAAATTTTGAGTTATGAATACTTTGAAAAAAATACAGCAGCCATTATGATGACTACTGTAATACATTATTTCCAATTGGATAGTCCAGTAAATCCAGGAATGTTGCACCATTGAAAACTTATTACAAGATTCCTCTTTCCTTTAAGCTCTCGAATTGCCCCTTGCCGATAATGATGTGATCAAGAATACTAATATCCAACAACTTACCTGCCTCAACCAATCTCCTAGTGATAGCAATATCTTCTTGGCTTGGCATGGTATCACCGCTTGGATGGTTGTGTACCAAAATGATGGATGCAGCCAATAAGCGCACTGCCCTACGAAAGAGTTCTCGGCCTCCTACTATGGTAGAGTTAATTGTGCCTTGAGAAACTACTTCTTCAGCAATAATTCCATTTTTAGTGTTCAGGTAAATTACCCGAAACTGTTCAACTGCAAGAAACTGCATATCCTCCATCCTTTTAAAGGCATCACTGGGGGTCTTGATAACTGGCGGCAAGACATTATTAACCCGATAAACTCGTTTAGCGATTTCTGCTATACATTGAATTTTTCTGGCTCTAGCCGTTCCAATTCCTTTGATGTTTTCCAGTTCTTGTTTTGAAGCTTGCCATAGCATCTGTTGAACACTGCCGTATTGCGTCATCAGTTCTCGCACCACAGGTTTTTCCAGGATGGCTGCGAGCAGTTCTTCATCAGCCACGCCGGAAAGGTTGATTTGATTCAGCATCATCCACCCCCGCTCCTTTTCTTCAATATTTTGTTCTGACAACCATATATGGATTTTGTCAGCCATGAATGCATCAGATATGATTGGGCAGTAAAATTGCGCATTATATCTTTCTTACTTTCCTATAAAAGGTAGATGGTTTCATGTTTAGCCTTCGCATAGCCTCAACAGCTGTCATGCTGCCCGATTTCCACTTAGACACGACCTTATCAAATTCCTGATGTACGATAGGCTTACGCCCCTTATATTTTCCCTGCTCTTTGGCAATAGCGATGCCTTCCTTTTGCCGTTGCAATATATATTCACGTTCCAATTCTGCTACGGCTCCGAATATCGTCAGCATAAATCGTCCGGTCGGCGTTGTTGTATCTATTGCTTCCTTCTTGGAAATAAATTCAACCTGCTTGGTAGTCAACTGGGCAATGAGATCAAGCAGGTCGCGTGTGTTACGGGCGAAGCGGCTGATGGATTCGACAATAACAGTATCGCCCTGCCGGACATAGGTGAGCATCCGTTTCAGTTCCGGCCTATCTGTGTTTTTGCCACTGGCCTTGTCGATAAAGAGTTCATCCACACCAAGCTCTTTTAATAAAACCTCCTGGCGCATCGTGTTTTGCTCTGTTGTGCTTACGCGAATATATCCTATCTTCATTTAGATTCCCTCCATGAAACGGTGTCATTAGCCTGTAGCCTAACGGCACATTGGAAAAGTGTCCTAATAGAGTTGTTTTTGGATTTTTGGCATGTGCCATTGCTAAATGCAACCCTATTGGTCCAAATAAAATAACGCCTCCCCAGTAGGAAGGCGTTGGTAAATATCAATATTCGGAAGGTAACAGGATAACCCCATCAATCAGGTACAGCTTTACTTCCCCGGGCGGGAAATCGGTGTAGGGTATCTTTTGCGTAACAATGAGCGTCGTATCGTTGTACCCCCGAATAAACGCACTGTTGTCTTCTGTATTGACTTTCAAGGTCCATACCTGGAAAGCCTTATCCAGCTTGCTGTTGCTCTGGTAGCTTCCGATAATGTCAAGGAGCCAATAACAATCCGCCGCTTCGGCCAGAACAAGAACACCGTCCGTAATAACCGGAAAGCCGGGTATTGGCGAAAACTTGTGGTAGCTTTCCGTGCCTGTAGAGTTGTTGATAATATCAAGTATTTCTTCTATTGATTTCATTGGCTTCATTCCCCCTTATTTTTAGACATAAAAGAACAGAGCTTTCCTCAATGGGAAGCTCTGTTTTAGGCTGTTCTGCCTGGAATGATATGGAATGAAAAACTACGCTGTCTTCGTTTTCAATGCATCAATACATTTTATGAAGTCAATGACAGCTTTCGCCGCAGTGAGTACCGCCGACAATGCCGACAGTATAATCCTCGCTATTTTGATTTTGCCCATGGTTGTATCCCTCCTCCGTTTTATTGCTTTTTATATGCTTGAATAGCATAGTGAAGCTGTTGATTTGGCTTGCGCCTACTCATCTTCATAATATATAAAGGAACGAAAGGGAGATTGGATTACAGCGTTTTATCGCAACAGAAACGATCAGGCAGTTAATCAAACCAATCAAAAAAAGACGGAACGCAATAACGCCCCGCCCTACTCGTTTGCTTATGTGCTTTCAATCATATGCCCTTATTCACTATATATTTTTACTGATAATTTATCTCTGCCAACTCAAAATCGGTTACTTTGGCATTCTGAACTTGAGCTGTGAAGCTCCAAACAGTCCCGGCTTTTAACATCGGATTAATGTCAATGGCTGTGTCGATCTGATTCCCTTGATAATCATACAAGAGAAACCTGACAGAAATTTTGCGACGATCTCCACTTGATATATTTTTTATTTTGCCAATGATATTCCCATTGTTGGCTCGAGGTTTTTCAACCCATTCGAAATTTTTATCAATGTAATTGCCGGTATCTTTGTTATTATTGGTATTAGCATAGGGGGCAATATACTTTTGATACCATTCTTCCAATGACATTATCCTACCGTCATTTATAAATAATTCCCCAGTTTTAGCATCCACAAGAATCAGCTGCGTTCGACTTAATCCGATTAACCCGAACATATAGCATTCTGATTCTAATCCATCCAACTTACGTTTTCCATCTCCATCCGTGATAGAAACGGAAGCGGGGAATTTATGAGTATTTATCCAGGTTTGGAGAAGTTCCTTTGCCTCACTCACTGTTAAATCTGAATTTATACCCGAAGCCTTATTTAGGTCATTAGGTGAACGAGTAATTGTGTAGCTTTCCATCATTGCGTTGATCATGGGCTCATATCTTTCTCTTTCGCTCATTTTAAATGAACAAATGATTTGATAGACATCGCCCCCCAGAACATACCAGTAGTTTTTTGATATATCATCTCCTTTTAGCCCATTTGTTTGATAAACTAATTCTCGCACAGGTATTTCACCTAATTTTGTATCCCTAAGAGCAATAAACTTATGCATTTTATTAACAGCGTTTTCTACTGCTGCCTGATCCTCGGTTAGAATTCCAAATGGATTTGTTACTATCTTCATAACCGAAAACTTTGCATTTCTATCGGGAGATTGAAGCTTGATAATTTCAAGCATAGTATTAGGCTCCTTGGTCTGCCACGCTTGCGGATATTTAAAAACGAATCCTTCCGCTTCGTTTTTATAGGTTTGGGAAAGCTGAATTGAATTACTGGCATTACGATCAACTTTATCGCTTGCACATGCCGAACATAAAATTAAAATAGCTGTCAACAATACCAGACCTAATTGTTTCAAATTTAATCACCAAGCCTTTCATATACATAGCAAAATCAAGAATATAGTAATATGCGTATGGAATTTATGTCATAACCCCATACGCATATTACTAATTGTTTTTAATAGATTTTTTAGAAACTAATGATTTAATCGAAATAATAAGCAACATCAGCTTCTCCTCGTTTACACGCTAAAAACATATATAATAAAATTTGTTCAGCTGCTGCTTGAGTAGAAGGTGAATTGCCGTTAAGCGTTATAGATTCCGGCTTTATCGAAACACGTTTTGAGTCATTGGGCATAGGTGAAACTTTAATTTTTATACCTATTTTTTTATCTGATCCCTTTATGGTTCCGCTTATGTCAACAAATCCAACATTCCCTGATTCGCGTGATTCCCATTTGGGGGAGTCAATATATTTGTTTAATACATTAGCGTAAGTAAGGGTTATTCCTTGACTCTCTGATAGAGGTTTATGGTTCTCTACCGTAGCTACATAATTTGTACTTCCTTCCCAATTTGCCGCAATAGTAAGCATAACCACGATAGCAATTATGCTATATAATGTAAATTTTAATTTATTAAATTTCTTTTTCTGTATTTGCTTATTATCAGTAAATGCTGTATTGCCTGTTTGTGAACCTTCAACTCTTTTTGACCAAAACATATTTACGCCTCCACATTAAATTATTATTGATGATATTAAATACTAGGAGCTTGTCTACCTTGACTATCCATCTTCCCTATAATTCTATAATTTTATGTACTATTTCTGCATCGCTTTGTGTATTAAGGCAATAGGAATGATCAGCCATCCTAAAAGAATGGCTGCAAATACTTTGTAAAACATCAGTTGCGCAAAGCCTCGCAAATTCATAAAGAATGTTAATCCAATTCTATTTTGTAAATAGTTTATTGAATTCCAAGCTATTGCGAAATAAATAAAGAATAGTATCGTAGCCACTGCATCGACCCTCCTCTCTGTTTCAATCTTATTAAAATTGCTTTGTAGCGTTGCTATGCGGATATGAGCAGGAAAGTAGATGTTATTACTCAGCCTCGTTTTCTTTCCTGCGTTTGTTCAGCATGCTCTCGATTACCTTGGCTGAATAGCCCCCGGCTCTGGCAATCTTGGCGCGCTCACGTCTGTCTGTCACTGGCTTCGCAAGATCGGCAATGAATTCCGGGCGATATAGGCGCATAGGGAAATCGATCTTATCCCCACGAAAATGCTTAAACAATTTGAGCATTGCATCACGCCCGATAAGCTCAAACAATTCCAGATAAATATCGTTTAGAGCATCCGCTTCGTTACCATCAACGCCAAAGGCTTTATATACCAACTCGTCGCTGATATTGTCAAAGTCAATGTTAATCAACATATCACCCGCCCTTCCTGCTGATTGCTAAAATTATATCAATATGAAAAATCTCAATTCCAATCCCGAACAGGCTTTTTTTAAGCTCCATAAACAGCTCCCTTTTCAGAACCGGAATAGGGAACTGTTTATTCTCCTGAAAACGGAACCTTTGTTACTGACAATGAGGAAAAACCCTCTCCCATTTAATCGGGAAAGGGTTTTGAGTTGGTGTCTTTATTTGTTTTTATAAGTTCCCTACTATACGGAGCATGACAATTTGGGCATGCTGCTTTCCCGTAACAGACGAACATCCTGCCGCCTACCGGGCAATCGTCATACTCGCCGTTGGCATAATCTTCTGCAAGCAGCGTCCCCGGGTGCTGCCAGTCTACAATGACTATTTTCTAAACCTCCCTAAAATAAAATGAATCCCCATGCCGTGATTGGCATGGGGATTTGTGCTGTATGTGTATACCAAGTTTAGAATATATAGATGAATGTTGCGGAGATACAGTAATTCTTGTTGCTGAAAATTTTTATGGATTTTCTTTCCTTTGCCTGTTGCGCAATTTTTGAGTTTGAGCAGCTTCTTTCATTGAGCGAGGCAACGGACGTAACAATACATCAAGTGCCGTGGATGAGCCATCCCAACCTGATATTGTAGAAAGGGGTTCACTTCGAATCGTTACTTTATTTTCAATTTCATCGGATGGAATATTTTTTATATGAGATGTAATCTCAACTTCACTATTGTCGGGCAAGCTGTTTTCTGCTTTGTCAGGACATTTGCTTTTAGATGGCTGTGTGTTAGCCCTTTTAAGAACTTCCAAAATAATTTCTCTATATTTCGAGCCTTTTTTATATTTCGTACTTATTAAATTTGCTTCTCTTTGACAATTCTCTTTTACTAAGTAATCTATTAACGCATTCAATAAGTCAACTTGATTTTCTTTTTTTACCGATGCTGCACTTCCTTGATACCCCACATCAAATAATTGTTCGTAATACTTCTGTGGGTCAATGCGAGGAGGCTCCTTTCTTGACAAAGCGGATTGGGAGCAAAGCAGATAATCTTCGGCAATAGTTTTTTTCGTCAGTTCCCATCTTTTCATTGCGAATTTAATAATATGATTCCCATCAAGATGCATAGGTTCCCTCTCCTTGATTGCCTGTAAATTGCATAAGAATTGTTCAATTATTGCTCTTTGCGTGACAAATGAGGCGGATATATTTTATAGTTTTGATAACCAAAGTGGGCGCGGATAAACCAAATTACCTTCATTCTACCACACATAGCTTGAAGGTTCCAAAAAGAATTGAGTTTTTCAGTATTTATCTGATTTCGCGATCCACAAATCACAGCCGCAGGTCGTGAAGATTTGTATTTTAGCTTCGAATTGCGCCTTCAAAAGCTGTGACAACCGCAATGTGAAGACATTCTTAGAAATGTCAGGTGAGACATAAATGACTCACAGCGACAGATTTACTGCTAACATCTGTCGTAACCAGAAAGGAGATACTCGTTACTACTGTTCATTCAGAAGTTTTTAGGAAATTCTGCTAGAGGATCTTTTTCAAAAACTAAGTAGTTTGTTCTTCTTCTACTTCTCTCCACATTCACACTATCTATAATTACACAGTTTTCGTGCAGTTTTTGAGTGGATAAATGCTCATTTTATTAGCAGCAGAAGTAGAAGTAACTATTGAAAGGGGAGTTTATTTTTATGAGTTACTATGATTATTATTTGCTTGAGGATATTGCAGATGAGTTGGCAAAAAAAATTATTAAACGTTATAAAAGGCACGGTGTATCCATTGACATCAAGGATAAAGGCATTACAATCCTTCAGGATAGATTCAAGTTCAAAATCAAGCTCCTGCCGGGTACACGAGTAGATCAGATTGATAAATATTCAAAAGATGTGCAGGTGTCCCTAAAACTGCCATTGTTTCAGGTCATACAGGAAAGCTTATCCATTTTCATTATCGCGTCAAAAGAAAGCCTTAAGGACAATAATTTACTCGATATCTTTAAAAGCTCGGAATACATAGCGGCGAAGAAAATCATGCAAATTGCACATCCCCTTGGATTCGATGCCATGAACAAATTAGTAATAGCTGATTTGGCGCTGTACCCGCACCTTATGCTTTGCGGCACAACTGGCTCGGGTAAATCAACGGCCATTAAGAGCTTGCTAGTAAGCCTGCTTGGGGGATACTCGCCAAACAAAGTCAACATATTGATCTGTGATAAAGCGGGCGATTTGTTGCCATTTGCTGAACTCCCGCATCTTTCGTGCCCAATTATTCAGGATTTTGAAGTTTTTTTAAACATCATGTTGCTAATGCGGGCTGAAATGGAACGGCGTATCAGTATGAAACACCTCGAAGAATTCTCCCGCCTTCCGATCATAGTCTGTGTCATAGATGAGTTTCTCGCATTTATTTCAGGAGCAGATGACAAGCGGAGTTCTAAATTGGTACAGGACACATTGTCGGATATTTTACGCCGTGGCAGGCACGCGAGAATTCACATGGTTTTGGCGGCTCACAACCCAACAAAACAGAATGTCAAGATTGATATAAGCGATATTCCAACAAAGATGGCTTTTCGTGTCGCTAAGTTCACTAATTCTGTGACAGTCCTCGGCGAGAGCGGAGCCGAAAAACTGCGTGGAAAGGGTGATATGTTATTCCAATCCTCCCAAAACGATGAACTTCAACGGATTCAAGGAGCGTACATCTCTCCGGAAGATATAGAAGAGGCTCTTGATCAAATTCGATCATACTATAGCAGTAGATCGCCTAAACAAAAAGAGGACGCCAAAATATTCATGCTAAATGAAACTAACCTACAACAAATGGGGACAACGACAGACGATGCGCGGCTAAACACCCTCGTGAATACTAAGCGTAACAGCGACGATGCATTATTGGCTCGGATTGTCATGTGGGCGTTGGAGTACGATTCAATATCCTGCAACAAGATTATTGAAACCTTCAGCGTAGGCTGGCCACGGGCTAAGCGGGTTCTTGACAAGTTGCATGAATTTGGTATCGTTGGGGACATTTATGAAAAACTTCCAAGGGTGGTTCTCCCTACTAGTTTAGAAGATTTATCCCCAAAAGTTGTAAGCTTCTTGAAGTGCCACGGTTACGCCTCGGAACATATTGAAGAAACTATGAAATCCAAAGGTGGTAATTGACCATGAAACAAAATAAATTATCCTCCCTTCCACAGGCTAACAGTTTGAAGCCCAGCCCCCTGCCCAAAGAACAAGTGGAAAGGAATTGTGTATACGGAACTACATTGCTAAGAATTGATAATCTAAATATTCATGTAAAAAGTTACTTTTATCCTCAAAAAAGTCTTTATGATATTTTATTTTCGATAGCCAACACAAGACTGAAAGAAAAACCTGCGTAACATAGACCATCAGGAATGCCTTTTGTTATAATAAAAAAAGGCATTCCTGGCATATGCGCTGTTTTTCACGAAAGGAGTCAAGATTTTGAAAACAGCATATAATGTCGGAATTTATTGCCGTCTTTCAAGAGAGGACTTGAAAAACGGCAAAAGAGATGTAAGTATGAGTATCAAAAATCAACAAGCCATGCTTGAAGCTTACGCCAATGAAAAGGAATGGACTGTATATAAAGCTTACATTGATGATGATATAACCGGGACTACGTTCAACCGTCCGGGATTTCAGCAAATGATGAGCGATATTGAAAGCGGCTTGATAAACTGCGTCATTACAAAAGATTTGAGCCGCTTAGGGCGCAATTATATCGAAGCAGGGCGGCACAGAGAATTATTCAATGAATATGGTGTTAGGTATATTGCCATACATGATAACCATGACAGCCTTAATGATGACTATAATAATATTGCAACGCCAATTAAGGAAATCATGAATGAAATGTACGCCGCAGATATAAGCCGTAAAACCCGTTCCACAAAAAAGCTGATGGCAAACCAAGGGAAATTTTCTAACAGCCGAACGCCTTATGGATATTGGAAATCAAAAGAAGATAAGCACGTTCTGGCTGTAGATGAAAATGTTGCACACAACGTAGTTAGGATATTTGAGATGTATTTAAGCGGAAAAACCGCGCGGTCTATAGCTGATGTGTTCAACCACGAAAATATACTGACAGCGAATGAATATTTCTACAACACCATAGGCAAGCCCAATCCGTACAAGAATAACAAAAACAAATGGGGAAGCGCAACCATAATGCAAATCATTAAAAACCCCGCTTATTATGGAGCTATGGCCAATGGCAAACGCGCGGTTAAATCTTTCAAGAACAAGAGCATTGTTCGGAAAGATGTTGATGAATGGATTATCATCGAAAATACCCATAAACCGCTAATCAGTAAAGAATTGTGGCTCGAAGCGCAACAAATCAGCAAGCGGAACAACAAGCAAACCGTAAGGCGCAGTTCAAACGGAGAAGTATCTCTATTTGCAGGGATCATAAAATGCGCTGACTGCGGCGGCAATCTTGTTTTTAACCGGAGAGTCTTGAAGTCCTACACCAAAGAATTTTTCCGTTGCAGTACGTATACCGAAAAAGGGAAAGATGTTTGCCCTATGCATTGTATTGATTATGCCACTTTGTACCAAGCCGTATTAGCAAGTGTTCAAGAGTACGCTGTCTTAGCCGTCGAGGACGAAAAGAAACTGATTAACAAGATTCTTAAAACCAATGATGAGTTTAAGAATAAAAACATGCAACGGTACGAAAAAATCATCCGTGAATCCAAGAACAGGATTAAAGAGATTGACGGACTTCTGCAAAATCTATATGAAGATAAAATTTCCGGGGAAGTCACCGCTGATTTCTTCAAACGTATGTCGAAAAAGTATGGTGATGAACAGGCACGGCTAATTACCGATGTCGAACAACTTGAAATCGATTTGAATGAATACAAACGTGTCGAGCAGGATTTAACTGGCTGGGTAGACCGCGTTAAAGAATGTTTAACCATCGATAGCTTGACAAGGGCTATTGTGGTCGAACTGATTGACCGCATAGAGGTCTCGGAAACCTACGACATGAACGGTGAGAAATTTCTGGACATAAATATTTCCTATAAATTTAGCCTGAAAAATTCGAACCGTGAACCGCAAAAAATAAATAGAGCCGTTTGAAGTCATCCCGCAAAGATAAACCTTCAAACAAGCTCTATGGTAATATGTTATCAATATTCATAAAAAGTATATTTTAAAAAAGATATTAGTGAAATGGCGGAGAGGGTGGGATTCGAACCCACGAGACAGTTTCCCGCCTACTCGATTTCGAGTCGAGCGCCTTCGACCAGCTCAGCCACCTCTCCGTGACCTGATCTACTTCAATGCTCATGTCTCAGGTATCTATACTATGGTTCTTATTCTTTTTTCGCCGTTGTTTAAAAAAATCTTTCATAATTTGCGCACATTCATTTGCTCGTATTCTCGATGTAACCACCATGGAATGATTTAATGCATCATTTTGCGCTATATTAAAAATCGATTCAATTGCCCCTGCTTTCAAATCAGCACTACCGTAAACCAATCGGTCAATACGGCTCATGACCAACGCACCAGCACACATCGGACAAGGTTCTATCGTAACATACAATGTAAGTCCAGTCAAGCGCCATCGTCCAAGCTTTTGACAAGCTTCCCGAATAGCAATCATTTCAGCATGAGCCGTAGCATCATGCCAGCTTTCACGCATATTGTGTCCTGCAGCCACGATCTGACTATCCAGAACAAGTACAGCTCCAATTGGCACTTCACCAATCTCATAAGCCTTTTGTGCTTCCTCTAATGCTAATCCCATATAATAATCATCATCCAATATCCGGTTCACCACACAAAATACAATGGTGCGCCCGGGAGGACTCGAACCACCGGCACACGGTTTAGGAAACCGTTGCTCTATCCGCCTGAGCTACGGGCGCAAAATATAGTTAGCAACAAAAAAATGGTGACCCCGGCAGGATTCGAACCTGCGACCTCTTGATTCGTAGTCAAGCGCTCTATCCAGCTGGGCTACGGAGTCATTCCTTCAATGGAACTCTTGTCCCGTCGACAAAAAATATCTTACCATAGTTATATAGCTAAAGTCAAGTATTTTTATTATTTCGTTTTCTAATTGTGGATAAAAGGATGTGGAT
>DJJR01000046.1:20564-125304 GCA_002434245.1 Pelosinus fermentans
ATCCACATCCTTTTATCCACATCCTTATTTCTCCTGAAGCTATAAAATTCCCTCATTTTGAAGTAAAAATCAGAATATGTCCCCATAGTTATCCACATTTGTTATCCTTTTGTGCATAACTATGGGGATAACTAGTGAAATGTTGAAAAAATCAAGATAAAACAAGGCTTATACGAAAGAATAGGCCTTGTTCTTTAAAAATCTGCACCACCAGCTCGTTCTTGTGCTTCTTGATATAATTTTTGCTGACTATTAACGATCTTACCCCGGCGATATACCCGCCGATAGGTTCCATCACTTTTCATCATATACGCTTTACGATTATCCTTTAGCATGATATGTAAAATATTTTTAATTCGTTCTAGAATTTCTGGATTATCAATGGGAAATAATAATTCAATCCTCTCACTTAAGTTACGATTCATCCAGTCCGCACTGGATAAATAAACTTTTTCCCTTCCACCATTTTTAAAATATAAAATACGATGATGCTCCAAAAAGCGTCCTACAATGCTTCGTACCTTAATATTCTCACTGACATGTTCAATCCCTGGCTTTAGGGCACAAATTCCACGAATAATAAGGTCAATTTTAACCCCTTTGCTAGAAGCCTCATACAATTTAAGAATAATATCCTTATCCAGCAAAGAATTCATTTTAGCAATGATATGACCGCTTTTTCCCTCTTGAGCCAAAGCAATTTCCCGATCAATCAACTCTTTTAATTTCTCTCGTAAACCAACAGGAGCAACTATCAGCTTCTTCCATGATGGAGGTTCTGAATACCCCAACAGCATATTAAAAAAATCTGAAGCATCCGCTCCTATTTTTTCATTGGCAGTAAACAGACTCATATCAGAGTATATGCGGGCTGTAATGTCATTATAATTTCCCGTTCCCATGTGCACATACCGCTTAATACGAGCTTCTTCCTGCCGAATGATTAATGCCATTTTGCCATGGACCTTAAGACCTAACAATCCATAAATTACATGACAGCCAGATTCTTCTAATTTTCTGGCCCATAAAATATTGTTTTCCTCATCAAAACGAGCTCGAACTTCCACTACAACCGTAACTTGTTTCCCATTTTCAGCAGCTTGAGCCAGAGCCCGGACAATGGAAGAATTACCGCTCACTCTATATAAAGTCTGCTTAATCGCTAACACTTTAGGATCAACTGCTGCCTGACGAATAAAGTTCACTACAGGCATAAAAGATTCGTAAGGATGATGCAGTAAAATATCTTTCTCGCGAATCACGTCAAATAGATCCTCAGCATCGTTTAATCCTATGGGAATCTGTGGAATAAGAGGCTCATAACGCAGGTCATCAAAACCTTGAAGGTCCATCACTTTCATAAAACAAGATATATCAATGGGACCCGTAACTTCATACAAATCCTGTTCATCCATCTTAAATATATCCAGCAAGAACTCTTTTAAAAAAGATTTGTTTGTTTTGGTCATTTCCAAGCGTACTGCTTCGCCCCGTTTACGCTGCCGCAGAGATTTTTCTACCTCGGCCAGCAGATCTTCGGCACCTTCACCATCAATTAACAAATCCGAATTACGCGTAACGCTAAAGGCTGCAATGTCCTTAATCGTATAGCCGCAGAATAACTCAGAACAATGTTTTTTTATAATGTCTTCCAATAATACAAATTGTTTGCCAACACTTTGGTCAGGTACTTCAATAATTCGCGGCAGTGCATTGGGAACGGGAAGAATTGCTGTCTGCAGCTCCTCTTTTCCCTTTGTTAGCAGCACTGCCAGATTTAAACTCCGATTAGCCAATAAAGGGAATGGATGACTGGCATTTACCGCTAATGGCGTAAGCAATGGATAAATCGTGTTATAAAAATGCTCTTCTACCCACTGCCGCCCGCTAACCGATAAGCTCTCCACATCACTTACATAAATATCATGATTTTGCATAGCACCAAGAATCTTCTTTAGATACCAATACTGCAGCCGTACCATCTCCCGCACTGCTTCATCGATTAACTGAAGCTGCTGTGCTGCATTAAACCCTGCAGGATCTCTCTTACCAATACCGCTTTCCACTTGCTGTTTCAGTCCAGCAACACGAATCATAAAAAACTCATCCAAATTAGAACTGGCAATCGCCACAAATTTTAATCGTTCCAGCAAAGGTTTCTCAGGATCATTTGCTTCTTCTAAAACCCGATGATTAAACTTCAGCCAGCTTAACTCCCTATTTAAGAAATTCTCTTGTTTATCAAACATGGCTTCAACCTGCCTATCTCAGAATTTGAAACTTGGCTTAACTCATTGTAGTAGTTTTCTTTCGACATAATTCCTTATATTACCTGCCGTTTCCTCTAGTATGAGAGGTGTATTTGAATAAATTTACAATAACTTAACAATCCATTAAATTTTCTATAAAGCAGCTCTTTTTTCTCAATTATCTAAATTTTATAACATTTATTTTATCATAATAATCTTTCGTAAATTACTATTTAGGCAGAGGATTTTCCTAAAATATTGCTAATACATATTTTATAAAAGAATTGCACCCAGTACAAAGGAGAAAAGATTTCATGAATCAACGTATCGCGATTATCGATTTAGGATCAAACTCTGCTCGCCTTATTATCGTCGAAATCTATGCTAACGGTTCCTACAATCTAATTTATCATCAAAAAGATGCGGTTCGTTTGGGACAAGAGGCCGATAAAAATCGTCAACTGCAGCCAGAGGCCATGTCTCGTACAATGAGCCTGCTAAAAAGCTTCGCTCATATGTGTCAAATCTTTAAAACGGATAAAATTCTAGGCGTAGGAACTGCAGCACTGCGTAATGCCGTTAATGGCTCAGAATTTGTAAAAAAAATTCAAAAAGAAACTGGCATTTCCATTAGCATCATTAGCGGAGAAGAGGAAGCAAAATTAGGTTACTTAGGAGCGATTAATACCCTTGATGTTACAGATGCCATATTATTTGACTTAGGAGGCGGAAGTACAGAATTAACGTTAATAAAAAACCGCAAAGCTAAAGAAGTAATTAGTTTGCCCTTTGGAGCGGTTACGTTAACAGAACGCTTTAAACTGGAAAACAAAGCAACAGAAGCTCAATTAGCAGAACTTGATGAGTTTTTATCCCAGGAGCTTGCTAAAGTACCTTGGTTGAAACACCTTACTCTCCCTCTAATCGGCATTGGAGGAACCGCCCGCAGCATTGGAAAAATGGAACAAAAAAGAAATCATTATCCTTTATTAAAGCTGCACAACTACCGTACCAGCTCTCTTTCCTTTCACTCCTTATGGGAAGACGTCATAAAAATGTCCTGTGCTCAGCGTCGCAAAATAGCGGGCCTCAGCAGTGAACGTGCTGATATTATTATTTCAGGTTTAGCCATTGTTAAACACTTATTTGAAACAATTGATAGTACACAGTTAATTATTAGCAGCTGTGGTGTAAGGGAAGGATTATTTCTTCAATATTATCTTTCCCAAACTGGTCAAACAGAGCTGTTAGATCCGCTTTCCCATAGCACAGACAATATGCTGTCATTCTATAGCGGCAATACAGTGCACGCGGGTCAGGTAGCAAAACTCGCTAATGGCCTATTTGATGATTGGCAGGAAATACTCGGCTTACAGCCGCGCAATAGAACACTCTTGCAAGTAGCCGCCTTATTACATGACATTGGCATTACAGTGAGTTATTATGACCATGCACGACATAGCGCTTATTTGATAGAAAATGCCCGTTTATTCGGTCTTTCCCATCGCGAACAAATCATGGCCGCAATCATTGCCGGCTGGCATCACAGCCCTTCCGTAAAATATTCTTATAACAGAATTTATAATGAATTTCTAGATGCAGCCAATTGGCAAACAGCTCGAAAACTCGCACTATTGCTAGCCTTGGCGGAAGGTTTAGATACTACGCAAATGAATCTGGTAGAAAAAGTCACAACGAACATCTCAAAAAAACAGGCACAGCTGATTGTGACAAGCAAACAAGAATTATTACTGGAACTGCAGGCAGTAAAGAAGCACAGCAAGTGGTTTAAACGTGAAACAGGTCTGGAATTAGTTGTCTCAACTGCCCCCTTATAAAATAAAGAATAGGGAAGAAAAGGCATAGCAAACGCTGTGTCTTTTCTTCTATATTGCGGATGACAAGATATAAAACTGGATGGGCTCTCAAAGAGTGCAGGCTTTTTTAGCAACATTTTGGCAACATACAGCTTTGTAACTTTACTTTTAAATCAAAATAATATTAAAATAAACTATATCTCTGTTCGCCATAAGGAGGCTATTATGAATTTTTTTGCTAAGTTCTATAGAGTACTCTCTTTAATTATTCCTTTTGTCAAAAAGGTCTTTCCCTTAGTTGACAGCGAACTGCACTACTGGTCTACGAAAGGAATAGCCCATGCCTGCCCCGAGCTTAAAGAACAGGCTCTTGCCAGCATTGCAAACAAAAAATTCCATTGCCAGGGAGGAAGCATTTACAGCCTCTATCCCACAGTACAGAAAACAGACTTTATCTCTCTCGTCGTCGCGTTACAAACCATCAGCGATTATTTAGATAACCTGTGCGATAACGCTGGAATAACAGATGAACAGGCCTTCCGCCAACTGCATTACGCAATGACAGATGCTCTTGACCCCAGTGCCCACCTTAAGGATTATTATGCTTTTTATCCTTATAAAAAAGACGGGGGGTATTTAAAAGAGCTCGTATTAACTTGCCAGCAAAAAATAAGTACATTGCCTTCTTATGGGCTGGTAAAACCAAATATCCAGAAATTAGCACGCCTCTACAGTGAATTACAGACCTATAAACACCTTAGTCCCAGCATTCGCGAAGAAAAAATGCTAACTTGGATTCATAAGAATCTCGAGCACTACCCTCAGCTTACGCCTTGGGAATTCGCCGCAGCTACGGGCTCTACCTTAGGTATGTTTATGCTCTGCGCTGCTGCCAGCGACAAGAATCTCACCTCTTGCACAGTTTCAAAAATTGATTCCGCTTATTTTCCCTGGATTAGCGGCTTACATATACTATTAGACTACTTCATCGATGCGGCTGAAGATCAAAAAAGCGGCGACCTCAATTTTGTCTCTTATTATCAAGATTCTCCCGAAACAGCAGCTCACTTGATACACTTCATACAGCAAGCCTTTCTTCAAGCCGACACATTGCCCTATCCTGCTTTTCATAAAACCATTGTGCAAGGACTGCTTGCCATGTATCTTTCCGACCCCAAAGCCAATACTTATCAAGGAATAAAAAACTCCTTGCTAGAAACAGCTGGCGGTTATACCCGCCTCCTTTATTTATTATGTAATTTCCTGCGTTTTCGAAAAGAACTGTGAACTGATAAGCAATATAAAATAAAGGCTAAGTGCAGCGATTACACTCAGCCTTTATTTTATATTACTTTTTCATAGTTGCTGCTGTCTTGATCAAAGCGGTCACTAATTCTGCACTATTATACAAGTCAATTTCTTTTATATATTCATCCTTGGTATGTACTTTATTCATACCCACTCCTAATACGGCAGTAGGTACACCATAATTATTAAAGAAGTTTGCATCACTACCGCCGCCTGTAGCTTTAATTTCTGGAATGAGGCTAATACTTTCCGCAGCCTTCACTGCCAACGTTACTACAGGATCTGTTTCCGATAAAACATAGGGACCATAAGCAGTCTCTACCTTGACCTCGGCTTGGGCTCCGTTAGCAGTTGCCATTTGCTCAAAGGTTTCCTTCATATGAAGCGTCTGCACTTCCAGCTTTTTCATATTCCGGCTGCGAGCTTCACATTTTACTTCTACCAAATCAGGCACGATATTTGTAGCAATGCCGCCATTAATAATCCCTGCATTAGAAGTTGTTTCAAAATCGATACGTCCAATCTGCATCGCAGCCAACGCTTTACTGGCTACTACAATGGCATTAATTCCCTCTTCTGGCGCTACGCCTGCATGAGCCTTTCTGCCATGAATCAACGCTGTAATGCTATTTTGACCAGGAGCCATCGTAATAATTTCGCCAGGTCCACCACTGGAATCAAGAGCATATCCAAAGTCAGCTTTTAACGCAGCAGGATCAATCGCCTTTGCACCATTTAAGCCGCCTTCTTCCGCTACGGTAAATACAACCTGAATAGGACCATGAGAAATATGTTCTTCATTCACAATACGCAATGCTTCTAAAATCGCTACAACTCCCGCTTTATCATCAGCACCAAGAATCGTATCACCCACAGATGTAATCACACCATCCTTAAGCTGGGGCTCTATCCCGCCACAAGGTTCAACACAGTCCATATGAGCGCTGAGCATCAGAGTAGGTGCATCCTGTATTGTTCCCGCCTTATATGCAATCACGTTGCCACAATTGCCACCAATGATTTCCCCAACCTGATCTTCTGTCACTTCTAATCCCAATTCCGCTAAACGAACCTTCAGAACATCTGCAACTTCACGTTCTTCCCGGGTGGAACATTTAATCTTTACCAGTTCAAAGAATTCCGCTAATACACGCTCTTTATTAATCATCACCAAACCCCCTACAATTTAGCTAAAAATATTGTATCCATAGAACATTTCATCATACTCTAATCTAATTCTTACTTCGCAATTGTATTCCTGCTTTGAGCAAATAAAAAGATATCTTTCCCTATAATCTATAAAGTCAGTACACATACTAGACTAAGAATGAAATAAAGTAAAGGAAGATATCAATGGACAAAACCATCGCATTGCAAGGAAACAATCAAAAACTAGCTCATTTGTTACAGCAGCAGGGCTATACTGTCATCGACATGTATCAAGCCCACCTGCAAAGAGAGTCCATCGATGCATATTTATATACAACCTATCATCCTGCTGCTCTGACTACTTATCATAGTGTAGCCGAACCAGAAGATAGTATGCTAGACTCCGAAGAGGAACTTGCTTCATATCCCAGCGCTCTTATGCTGAATATTACCAATGTAACACCTAAGCAAATACTTCTCACCTTAGAACGGCAACTGCAAGCTCATTAGTATTACACGCTTTACTTCGGTTCCTTTCCATTGATCAATCGTCCTTTGGTTACAATGCCTGGACCAAATCGATTCCTCAGTTTATCAATGGTTTCATACATGGCTGCACGCTTATCTTCCTGCTGATCAAATAAAGACAGCTGACCACCTCCAGACTGGAGATTGGACACAGTGAGTCCCAGCAGTCGTATTCCTTCTCCCATGGGTATCTGATGACAAATTTCCATAGCAACATTATAAAGAACATCATCAAACTGGGTATAATCTAACAAGGTCTTACTGCGAGTAATGGTTTTAAAAGAAGCAAAACGCACTTTAATGGTAATAGTTTTGCCACTATAGTCGTACTTTCTAAGCCGCCAGCCGACTTTTTCCGCCAAAGCCAATAGTTCGGTTTCAATTTGAAATTCAGTAATGATGTCAACAGGAAAAGTAAGTTCATTACCGATGGACTTAGGCTCAAGATCCGCGACTACTGGTCTATCATCCTGACCATGTGCTAACGCATGAATCTTATATGCCATCTGTCCGCAATGCTTTACTAATAATGCCACATTCGTCTGAGCCAGTTGCCCGATGGTATAGATTCCTAAGTTTTTCAAAACCTGAGCCATGGATTTACCGACTCCCCACATAGACGTAATCGGCAGATTCCGCAGCATCGCCTCTTCCTCCCCTGGATGAACCACAAACAGACCATTGGGCTTTTTCATCTCAGAAGCCAACTTTGCTAGAAACTTATTCGGAGCGACCCCCGCAGAAGCAGTAAGGTGCAACTCACTTTCAATACGCTCCTTTATGCAAACAGCAATCTCTTCTGGGCTGGCATAGAGCTGCTCCATTCCTGTAACATCCAGGAATGCTTCATCTAAAGACAACGGTTCTACAATTGGTGAAAAATCGGAAAAAATGCGATGTAATTCTCTAGAGACCCGGCTGTATTTTGCATGGTCGCAGGGCACAAAGTTCCCTTCCGGACAACGGCGTCTCGCCTCCACCATGGACATGGCAGAGTGTACTCCAAAACGGCGTGCTTCATAAGAGGCTGTTGCAACCACACCTCGATTACCAGTTCCTCCAACAATAAGAGGTTTGCCTCGCAGCGCCTCGTTATCACGCTGTTCCACAGCGGCAAAAAAAGCATCCATGTCAATATGTATAATCCATCGTTGCATGCATTTTCACCTAACTTTCCCATTTGTGCAGATCATACCTTATTTCATTATACAACAAACGCCTTCATCTCTAAAAAGATGAAGGCGTAAAATTTAAAATGAATGGCGGAGCGACAGGGATTCGAACCCTGGCAGGCCTTACGACCTCTAACGATTTAGCAAACCGTCCTCTTGAGCCGCTTGAGTATCGCTCCGTATTGGAAATATGGCGGAGGGGGTGGGATTCGAACCCACGGACCCCTTTCGAGATCGCTGGTTTTCAAGACCAGTTCCTTGAACCGCTCGGACACCCCTCCGTGTCGGTTGACACGTTCCCGATGACACATTTACTAGTATACCAGCATACGTTTCCTTTGTCAACACTAGTCAACATAAAAATTTATAATATATTTTATAAGTTCATTTGTCCACGATTCGCAATCACATGAATGATGCCGCTATCATATTTAAAAATAGGAATACGCCGCAATTCCAAGTCTGGAGACTCCTTGATGCAGATACCTTCCCGAACCGTTAATCCGGTTACATAGCCTACCTCTTTGGCAATATTTACTACTGACTCATTATAACTGCCTCGAGGATACGCAATTCCACTTACGGTTTTCCCTAAAACACTTTCTAGTGCTGCTTTGGAATTAACCAGTTCATCACGAATCGCTTCAGGGTCTAATGCTCCTAAATCTCGATGGGTCACAGTATGAGACCCAAAAGACATGCCGCCTTGGGACATTTCTACAATATTCTCAGGAGTAAGCCGATCTGGGGTCCACAGCATATCAGTAATTACAAAAAAACTCCCAATCATGCCATGTTTCCGCAGTATCGGATACGCATGTTCAAAATTATCCAAATACCCATCATCAAAAGTGATTAAAACTGGCCTCTCTGGCATTTCTACATTGCGATCATCCAAAAAATTCTGGAATTGTTCTAAGGAGATACTAGAATAGCCTCTCTCTTGCAAACTGTCCAAATCACTAGCAAACCTCTCTGGAGTAACCGTAAGGGCATCTGTGGTATATCCCACACGATGATATACTAAAACAGGAATGTTCCGATTCCCCGACCCGCTGCTGGTAGGAGCCTGAAACAACAATTGGGAACCACTGACAGCAACAACAGCACTAATACATCCTTTGATAAATCTACGCCGCGATATCATGCAATGACCTCTCTTCACTGTAAGAACACTTCATTATCGAATAATACTGTATACACACTTCTTATCATTATTGTAACACTATCTGCCTGCTTTGCACCTGTTTTTTTATTATATTTTTATTATATTTATAGGCTTTGATTAGACTTTGATATTTTTCTTTATTGATTGTCTAAACGATAATAGGACCAAACACAATGCAGACCTCTTACAGTCCCGCCACACTGACAATTCTCATGACCACATATCCGTGAGCAAACCGTATCGACTCCCGACCGGCTAACGCGCTCTGAAACCTGTTTGACTGGAAGAGCCGGCTGTCCAGCCTTTACTTGATACCCGACCTTATTCTCACCGATCTTACAAAACCAATTCCACAGTTTCAAAGCTGTCACCCTCTTTTATCTCTTTTGCTTCTTATTATAAACGATTCATTTACTTTTGTACTATGATCTGTATCACAAAATAAGAAAAATGCTAACGCGTCCTTTGCATTTCTTCGCTATCTTCGCGGTTCACGGCATTTTTCCTAACGCTCTGTGGTTAAAATCTATAGTATAATGATGATATAATCTTTTTCTGCAAAAGGGGGAGGAACATCATGGAGCAAATGGATAAACATAGAAGAGAAGACTTCGTTCAGGAATTATTCGGCAGCATTGCGAAACGCTATGATTTGCTCAATGCAGTCTTCACCTTAAACCAAGATTCCTACTGGCGCAGCTTCGCTGCTGATAAAGCAACTATAAAAACCGGGCAGTCCATCCTTGATGTATGCTGCGGTACAGGAAAACTTTCCATTGCCTTAGCAGAAAAAGCAGGGCTTCAAGGACAAATTATCGGTCTTGACTTCTCTGAAAATATGCTGCTGCAGGCCAAAGAAAATATAAAGAAGACGCCCTATTCCCAACAGATAACACTCATGCAGGGCAATGCATTAGATTTACCCTTTCCAGATCATACCTTTGACTGTACAACCATCGGCTTTGGCTTGCGAAACGTCGCAGATATACTAAGAACCCTGTCAGAAATGTATCGGGTAACAAAGTCCGGCGGTACCATATTATCCGTAGAGTTATCCAAACCTAGCGCCCCCATTCTAAAACAGCTTTATTTCCTGTACTTTGAACACCTGCTCCCTCTAATTGGCAATCTGGGGTTTCACAAAAATCAGCCTTACTATAACCTGCCCGCCTCCCTCAGAACCCTTCCCGAGCATTCTGTTATTCAAAATATCTTCCTGCAAGTCGGTCTAAAGCAAATCACTTCTTATCAATTAACAGGCGGTATTGCTGCGGTACATCTAGGAATAAAATGAATTTTGGCTTTATAGCTGCGGATTCACCCGTATGTCTGGCTGTGCAAATTCTCCTGTTGTAAAATAATTTTTAGGATTTTTGTATAACATATCTAATCACCTCTTGACCGTCCGGTTACGGTATACCTTATTGTAGAATATATGTCAGGCTAAGGCAAGAAAAGGAGATAGGTATGTTCAAGCTTTTTAAATTTTTAAAACCATATAAAATTTCAGCCGCCACGGTGCTTCTATTTACCTTTATAGAAACATTGGGTACATTGTATGTTCCAACCCTTACAGCTGATATTGTAAATAACGGTGTGACTCAGGGAAATATACCATATATTATCAGAACCGGGGTATTTATGTTATTGGTTGCAATATTTACAGCAGGCACGGCAGTGTTAAACGCCTGGCTGTCAGCCAATATTTCCTCTGGGTTTGCACGAGACATTCGGAAAGCATTATTTATTAAGACACAGAAGTTTTCAATAAACGACTTTCATAAAATCGGCACAGCTTCAATGATTACCCGAACCACCAGTGATGTGACCTTAATCGGACAGACAACCGTTATGCTGATGCAAATGCTGCTGCCAGCGCCGGTGATGGCGGTTGCAGGGCTATTTCTGGCTTTTTCAAAGGATAAGACCATCGCCTTGATCATCGTAGCAACTATGCTTATTTTCTTGCTAATTGCTGCATTGCTGGGGAAGAAAATCATCCCCCTGTTTAAGTTGATTCAGATCAAAATGGATAACATTACCCGTATCTTAAGAGAAACAATTATTGGTGTCCGTGTCATTCGTGCCTTTAATCGTGAGAAACACGAAAAAAGTAAGATTGACACCGCAGTTACCGATTATGCCGCCAATTCAATCCGCATCAATAAGATAATTGCAACTTTGCTCCCTGTGGTCATGCTGGTGATTAATATGGGAATCATTAGCATTCTGTGGCTGGGCGGAAGAAGAGTGGCGGACGGGCAGATGCAGATTGGCGATATTATGGCTTTAATTGAATACTGCTCCTTAATTCTATTTTTCCTCATTATGGGGACGATGATGTTTATGTACATTCCGCGGGCCCAGGCATGCGCCGAACGTATTGATGAGGTTTTGAGCATGACGCCTGAAATTACAGATAAAAGCTCTAATTCACATCCCAGAGGCGACTATGCCCATATTGAATTTCGCAATGTAAGCTTTCGGTATTCCAATGAGGCGGAACCGATTTTGAGTAATCTAAGCTTTGAATCAAAATCCGGTGAGGTAACTGCAATCATTGGTGGAACCGGTTCAGGCAAATCCACTATCGCAAATCTGATTCCACGTTTCTTTGAGATCGAAAGTGGCAGTATTCTAATTAACGGAACGAACATACGCAATTTTTCCCAAAAAGAACTTCGGGATAAAATTGGCTTTGTTCCACAAAAAGCATTTCTTTTCAGCGGAACCATTGCAGACAACATCCGGGATGGAAAGGCTGGCGCGACACAGGCAGAAATTGAACATGCCGCACAAGTCGCACAGGCGGATGGCTTTATCCGTGAATTGAACGATGGATATCAGGCCTATCTTGCACAAGGCGGAAACAATCTTTCCGGAGGACAGAAGCAACGCCTGACGATTGCCCGTGCCTTGATCCGCAAACCTGAAATCTATATTTTTGATGACAGCTTTTCTGCATTGGATCTTAAGACGGATGCCATGCTGCGCAGAGCATTGAAGAACGAAATTGACCATGCTACCGTTATTATGGTAGCACAGCGCATCAGCACCATTATGGAAGCCGACCGGATTCTCGTGCTGGAGGATGGAATCATCACAGGAACCGGTCGGCATCAAGAACTGATGCAGAATTGTCAAGTCTACCGCCAGATTGCCGCTTCGCAGCTCAGCGAAGCGGAATTGGCTTCATCATAGCGGAGGATACTATGGAAAATTCTACTAACGAGCTCATAGAATCAACAGATAACACTTTTGATGATGCAATTGAAAGAGCCAAAAATGTAAGGGCGACAACGCTTCGCTTACTTAAGCTGCTTGCCAGGCAAAGAGGAAAGCTCTTACTGATCTTGCTTTCCGTACTGGTCAGCGCCGCTCTGTCGATTGCGGCTCCTTTGGTAATGGGGAAGGCTGTGGACCAGCTATACGAAGGAATCAAGACAGCTGCTGCAGCAGAAACAGCATTTCAGGTCAGTATTAATACAATGGGCGGTACCATCGGCATTCTGCTGCTTATTTATCTAGCCACTTCGTTATTTAATTATTTTGAGGAATATATAATGGCCAGCGTGTCGCAGCAGCTAACACTCAGTATGCGCAAGGAATTAAGCGGCAAACTCAACCGCCTGCCACTCAAGTATTTCGATTCTCACTCGAAGGGAGATTTATTAAGCCGTGTCACAAATGATATTGAGCGAATTGCGGACAGCTTGCAGGAGGGACTGATCAAATTTATTACCTCAGTCGTTACTATTTTTGCCTCCATTATCATTATGACGTTTATCAGCCCGATCCTTACCAGCATTGTTATTACAACACTGGGACTCTCCCTATTTGCAACCACAAGGTTTTCACATAAAATAGAGGGATATTTTGCTGATAACCAAAAAAACCTTGGCGAACTCAACGGCAAGATTGAGGAAATATATACAGGCCAGCTTATCATTAAAGCTTTCAGCAAGGAGTCGGATACACTAAAAGCCTTTCAGGCTGCCAATGAAAAGCTGTATGATGCCAACAGAAAAGCACAATTTTCCGTCTATGCCATTGATCCCCTGATCCGCTTCTTAGGCCGAATCGGCTATGTAATCATTGCAGTAGTCAGCGGCATCTTTGCGGTACAGGGAACAATGTCGCTGGGCAATATACTGGCCTTTCTACGGTATGTGGGCAACTGCTCGGAGCCGATGACCGAAATTTCCTATATCCTGAATATGCTGCAATCCGCTGTAGCGTCGGCAGAGCGTATATTTGAGGTTATGGATGAGGAAGAAGAAAGACCGGAGCAAGTTCTTGACGAGCCGCTGAAAAGCCCAAAGGGCGAGGTCACCTTTAAACATGTAAAATTTGGCTACAGGGATGATGTCGTTTTGATGAACGACATCAATCTCCAGTTGAATGCAGGCGATACCATTGCCATTGTAGGCCCTACAGGAGCCGGGAAAACCACATTGGTCAATCTGCTGATGCGCTTTTATGAACTTCAGAGCGGAACGATAGCCATTGATGGCGTTGATATTAAAAAGATGAGTCGCAGCTCCCTGCGAAGGTTGTTCGGAATGGTTTTGCAGGATACCTGGCTGTTCCATGGCAGCATACGGGACAATATTGCCTACGGGCGTTTGGATACCAGCCTAGATGAGGTAGTAAGCGCAGCAAAAGCCGCCCGTGCCGACCATTTTATCCGGACCTTGCCCCAGGGTTACGACACGATATTGGAAGCGGACGGCTCAAATATATCCCAGGGACAAAAACAACTTTTGACGATTGCCAGAGCCATTCTCGCCAATCCATCCATTTTGATTTTGGATGAAGCCACCTCCAGTGTGGATACGAAAACGGAAGCTGAAATTCAAAAAGCAATGAGCAATCTGATGAAAGGGCGGACCAGCTTCGTAATTGCACATAGATTGTCCACTATCCGCGATGCGGATTTGATTTTGGTGATGCAAAATGGAACGATTATTGAACAGGGAAAACATCAGCAGCTACTGGCGCACAAAGGGTTTTATGAACAGCTTTACAACAGCCAGTTTGCCAACAAAGTCTTGCTGGAAGGATAATAAATCCTTCTCTGTGTTCTCTGCGGATCTCTGTGCCCTCTGCGTTTAACGTTTTTTTATACACTCTTTTCAAAAAAAAGCTCAGGAATACTACATTCCTGAGCTTTTTGACATCACTTATACACTTAATCTTCGATCAACTACATCCCAGTCAATATTTTTAAAGAAAGTTTCCAGATACTCTGGTCTTTTTAAACCAAAATCCATCATATACGAATGTTCCCAGGCATCTAATACTAACAGAGGCTTATAATCAGCAGGAATCTCAGCCTGATGTTCATCAAGCCAAAGATTATTTAATTTACCACTGTTATGATCCTGGCACAATATTGCCCAGCCAACACCAGGAATACTTGCAGTCGTCTTAAAATCTTCTGCCCATGTTTTATAGCTGCCAAAATGCTCGGTCATTTTTTCGATCAAACAGGACCTACGATTCATCTCGCTCTGACCGCCTAAGTTTTCAAAATACAGTTCATGCAAACGCATATCATTCGATTGCCAGCTCAAACAACGCTTAAGACTCGCATACTCAGGGGTGTCTTCCTGTCCTTGTGCTGCTAATCCTTCAAGATTGGCTGCAATTCGATTCCGTTTTTCCACAAGTTCATGATACAAGGCAAAATGATGGTGCAGTAAGGTTTCACTAAAGCCTTGCATTCCTAAAAGATGGTCAAAATCTTGTACTTGATAAGACATGTTTCTTCCCCTCGCTTAAAGTATTTTCACAATGAACATACGTTCTTTTTCCATGCGGCAAAATTGTAATTCACTGCATTCGTTATAGTCTTTGTCTTTATTATATGTTATTATTTTTGTATTATATCATCTTAAAAGCGGCATTGCTTCCCCTATACAGCATTTATACAGTATACTTTATCAGAGGAAGCATTTAACATTGTGCTATAATGAAAATAATTATCAATACGCTCAAGGAGGACAATGATGGAGGTTTTAAAATCTGCAGGCTATTTTATCCTTGCTGGTTTATTTGAAATCGGCGGCGGTTATTTAATATGGCTTTGGCTGCGGGAGGGAAAAGGAATTAGCTATGCAGTGTGGGGCGCTATTATTCTAGTATTATACGGCGTCATCCCTACATTACAGCCAGCCAGCTTTGGTCGGGTGTACGCTGCCTATGGAGGCGTTTTTATCGTACTTTCTATTCTTTGGGGGTGGGGCATTGATAAAATTCCCCCAGATCGATTTGATATTATTGGCGGACTCATTTCACTGGCAGGCGTCCTGATTATTATGTACTGGCCCAGATGATAGCTTCGGTAATTTCATAAGACAAATGCATCGAGTCCTGTCCTTTTTTAACCGCAGAGATGCAGAGGACACAGAGAAATAGGTTAGAAACCATAACCCTCTGCGTACTCTGCGCCTCTGCGGTTAAACCACGTTGCCCTTAAGCTGTCAGTTACATCCTGACAGCTTCTTTTGTGCTAAACACGTATAAATATTTTTCGATTACCGGCTGTTTAAAAATTTTCTCTACAGCTTCTGCATACAGATTGAGCTGCACCGAATAACGGTCAATTAATTCACTGCTGTCAGTCACCCAATCCGTCTTATAATCCACTAACACCAACCCATCTGCCTCATCAAATAGTACGTCCAGTATCCCTTGAATGAAAATACCTTCTCCTGCCCCTGCCATATCATCATAAAATTTCTCAGCGGGAAGAACCAGGCTAAAGGGCAATTCCCGCCGTACTTTCGGTGAAGTGCATAAGCGCTGACCAAGACTGCTTTGAAAGAAGGCTGCCACGCCTTTAGTATCCACAATCTCTGCATGATCCGGCAAGATCATTTCCTTCTTCACCATCGCTGCGATTTGCTCTTTGATACCAGCCTCAGACAAATCCCCCTGTAAATCCATCTGCTGCATTACACTATGCATTAACGTGCCTCGTTCTGCCCCCGTAAGCCCCACTGACTGCTGAATAAACCTAGGACGCAGAGCAATGGATTTCTTAGCAAAAACTGGCTGGCTGCTCTCCTCTGCCTGTGTATCAAAACGCCGTTTGATTTCCGTCACGGACAATTTAGCTGGTTTGCCTACAATATGCTGATACCCATACTGCCAACCTAAGGTTTTCTCTACCCAGACAAAATCCTCGCCACCCTCAACAGGCTGCAGGATACGGATATTTTCTAACAGCGTAGTCGTTTCAGACTGCTCTTCACCTGCCTCCAGCAATTGGCTGCGGGAATAAATATCCACCTTCCACGCTGACAGATCATCAGCAAAAATGCGGCTGGGCTCTTGTTCACATTCCCCATATTCTCGAAGAAGTGCTCCCCCCACATGCCGTGCCACAGCGGGACATAGCCAATCCAAATAATTACCAGCCCCTGCGATCATTGCATCTGGCAGAGTAGGCTGTAGGCGATCCGTATATTGACACCATCCTGCCGCTTTTTTCGCCAATTTGCTCACAGAACCTACGAGAATCAGTTTTTCTCTCGCCCTTGTTAAGGCTACGTAGAGAATACGCAGCTCCTCCGCCTTGGTTTCCATGATGAGCTTATGACGAATACCATGCCTTGCTAAAGTGGGATACCGAAAACGCAGTTCCGGATTGGTCACATAAGGACCCACCCCTAAGATTTTGTGACTCAGCACCAGGGCTTTACTATCCTGCAAATTGATGTTTTTCCCTAAATCAGCCACAAATACCAGGGGAAATTCCAGCCCTTTACTCTTGTGGATACTCATAATTCGTACCACATCTTCACTTTCCCCCAAAGCCCTGGCAACGGCAAGGTCAGAACCTTTGTCCTGCATCCGTTCTACAAAGCGCAAAAAGCGAAACAAACCTCGAAAATTTGTCGATTCATATTGACGAGCCCGATCATACAGCGCCCGCAAATTCGCTTGCCGCAGCATTCCCCCCGGCATGCCTCCTACATAATCATAGTACCCGGTATCCCGATAAATCTGCCAGATCAATTCAGGTACACCCTTACGCCGAGACAAATTACGCCATTTTTCAAACTGCCTCACAAAGGCTGCTAATTTCTTCTGCGTTTTTTCCTCTAAGCTCCCCTGCTCTGTCTCATCATTCAAGGCGCTCCACAACTCTTCTCCCGGGCAGCACAAACGAACTTCTGCCAACTCTTCCGTCGTAAAACCCACTAAGGGTGAACGCAGCACCGCTGCCAAGGCAATATCCTGACGCGGATTGTCAATTACACTTAATAACGCTACCATGATCTGAACTTCAATTTCTCTAAAATAACCCGCATCCAGTTCGGCATAAGCTGGTATGCCTGCCTTTCGCAGTACATCCAGCATGACATTCGCCTTGCCCTTTACTGACCGGAGTAAAATAACAATATCCCGCCAAGCGAGATTGCGATATTGTTTTAAACTTTTATCATATACTCGATAACTGCCTGTCATATATTCAGCCATCTTTTTCGCAATCAGACGTGCCTCTAGCTCAAACCCACTGAGTTCTGCTTCTTCCATCAGCTCGGCCGCAGGACCATCGGGAGATTCTACGCCCTCACCATTATCCATTTCCCCCTCAGGAGAATCCATCGCCTCGTGGGCTTCATCCCGATCTACAATGCACAACTCTACAGGTCCTTCTAATAAATTCCCGGGCTCCTCCGGATAATCAGGACCAGGATTGAGCTTTTCTGCTTCCCCATACTCCAATTCTCCAATTCGCGGTGCCATGAGCTGCACAAAGAGAAAATTGATAGCGTGCAGCACCCCTGCCCGGCTGCGAAAATTCTGAGACAGATCAATGCGAGTATATCCGCTGCCAGCTGTAGGATAGTGACGATACTTTTCCATAAACAATTCTGGTTCAGCTAAACGGAAACGATAGATGCTCTGCTTTACATCCCCCACTAAAAATAAATTAGGCTGGGTACTGCTGGCTACCAAACGCAGAATGGTTTCCTGTACTCCATTGGTATCCTGGTATTCATCAACCATCACTTCTGCAAAACGCTCCTGCAGTTCTATGGCAACAGAAGAAGGTTCGATCTCCCCTGGCTGGCTTGTTGGTGCAAGCAATATCTCTAAACAGAAATGCTCCAAATCATTGAAATCCAATATATCCTTGCTGCGCTTCGTCTTGGCAAATTCCCGGCCAAATTCAATGACCAATTTGCCTAAGGTCTCCACCACCGGAGCAATGAGCCGCATATCGTCCAATAACTCTTCTGCCGGACGATCAAAAAAGTGTACTTTGCAGTCATTTATTTTATCCTTCACTTTCTGCCTGCCTCGCTGAAAATATTTTTTCAGCGACTCATCCGTTCCTTTGGGTACAGCAGCAATCTTCTCAAACTTACAACTGGCGATTGCATCGGCCAGCCGCTCCCAGGAATGGTCGGCCGCAGACAGTACTTCATCAAGAACGGCCCGATCCGCCATAAAGGTGTCTACGTAGGCTTCCACGCCGCCTGACTTTCCTGCTTCCAGGCAAAGAGCATCCAGCTGCTGACCTGCCTGTTCCAAATCCAATATGATCTTCTCCCGGATCAACTGAGACCAGGGTGTTTGATCAACCCTTGTCCCTTCCGGCAAGGCAAAACGCTTAGAAAGATCAGCCAGCCATTCCTCCGGCCACGGATGACTCTGGGAAAAGTTATATAACCCTAACACCAATTGATACAAAGAATCATCACTCTGCTCATCCCCGTAGTGTTCCACCAGATCCAAGAACGCCTCATCTCCTTGAGCATATTTGCTCTCAAAGAGGGCTTCTAAAACTTCGGTCTTCATAATCGTCACTTCTGCCTGACCCCCAATGCGAAACTGAGGATCTAAATCTAAGAGATGAAAATTCTGCCGTACAATGTTTTGACAAAAAGCATGGATGGTTGAAATAGCAGAGGAATTTAAAAGTGCCAGCTGCCGCTGAATATGCTCAGAACGAGGCTGTTTCTTCAGGGCCTCATTCAACGCCGATCCGATTCTTCCCCGCATTTCAGCGGCTGCCGCATTGGTAAATGTGACAACTAGTACCTTATCCACATCAATTGGCTGGTCTTTATCCAAGATACGGGAAATGATTCGCTCAACCAATACAGAAGTTTTACCCGATCCAGCCGCCGCCGCTACCAATACGTTTTTATTGCGAGTTTCGATTGCCAATAACTGCTGCTCAGACCAACTCATCGGGTTTCACCTCCTGTCCCTGGATAATTTTCCCCATAATACTGCTCTCATCCGGCTTTGCCAGTCTGCGGTATTGATTCTCCGGCAATAAACTGTCAAACTGGCACACTGAACTATACTGACAAAATCCGCATGGCGTTCGTTTGTCTAAGGCATATGGACTAATTGCAATGTTTCCCTCCATAATTTCCCTTGCTGTATCTACTAACTTCTTCTCTACATGCCGAAGTAGCAATTGAAATTCTTCCGGCTCTTTGACATACGACAAGCAATTGCTATAAAAGGTATCATCCTTTTTCAAAGCCACTTTTAAAAATTCAGAATAGCCATCAATGCTTTGATCCAATAGGCGTATGACCTGAGAATCTGCTAACACCCAGCCCGGCATCTTCAAAAGGCCATTGATTTTTTTGCAGATTTCATCTGCGCCTAATTTTATCTTATCGGATAGGTTGGGATTCTTTAAGAAATAATACAGCAGTCCTGCAGGCAGACAATCTTCATATGCCTTACTCGCTACTAATAAGTAGGTTAATAACTGCAGCCGCAGTCCGTAATACACATCCACCAATTTCAGCCAAGCGCCCCCTGACTTATAATCAATGATAAGCATATATTTCTTGCCTTCTAAATCGGCAACATCCAAACGATCAATCTGCCCCACTATTTCCAAGGAAATATCATCTGGCAGCATATAAACAAGAGGCGGCAGCGCATCGTCCCCCCGGCCAAATGACTTTTCCATTGCCATGGGTTTAAAGGTACTTACTCGGTCAAATTCCACTAGACGACGCACTGCACGAGTCACCGTCCGCTTCAGTCTGCCCACCAAATGCTTGTGCTGCTCTGAACTTAATAAAATCTCATTTTGCAGCTTTGGGGCCAGTTCCTCTACCACTTGATTGACAATTTCCTTGTATTCTCCTTCGCTCATACTGCCCCAATCCCGCCCGGCTTCTTGCAAGCTGTCGCCAAATCCTTTAAGAGCAGCATGCAAAAACTGCCCCCAGTCAGGAGCCTGCAGGCGAAAAACCGCTCGTTCCTTAAGACTAAGTCCATATTGAGCAAAGTGCTTGAAGGGACAAGCCTGATAGGATTCAAAACGGGTGACGCTGCCCCTTAGTTTATTTTTCTTCGGATATAAGCGTCTCGCCAAATTTCCTGGCAAAGACTCTACCTGATTGTGATGAAACAGCCCTGCTACTGCTCGCTGCACATACCACTCCAGTCCCTGATGTTGTATTGCCCAGTTATAAACATCCCACCACACACTCGCAATTGCCTCACCGCTCTTGTAGCTGCGGAGTACAGCCGCCAATGAGGAAATACTGCGCTTGCCATGAGCGATATATTGTCGTTCACTTCCCGGAACAGGTTCTACAGGCAAGGAATGAAAGGGCACAGCTGCCAATTCTCGCACCCGTTTGATCAAAAGGGAGGGGCTTAGCCCCTTGCCTTCTTCATCTGCCAGAGGATAACTCAGCCACAAATAGTCTCTGGCCCTTGTTAAAGCTGTATAAACCAAAAACCGCTCGGCAAAAGAATCCGATTGCGAGCCGGGTGCTAATTCCAGTCCCAGCTGGCTCATCTGACCTCGCTCGGCATCCGTTAATAAACCCTCGCCGCGGCCGCGCATAGGCAATACCCCATCATTTACGCCAGGGATATAAATACTCCGAATGTTTACCAAGCTGGTCTGCTCCATGGGAGAAACAGTAACATAATCCAGTCCAGGAGGTATGAGGCTGAGGGTCAGTCCTTCCAATCCTTCACTGAGCATAATTCCATAATCGGCGACTTTCATTTCTTCTGCTCCGCAAATTTCCACCAGTTGTTCCATTAACTGAATGACTTGGTCCCATAACTGACGATGCTCCCGGGCCTGCTCCAGATCCCCGATTTCTTCGGCATGAACCGCCCACACTTCTAGTTTTTCAGGCACCATCAGCCCCACTAGAAATTCATATAGGGCCGTCGTCATTGCCTGTACCGTAGTTGCAGCTTTCATCTGCTGCTCAAAAACAATCAGCGGTGCGGAGGCTTTCATCCGTATCTCATTAATGGATTGCAGCTGCTCTTGCTGCACTTCATTCAATTCTTCATCTTCTCCTAAGGAAAAACGGCGAATAAACGTCCAGGGCTGACCATTGGTCCATTTTGTACCGCGAATTCCAAACTCCAATACGTAGTTTTCCAATTTATCAATATCATCCCGGGACAGATCAAATAAATCCGTCTTAAAACAGCGAAACAGCGGATCATAACTCCACCTTTCCGTGATCACTTCTAACACAGAACGCAATAATTCTGCTAAGGGATGATGTACCGGCTGACGTTTGCGATCACTGAAAAAAGGTATCTCATAATCAGTCAGCACTGTTTCTACAAGTTCAGCGTAACTATCCCCATTCCGAAGCAAAACCCCAATATCCCGCCAGCGATAGCCTTCCTCCCTAGCTAAACGCAGCATATCCCTTGCCATACCCTCGATTTCTACCCGACGATTGGCAGCTTCTGTTACCACTGCACCTCCCGCTTCTCCCGTCCAAACCGCAGAAGGAAAGGTAAATAACTGCTCTTCCATATGACCAAGAAGCGGAGCACTAAAGCGCTTCGTCTGGACTAATTCCACTTCCTCAACCTCTGCTCCCATTTTCCTTGCCATGTCCAATAGCTTCCGCCGTGTATCCCACTGGCGATGAAACAAGGCTGTCTCACTTGCCTGCTCACCGGACTTCGCATCTGCCAAACACAAGGTAATAGTTACACTGGCAGCATTCTGCAATAGCTGTGCCACCACACCTGCTTCCTGAGGATTAAACCACGTAAAACCATCAATCCACACCTGGGCCTGATGCAAAATAGCAGACTGAGGAATCTTCTCGGCCAGCAAGGTGAGATAGTCCTCAGGGTCCGTATAACGCCCTTGCAAAAAGTTTTCAAAACCTTGATATACTAAGGCTAAATCATGAAGTTTATCACCAATCGGCAAATCTGAACACTGTTCTTCCACTTCTGCCAAAGACTCTGGTGATACACCATAGGCTTTAAATTCCTGAATCATGCTGACTAAAATATCGGCAAAACTTCGCTGGGCAGCCGCCCGATGAAAGATTTTAAAATCTGCTTGATGATCATGCAGCAATTTATTCAATACGATTCGTTTCCCGAGTTCCGTAATATGAGGACGAACCGCGCCACCCGTTTCCATTAAAATCCGATGTGCCAAACGGCGAAAACCAAAGACATAGGCCCTCGTAAAGCCAGCAATGTCAGGATTGGATGCCAGCTCATGCTCCACCTGAAAGGTAGCATGCTCCGGCAAGATCATGATCATAGACCGGCCTTCCGGTGATGCCGCCAGCATCTGTCCCATTTCCTCTAAACAATACTGGGTCTTACCCGCCCCAGCCCTTCCTATTATTAAACGAAGCCTCACCTTATGTTTCACCTCTAACTTTATACCTTTTATAAGCAGTAACATTCGGTATCAGAAGGGAAAAGTCCTACACGATAAAATTGCACAGGGAAAGTATTCATAGAAAGAATTTTTTTCAATCCCTTCAAAAAATTCCACCTCCTGCAGCTACTACAAAAGAAAACAAGAGAGCTAATGCCTTTGATAAAGCTAGCTCTCCTGTTCCCAGGATTCTATGATCCTGCAGAAATTTCAAAGTGTAAAAATATCAGCCCCAAAAGGGTAGAATAAAGACATATGCTAAGTTATTTTTTATTTATGTAAAACAAAATTAAAGTTATCACCGCCATCTTTTAAATACATTTTTCCGCGGTATGTTTTGTATTTTTCTTTCCCTATCGTTACCCAATATGTTTTGTTTGTTGCTGGTAAAAAAATTGTATAATTACCTCGCTTGTCCGTCTTTGCAATTTGTATCCCTTTCAAGCCGCCCTCCATTTCGAATACTATCTTTGCTCCATCAATTGGCCGCAAATTTGAATCCGTTATTTTCCCAGAAATAAGATACTTTGCTGTTGCCCCCGCAGTGTTAAAATGAAACAAATTCACGAAAAGAAAAGAACCAAGAATTAGCAGGAAAATCTTTCTGTTTTTCAAAACAAGCACTCCTCATCGATAATAAATTTGACACATGTAAACAATATGATACTATACATTTGTGACGAGACTATGACAAAATCACGACTTCTGCTTATATTGAACGTTAAACACAAATGGCACAGAGAAAATATACATCCGCCTTCGTGTACGAGTAAGCGCCTTTGCATTTGAACCGTTTCTTTACCTATTTGTCATGCGAGCAGGGCGAAGCAATCCCCCTGCTCGCAACGGCCATGAAATAAATCACAAGAGTGTCAGAAAAGACATCCGCTGCTTTTTTTAAGGGGCTTTTTTGATAATGACAAATAGATCGAAAGATGTATTGCTAGATACACCCTTCGATCTGTGTTCTTTGTGAATCTCTGTGCCCTCTGTATTTAACGTTGACCTTGGAAAATTAGGCTATCAAGAAGAAAGCGAAAACTGTGTAAGCTTAGCTCTCCAAGCTTTAGCAACATTCCAGTCATCACGATAAATCAATCACCATTGAAATCTACTGTTTCTATTTTAATCCCATGTTTTTCGTCCAGGAGAAAACAAGGTGTGTGCATCGATGTTTAAATCATGAAATATGCTTTCTATTCTTTGTTGTGCTTTTACTAGTTGAACCTTTATTAATTCCAGCTTTTGAGGTGTAGAACGATAGGTAGGCGTACTTACACTAATAGCAGCAACTATGTGATTCCCCTTTTTTAGGGGTACAGCTAAGCATTGCGAATCAATATTGCTTTCTCCAACTTCGGAAGCGATACCAGTTTTGCGTATTTCCTCTAATTCATTATATAACACGGTAAAATCCGTAATAGTATTAGCGGTCATCGGTTGTAAAACCTCAGGATAAACAGTATGTAACTGTTCGAGGGAATATTGACTGATTAATGCTTTGCCGATAGCAGAACAATAGGCAGGAAGTTGTTTTCCTACGAAGGATACCAGCCGAAGTGATTCCGGGGAGTCTATCTTAATTAAATATAAAACTTCGCTGCCATTTACTAAAATCCCTAATTGACATGTTTCAGAAGTTACATCTACAATCTGTTGTAGCTCCGATTTTAGTAAAGATAATATATCCATATTTTTCAAGCAGGCTGAACCTACCATAAAAGAATTAATGCCAATGATATATCGGGAGGTAGTGTTATTTAATGCTAAAAAATTTCTATGACATAGTGTATGAATGATTGGCAATATCGTACTTTTGGGAGCATGAATAGCATTTGCAATTTCTGTTAACGTATAACCATCATTAGTTGAAGCTAGTAGCTCCAATATATCTAAAACTCGTGCGGTAGGGCGATGATTTTTGAATGTTACCATACAGATTCTCCTCATAGTAAAGTCATTTTGTAAAGTAAGTGAACATGGAAGACCTGCCATCCTTTCAGATATAATATTTCTGCTACAAAACACATATTACCCAGAAAAGAGACAAGTCCTCATGCAAAATATTGTATCAATTAGGTGTCCAATTTGTAACAACTCTCATTTGATTTATCGCTACGGTAAAGATACTGACTTTCCAAAAATATCAATGCCGTACATGCAATCATCGATTTTCAATGCGTTAAGCGCTACAAGCCTGCAACGATTATCTCAGATCGCTATTCTGATTATTACTAATGTGTGGATTATCATAACATGAAGAGAATAAAGTTTCAAGTTACCGCAACATATAGCTTATATTACTAAAGTACCATAACTAAATACCTCCAATGTCAGTTTTATTTTACCTGACATTGGAGGCTGCACAATTTTTACTGCTATAGTGTATTCATGTTATTTATTTTCATCTGCTAACTTGTATAATCCTAGCGCTAATATACAACCGATTAATACAGCACCGCCCATAAAATAGAGCCCACTGGTAAAGCTGCCAGTGTAATCTTTAATCCAGCCAATGGCAACCGGTCCGACAAAGCCACCTAAATTACCAATGGCATTAATAAAAGCGATTCCAGTTGCGGCCGCTGCCCCTACGAGGAACGTAGACGGAATTGTCCAGAAAACCGGCATACATCCATAAAAGCCGATACTGCTAATAGAAATCAACAAAATGGAAATGAACAAATTGCTGTTAACCAGCCCACAAAGTACCAAGCTGCCACCTGCTAAAGCCATTGCGCCAATCATATGCCATTTTCGTTCCTTATATTTATCAGAACTACGGCCAATCAGCAACATCCCCACTGCTGCTACAACAAATGGTATGGCACTAATAAGTCCAATGGATGTAGTAGATATATCGCCAAAACTTTTTATAATTTGCGGTAACCACATATTAACACCGAATACGCCAATGACTTGAGAAACGTAGATAAGTGCCAGTACCCAGACCTTGGGATTAGCCATGACCTGCCACATCGAACATTTCTCTTTTGCCACTATTTTATCTTCTTCTGCTTTTAACTTTTGAATCAACCATTCTTTTTCATCATCCTTTAACCAGTGCGCTTTTTCTGGACCATCTGTTAAATAAAAATAGGCCACGATACCCGTCAAAGCAGCCGGTATTCCTTCTATTATAAACATCCATTGCCAACCGGCAATTCCTAAAGTTCCATCTAATGTCAAAAGCCATCCTGATATAGCAGAACCAATCATCAATGCTAATGGCTGAGCAAACATGAATCGTGAAGTAATGGAGGCCCTGTACTCCGCTGGAAACCATCTTGTCAGATAAAAAATGACCCCTGGAAAAAATCCAGCTTCACTCGCACCTAATAGAAATCGCATAACCAAAAATTCGGGTACAGTGGTGACGAGTGACATTCCTGCAGATATACAGCCCCATACAAACAATATGCAACCAATCCAAAGCTTTGCACCGTACCGTTGCAGTCCTATATTGCTAGGAACACCAAAAACAAGATAACCAATAAACAAAATCCCCGCTCCATAACCAAATGCCGTTGCCGTTAATCCAAGATCACGGTTCATTTGCAAAGCGGCAAACCCCAGATTAACCCGATCAATATAATTTAATAAATATGCAAATACAAAAAAGGGAATCAATCGCCAGGAAACTTTACTAATAATATATTGTTTATCTTCTTCTAAATTCACCGTTTTTTTTGAAAATTCAGCGCCCACAACATCCGTATTCATGTTATCCCTCTCCTTACTTTTACCTAAGAAAATCACATTCTAACTGAATTAAAACACTATCCACTATTTTAAGTAAGCCCCAGCCATGGCAGATGTAGCATGTTCACTATAACGCTTTAACAGCCCTTTCTTGGGTGCTAATTTTGGTAATACCCATTTTTCTTTTCGCTCTGCAAATATCTTCATTACTTCTTCTGGCGAAGCACTCTTATTGTTGATACCGATTACATTCAATTTTCTTACAGGAATATCAATTTCAATAAGGTCACCATTTTCAATCAAAGCAATCGGACCGCCTTCGACAGCTTCTGGGGAAACATGTCCGATACATGGTCCTTGAGTAGCACCGGAAAAACGTCCATCCGTTACTAATGCAACGGTTCCGTTCAATCGTTCATCAAATACAATGGCATCAGTTGTCATAAGCATTTCCGGCATCCCGGAACCTTTCGGACCTTCGTAGCGGATAATAATGACATCCCCTTGATTTATCTTTCCGTTAATAATCGCTTCCTGTGCAGCTTCTTCCGAATTGAATACGGCAGCAGGTCCCACATGTTGATGCATGGAAGGGGTAACTGCAGAAAATTTTACAACACTGCCATCGGGTGCAAGATTGCCGGATAAGACGGCAATAGAACCATGTTGTTTAGCCTGTTCCGGCTTTTTAATAATTTTTTCCGATTCTATGCCATACGTTTTCAAGTAGCTTACGTTCCGGTTAAAGAAATCGCTTTTTTGTAACATTTCCAAATTTTCGCCTAAAGTATATCCCGTTACCGTTAATGCATTCAAATCCAGCTGGTCTTTCAGCAGCCACTGAATCATCGGAATACCGCCGGCATACCAAAGCATTTCCGTAATATACTGACCACTTGGCTGTATATTGGTCAGATATTTAACAGTACTACCAATCGTATCAAAAAGTCTAGGATCTAAATCAATTCCCACCTCATGAGCAATAGCGGGAAAATGAATTAGTGCATTTGTACTACCGCTAATGGCCGCATGTACCTTGATAGCATTTTCAAATGCTGCTTGCGTTAAAATTTGAGAAGAAGTAATGCCCTTTTGAGCTAATTCCATAATCTTTTGCCCAGCAAAACGTGCATTCCTCTTGATTTCCATAAAAGTAGCCGGTATGAGCGCACTGCCTGGCAAAGCCAATCCTAGTGCTTCCGACATGCACTGCATAGTACTGGCCGTACCCATAAATTGACAGGCACCACAAGTGGGACATCCAGTCAATTTATAATTACGCATTTCCGTTTCACTTACTAAGCCTCTTTTATCAAGTGCCGTTAATGGTCCCGCTACATCAGACGTAGTAATCCCCGGGCCTGATCTCATCGAACCCCCTGGAATATGTATGGTCGGTAAGTCCATTCTAGCTGCAGCCATCAGATGTGCCGGTACTGCCTTATCGCAACTTGATACCAGTATCATGCCGTCCCATGGCATAACCGACGCGTGGAGCTGCACCATATCAGCAATTGCTTCCCGTGAAGGCAAAATATAGTTCATTCCATCATGACCTTGTGCCCAACCATCGCAAAGATCAGTTACGTGAAAATTGCCCGGTCTGCCGCCACTTTCAAATACACCGATTGTCGCTTGCTTGCTTAGCCCATCCAAGTGAACACTTCCCGGATGGCTTTCACCAAATACATCGTCAATTAGAATCTGTGGTTTTTCCAAATCTCCTTCAGACCATTCTGTTCCCATCTTCAAAGCATCGGATTGGGCCCATAACTTTCTTACGGCTTTACTTTTTTGTTCCATTACCCATACACCTCTCCTAAATTATTTTATATGTAATTTTTTCATAAGCGCTGTAATTTTTTCTCTCTGTTGAACATCGGCCTGCAAAAACGGTACCGTACAATACTCTTGCAAAGGAATGCCCCGCAGTTTCATTGCTGCCTTCATCATTGCAATGAACGGTTGACCAATACTGTAAAAATCCATTAAATGATTGGCAAACTGCTGATATTGTTCGTTAGCAGCAACATCTTTTTCATCAATCGCCTTTACCCACGCAGCAAATTTTTCTGGTACCAAATTTGATAAACCGCCAATACAACCTGCACCGCCACTGAACATCACATAAGCTAAATTGTCATCATATCCAGAGTAAATAGAAAAATCAGGAAATTCCGGCAGAATTTTTACAATGAGATCACGGGTATGCGCCACCATACTGACTGTATCTTTTAGCCCCACAATATTCTTATGGCGTCGTAATAAATTCAGTACGAGATCGGGAGTCAAATCATATCCGGTGCAGTCTGGGAAATTATACAAGAAAACATCTGTCCGGATGTGCGGTAAGACTGCATCGTAGAATGCTTCAATACTGGCTGGTGGCAGACGAAAATAATAGGGGCTAATAATCATGACACCATCCGCTCCCGCTTGATGTGCATAGTTCGATAATTCAATAGTTTCTCTTACCGACATGCTTCCCGTGCCAATATAAATCTTTGCACGGTGTTGTACATATTTCGTCGCAATATCAATAAGTTGTTTTTTCTGTTCCATTGTCATCGCAAAGAACTCTCCTGTACTTCCCATGACCACTAACCCTTCAATACCGCCTGCTATTACATGTTCATATGCCGCTTCGTTTGCTTGCTGATCTAACTGTCCATTTTCATTAAAACAAGTAACAACCGGCGTTAAAAATTGTGTTTTTCTCATTTTATTTGCTCCTTCTGTTTGTATATACGAATAGATTCCTATATGCGTCTCTCATGTTTTATAATAGCATTTTATTTTTCTTTCGTCAATCATATAGAGATACATGATGTGTCAATCCACTATAGGATTTTTGAGGAAAAACGCTCTCCCTGAGTTTGAATTGCACCCCAAATGTTAGACATAAGGAAGAACTGCCCTGAAAGATTATTACAATGTAACTGTTGACTACCTTCTAGGTCGTGATACTCCCCTAATCCACTCAAAAGAAGAAAGAAGCGCTAAGGATCTAGGGATATTCCTAGAACAGCCAGAAATCCCATTTAATAGTATATTATTAACAAAGGAAGATATAGAAAAGATCAAAGCATCCCTGAAAATCGTATTCTGGGATGCAAAGCAGAAAAAGAAGCGGGAAAAATCGTAAACGATTTTCTCCGCTTCTTTTCCCATCAAGTGATTCATTCTCACAATCTTTCTACTCAAGAAGATGGACACGTTATCTTAGATTATCATTATGTCTTTGCTTTTCAAGTTCCTGTCGTTTATGCCATTCCCGCTCACTCTCATTGGGACGTCGCTTCATTTCACGCTCATGTCTTTCATTTTCAATCTGATTTCGATCATCCTGCTGCTGCACAGAAGATGGTTCAATATGCAGCGGTGAAGCTTCTATTAACGATGTACCCAATCCGACTTGCATCATACCCGCCATTGATAATATAGCTATTTTTTTAACTATGCTTTTCATGAGAAATCCCCCTATCTAGTATGTATTGTTTAAATTGTAATCCACTAATGTAACAGCATTGTTACAGATTAGTCACTTTTTCACCTAAATCTATAAACTGTATATTCTTGACTAAAAACAAGAAAGCAAGCCACCCTTTTGGGACAACTATAAGGACGAGATATAACACAATCACTCACTAAAAAAAGCAGTAAAAGCTCTTGCCAACTCATTAAGATCATCCACAAGATTCCGAACCCGAGAAAATAAAATATCCTCACACTTTTTCTAGGAAGTACGAGGATTAAAATTAATTTAAAGCTGCAGGATCTATATAAACTCCTATAGAAACTCCATACAATACAATTGCTGTTAAAGCAATCAAGAATAAGATATAACCGCCAATTATGACTTTCTTATCAAAGCTCTCGTTGGGATCTTCTTTCCTTGTTGATTCACAATATCCGTCGTGACAATAGCTATTCGCCATTATAATCACTCCTTTCAAACTGAATGACTAGCTTTACTGTAAATATATAACTATCAATAATCATTGTCAATTAGAAAGTTTATTCCGTTAAAAAGCAAAATTTTGATAATTGTAACAATTGTGCCTACGCTTATCAGCATTGCTGCCATTTTATTCAATCTTTCTATGGCTTCTTTTAGTACTTCTTCTTCCTTGCAAAATGCATATCGCAGCCAAACACTTTGCTTTCCTTCTTTCGGCAAGAATTTTGATAAATAAACAAAAAAAGGCCGGAAACATCCCAATGGACGTTCTCCAGCCTTCATTTATCCAGATCAGCTTTATAACGAGTGAATATAAAATTGGTTGTTAATGAGCATACCATATTTTGTTACCTATCGTCAACTGAAGATACATTGGTGGCAACTACCGTCACTACTCTCCTTATTCCTTTTGCTTCTTGTTGTCTTTGCCCAGAGGTTTCATTGCTGGCTGCATCAATGGTGTTAATGAACTGTTAGAGCATCCCAACTCATGTTTTTGTTCTATTTTTAAAATAGTAAGAAGGATTGCCCGCATTACGATTGCGACGATTATCATAATAAAAAAAGTGTAGTAATACTGCCAATTGTACAACCGAAGAATATCAAATTTTACTAGCATGGGAAGAAGAAGAAAAGAGTAAGCCGCTTCAATGATAACGGTCCAAAGTAAGAATTTTTTCCACGAACGACAATATTGATATACCAACATAAATCCTAATGGCACAATCGTTAAATCGTTCAAAAACAATGCCTGACCAAAGGGTAATGGTTTTACACTGTAGGCCCAAAGAGCAGCAGATGAACCTGCATCATCCATAATTAATCTGAAAACCGCTATAAAGGAGCCAAACAAGAGAAGTTGCGTTAAATGACGCTTATCTACATACTTCCACCAGATACCATATGCGATAGCGATGCTGACAATGATAAGCCACCACCGAACCGTAAAGAGATTCATGTGCCACTCTGCAAGCTGGTAGCCCCACAATTTAAATGTAGAGTTATGGATCATGTCAATAATATCCATGGAAGTCGCCTCCCTTTTTTATCATCAGCCTTAGATTACCCTAGGGTTGGATAATCTATGCGCAGACTGGAGACTCGCAACTTGTTCCTTTACGATTTTTCTTGTACCAAACAGGTCGATGAAGGTCGCTCTTTTTCTAAATTAGGATATACAATTCCTATGAGAATAAATAAAATGCCGACCCATTGTGAAAAGTGTACCGTTTCACGGAGAACCAGCGTTGACATGAGAACAGCCATTGGCAGTTCCGAAGCACTCAAGATATCACCTAAACTGCGCACCTTAGGCATACCAATATTGAACAATATTGGTGGAATCACTGACCCAAAGAGTCCTGTAAAAATTCCATAGCTAATAAGCCCCTTTGCCAGTACTCCATTAAAGAGAAACGCCGGGGGCATCAGTACAAAAACAACTATGGTCGCTCCACTCGTCATAATTGCACTTTTATAGATCGGGTGGACGGGAATGCTGCTAAGTCCACTCACATAAATAAAGGTAGCAAAGGATAGTGCAGCAGATAGTCCCCATAGTATTCCAATCCAGGAAAAAGAAATGCCGCTTTTAAGAACGCCAGAAGCAAGGACCGAACCCGAAAGTATAATCCCAATCGCAATAACACTTTTTTGGCTCGGAATATTATTATCAAGTACATACCGTAAACAAAGGCTTATCCAGATAAATTGCAAAAGTAGAATGATTGCCAAAGAAGCATTAATATATCCAAGGGATTGATTATAAAAAATCCCGGTTAACCCCATGGGTGCCCCGCTGATAAGAAGAATCCCCCATTGCTTTGCTGATAGTTTTATCTTAGGAACAAAGGCAGCCACCATCCATAACATGACTGCTCCGCAAAAATATTGACTGCCAGTTACCTCACTGACTATGAAACCCTCTCTGTATGCAAGCTTCACAAAGGTTGAAACAACGCCATATGAACATCCACCAAGAAAAACTAGAATCGAATATTTCCAAAGTCCCATCATCTTAAAATCCTCCTGTTGCATAAAATAAAAACGCCACCCATCCCTTAATAAAGAGATGAGTGGCGAAATGAAAACTTAGATTCTCAGAAAATCCACCTACCGCATAGCTGTTTATGCAGTTTTACGACTATACTATTTTTAATAATTATAGTCCCACTTGTATGAACTGTCAAGAACAGGATATTACTTGCTATCGCTAATTTATACATCCTAATAGGAGTATAAACTAGCGATAGTAGTGTGCAGTGTTAAGGCCGCTGGAGAAAGTGACATATTTCTTTACTAAAAGCTATGCTTTCACATCAACGATATTGTTTGCTTTGGCAGTTTCTGGCTTATTAGCTTCAATCTTTTTAGATACCAGATTCTTTTTTTGCAGATTGGTGTAGTACAGGCTATTAATGTTTGTATTGATTGCTGGTATTGCCATAGAATTCTCCTCCTTTCTTTATAATGTTATTGATTTTATTGGGGGAACAGTTATAATATCGTCTTTTCAAATTTGAAATACATTTATATTTGTCTTTGATATTCCTTTTTCCCAGATAAATTACATTTTTAACGGTTCATCGTAAATAAGCTTGTTTATTAAAATGGTGTTAAAATCTCTGTCCTCTTTTCCCTATGGCACAGAGGAATATGACAGCCAAGCATGTAGTTCTTTTGTGGGACAAGGTACCTGTCCCCTCGTCCCAAATGCAAAATATCCTTGACGTTTTTCCAATACTTATATATAATCGGATACAATGTATGAATTGCACAGAATGTATAGCTGATCAGAAAACTGAAGGCTGATTTCTCTAAACGTTAGAGGAATCAGCCTTTTTTGATTTAGCTATTTTTCATTACTGCCAGGCACATTTACAAAAGTGAAGCCTCTCAATAAAAATCAGGCACATCAAAAGGAGAATGAATTTATGAAAACAGCAACAAAAAAAAGAGCACTACTAAACATATTTTTAGCTTTTCTATTACTTACAGGGCTAGCCCTCATCACAGGCTGCGGTTCCAGCAGCGACAAACAGGCTGATGCGGCTAAGACCTATTATGTAGCGACCAGAGGAACATTTAAACCATTTACCTATATGGATGATAAAGATCAATTAACCGGTTATGATATTGAGATTTTAAAAGAAGTACAAAAAAGAAATAAAGATATCAAATTTGATTTTAAAACCATGAGTATTGAAAGTGCTTTTGTCAGTCTGACATCAAACCAGATTGATCTCATTGCAAATCAAATGGGTCGCAATGAAGAGCGGGCCGCCAAATATACCTTTACCAAAGAAGTTAACAATTACACACGCACCAAAATTACAGTGAAAGGTGATCGAAATGATATCACTACACTGGATGATTTGAAAGGTAAAACCATGGTATTAGTACCCACCAGTGAATCGGCTAGAGTGGTCAAGAAGTTTAACGAAACTGCCGAGCCAAAAATCAATTTGATTTATACGGATAAAGGATCTGCTGAAACATTAAATTTAGTTGCCACAGGCCGGGCCGATGCCAGTGCCGACTATGAAGTTGCAGTAACAGAAGCAAAGAAAACTTTGGGTCTGGATGTGAAAAGTGTTGGCAAGGTAATTTCCGGCGTACCTACTTACTTTATTCTAAGAAAAGACGATGAATCACAAAAATTAGCTGACAAAATTGATGCCACATTAAAAGAAATGAAAGCTGACGGTACACTTCAAAAACTATCTGAACAATTCTTAGGGGCAGATTATACATCTTCCTCTAAGGAATAGAAAAGGGGTCTTACCTTGGGAATTTATTTTGATTTAGACTACTTGATTAAGACCTTCCCGATCATACTGTCCTATGTGCATACGTCATTGCTGATTACCCTTGTTGCAGGGGTAATCGGCATTGTCATCGGAAGTATTGTAGCATTGATTCGTATTAATAAGATAACCATTTTAGATAAATTAGCTGCCATCTATATCTCTTTCATACGAGGAACCCCCTTCTTAGTACAACTCTTTTTGGCATACTTTGGTCTACCCGAGCTTATGCAAAAGTTAGGTTATCAAGGAATTCGCGAGATACCCACGTTGTTTTATGTGTTTATTGTATTTTCCCTCCATGTCGGGGCTTATATTGCAGAAATTATTCGCAGTGCCATTTTAGCTGTAGACAAAGGTCAATTAGAAGCAGCCTATTCCATTGGTATGGGAGCGATTCAAGCCTATAGCCGAATTATACTGCCTCAAGCCTTTAGTATTGCAATCCCTACCATTTGCAATATCATTATATCCACATTAAAGGGAACCTCCCTAGTCTTTAATGTGGGAGTGATTGATATGATGCGTAAAGCAGATTTGATGGGTGCAAACAGTCATCGAAGCTTAGAACTGTATATTAATGTTGCTATAATATATATTCTTTTGGTATTTATCATCAGTAAAGTATCAACATTTATAGAGAAAAGACAAGTCGGTTATCATCAAATGAATAATTTATAATTAAAGACTAACTGATATGGATGTGAATCGATTATGAAAGATGTAAATGAAAAAATAAATGCACTTACCGCAGCTCTCTACCCTGAATTAGTTGCGCTTCGTCATAGGATACATGAAAATCCAGAGTTAAGCACTCAGGAATATCAGACTGCTGAACTAGTTGAAAAAGTGCTTACAGATTGGAACATACAATACACGAGATTGCCGAACAGCACAGCAATTATAGCCCAATTGAAAGGAAATCTAGAGGGCGGTCAAAGCATTGGTATACGAGCTGATATGGATGCCTTGCCAATTGATGAAGACACTTCGCTAGAGTTTGCTTCGAAAAACAAAGGGGTCATGCATGCCTGTGGGCATGATCTTCATACGGTAAATCTTTTGGGTACAGGATATGTACTGTCCCAGTTAAAGGATTACTTTGCTGGCACCATCAAATTAGTATTTCAGCCGGCTGAAGAAATCGGCGGCGGTGCCCAGGAAATACTTGATTTTGGTGTCTTAGAAAATCCAAAGGTAACAGCTTTCTTAGCTGCCCACGTTTCTGAAGATGTGAAGACAGGTTATATTCAAGTGAAAGAGGAAGAAGTGATGCTGGCCTCCAGCCAGTTTACCATCCAGTTAAGCGGTCGGGGCGGTCATGCTTCAGCCCCTCATCAAACGGACGATATCATTTTGGCAGCCGCAAAATTGATTCTGGAACTCCAATCCATTCCCGGCAGGAAAATAAACCATCTTGAGCCGGCAGTGCTTACCGTTGGCAGTATCCACGGCGGCAGCCGCAGCAATATCATTCCTAAAGAATTAACGTTAACCGGAACCATTCGAACCCAAAATAACACATTGCATCCACAAATTCATGAACATATCATTACCATTCTAAAAGCCCACGAATTGATTACAGGCATAAAGGGAACAGCCTCCTTTCGCTTCGGATCAGGAGCTGTTTATAATGATCCGGCAAAGACCCAAGAATTCGTAACAGCAGCTGCTACTATCATTGGTGAAGATCATGTGTTAAAAGCCAGATTTCCCGGCAATGGCTCAGAGAACTTCTACCGATTTTCGAAGGAAGTACCCTCAGTGTTTTTCCGTATTGGGGTAAATCATGATCCTTCCGAAAAGATAGAACCCGCTCACAGTCCAAAGTTTACAGCTTCCGATGAAGCCTTAGAAACAGGTGTAAGGGTTACAACCGCTGCAGCCATTGCATTTTTACGAAAAGCAGGAATAAGAGCATGAGTAATATATTAGAATTTTCATTTATGTGGGATACTTTCATTCATTTATTACAATTCATCCCTGTTACCTTATTTTTGGCAATTATCAGCATGATTTTAGCAAGTATTATCGGTTTGGCCAGTGCCATCGTGCAACTTAGAAATATACCGATTCTAAAACAAATCGCGACTGTTTATTTGCTGATTGGCCGGGCAGTACCCACCATGGTAATGCTGTATATCGTGTATTTCGGCTTGCCGATTCTGCTGTTGGTATTCACGGATAAAACGGGAATCGATACAGGCTATCAGCATATACCGCCAATGGTATTTGCAATTGCAGGTCTTACCGTGCACACCGGAGCCTATCTAACAGAGATCTTTAGAGCTGCCATACTCTCCATTGATAAAGGACAGATGGAAGCAGCCTTGTCTGTTGGTATGACTTGGTTTCAAGGATTTTATCGAATCATCTTCAGGCAGGCGGCACTGGTTGCCATACCGCTGCTTGCAAATCAATTTTTAGGATTAATTAAAAGTACATCCATTGTATTTACCATCACGGTGATCGAACTGTTAGGCGGTGCAAAAATTGCTTCTGTGGAAACCTATCGTTATTTAGAAACCTACTTAGTCGTAGCAATTATGTATTGGAGCATCAGCATCATCTTTGAGAAGCTCTTTTTGCTCGCCGAACAGAAATTAGGAATTTTCAAGAAGGAAGCTAACATATGATTGAATTTAGAAATATCCACAAAGCCTTTGGTGAAAATAAGGTTTTAAAAGGAATTAATTGTACCATTCCTACAGGCTCTGTAACGGTTATTGTGGGACCAAGCGGCTCTGGAAAAACAACCTTGCTGCGTTCGGTAAACTTCCTGGAAAGAGCCGACAGCGGAGAGATCATTCTAGATGATATCCATCTTGATGTGGAAAAAGCTACAAAAGCAGATATTCATAAAATCAGGCAGCGTACAGCTATGGTCTTCCAAACGTACAATCTTTTCAAGAACAAAACCGCTTTAGAGAATATTATGGAAGGTTTGGCGATTGTAAGAAAAGTCCCTAAAGCCGCTGCTAAAGAAAAAGCGTTACATTTCTTAGAAAAGGTCGGTCTGGGCCATAAAGCCGCTGCCTATCCTCATGAATTATCAGGCGGCCAGCAGCAGCGAATTGGCATTGCCCGTGCGCTGGCCCTTAATCCCGATGTAATCTTATTTGATGAACCAACTTCAGCCCTTGACCCGGAACTAGTCGGTGAAGTCCTGGAAGTAATGAAAAAAGTAACCCAGGAAGTCAATTGTACCCTAGTGGTAGTTACTCATGAAATTGCCTTTGCCCGTGAGGTTGCGGATCATGTCATTTTCATGGATGGCGGCGTCATCGTAGAGCAGGGTCCCCCACAAGAAATACTAAATCATCCGAAAGAAGATCGTACCAAACAATTTTTATCCCGTTATATCTCATTAGTTGAATACAATATCTAATGGATTCGCTGACGTAAATGCCAAACTCCCAGGTTTTATGATAAAGCCTGGGAGTTTTTTGCTGTCCATATATCTTACTGCTGCTGAGGAATCGGATCTTGCCTAATTGTTTCCAGCATGATATCCTGATTAAAAAGGATGTGTAGAAATGCTTAAGAAATCATGGACGACCCTTATCGCCGTCAGTTTATGTATGCTCATTTTTAATGCCTCGCCCGTCAATGCGAAGGCTTCTGACGATGTCATTCAAGAAGAATCCGTTCCTCAAAGCCAAGAGCAGCTTGCAGAGATTTTTACAACTTTTTCAGAAATCAACACCGCCCTTGAAAAAGATATAAAAGAATACCAAGGGCTCATTGATGATTATACCAATGATCGCGTGACTCCGGGTGTCATGAACACGAACTTGTCGAAGTTCAATGATTCGATAAAGGATACCCGGGATAAAACATATTCCTTGAATGTTACTGGCAAATATGAAGGTGATAAAATTCAACTGCTTCGAACTTGTGATATGCTCCATCAATCCTTAAAAGATATGAAAATAGCAGTAAGTCTTCGAAATACAGGCTACTACTCAAAAGCGAAGCAGGAGTTACAGGATGCTGTACAATTTAAAGCTTTAACGTGGAAGCAAATAAACGAAGACCTCTACGATGATGGCTACATTCCAGCCAATTAGTAAAAGAGAAGCTGTCTGCCTAATAAAAGGTAGATGACTTCTTTTTTTACTAAAAAAATAGCCGAACCGCAGAGGCACAGAGAACGCTGAGAAAAGATAGCGGCTTTGAAACGCAAAGCCGCTTACGCGGACACAAAGAACACAAAGGAGGATAATTCATCTCTGCGCCCTCTGTGTTTAACGTTCTCCTTTCCGGTTCATTATTATTTTTATATAACTTTTTAACCTTTTTTATAAAAATTTTAAAAATCCTTTACAGTAAGTTTATACTCTTTTCTTATAATAACCTTATAACAAATTCAAGGAGGTTATTATCATGAATAAGATTCGCATTTTGTACGATGTTATGAACACAATGAAAGCCAAAGAGGAGGTAAAGGGCGTATTGCAGGTGCAGGTAGAAAAAGATCAAGCAATGATCCTTTCTCTTCAAAATGAATTCGAAAAAAATTTGTTAACCGAGAAAATGAAAACAAAAGTGACTGCATCACTGGATTATGAGGGAAGGGTTCAAGGGGATCACGCAGAAGATGCAGCTCCCTGCCCGTCGGAAAGAACACGCCATGATAGGCTGCATCACATGCATCATTTCCCTTCACACCGTCGCAGAGGGTTAAAAGAGATATTCGCTAAATGGACTTTCGCTTTGAGTCTTTTAAACGCCTTACAATTTGAGGAACGAGCTGGGAAAAGCACAGTGATATCACTAAGTGCCAATGATCTGCCGGAAGACATGAAAAAACTGTTTTCCGAAAAAATCGCTCATGTAGGCAGACACCACGGTCAAGGACACGGCCTCCTAAAGGAGTTTTGCTCCATTGATCATCTTGATGTAACGCTTAATATATTCATTAATCCGAATTATGAAGTCGAAAAAGTCGCAGTTACTGCTGCCGGTACTCAAATGGATGCACAAGCTGGTCAACATGATCTAAAAGCAGATGCCCAAGTAGTCTTTGCGTGGGAAGATAAAGGCGATGCATCTTAAGCAATATTACATTCACCCTGATCGCTGCACGCGCTGTCACCGCTGTCTTGCTGTCTGTCCGTCAGGAGCAATTGAACTGACAGAAACAGGCAAGCCCCAAATTCAAAATCTAAAATGTACCCGCTGCAGAGCCTGCAAAAAGGTATGTCACCAAAGTGCCATAACCTATCGTGTCCGCTTGCAGTTTTAAGTCAAGAGATCATTCTAAGAAAGGGAAGGTGTGGATCATTTTGCACCTTCCCTTTCTTAGAATATAATAGTGGTAGCAATGGACCTCGAAAAAAATGAAAGGTGATATTGATGCATAAACATAACGACTCAAAATATTCCCATGACAAATTACATCAAAAAGACAAAGACAGCTCCCCTGCTACCTTTCGGCAATTTCATCATCATCACAGGCATCATCATGGACGTTTTTTGCAGCACTATACCTATTTTCGCTATCTTCGCCCATTAGGCATTGCCTTTACCTTTGTTATTCTCTACTTAGCATTTTACTGGAGGGGTAACAAGGAAATTGGCATCCTTTTTGTCACGCTGTTTGCAGTGAAAGAAATCATCCATTTTTTCTTTATGTGGCGTATAGAAAAAAATATATTTAAACCCATGATTAACTTAAAACAGGGCCTGGATGAAGTCACCAAGGGAAATTATACGATTAAAGTAAAAAATGAACGATCCAGTGATCTTGACATCGTAATTGATGCTTTTAATGAAATGGCGGAAAAATTATATGAAAATGAAAAGCTCCAAATGGAGTATGAAGAAAACCGCAAGGCATTAATTGCCAATATATCCCACGACCTTAAAACACCGATAACTGCCATTCAAGGCTATGTGGAAGCACTTATAGATTCTTCCATTTCGTCGAAAGAAAACCAAACTAAATATTTAAAAACCATTCATCATAATGCATTTTATGTTAATAAACTAATTGATGATTTATTTTTGTTCGCAAAGTTAGACATGCAAAAACTGGAGTTTCAATATCAATGTACAAAGATTCGACCATTTATGGATGATTTGATTGCAGAATATCATTTTGATTTTAGCGAGCGAAATATTCAGTTTTACTATGATGTGCTGCTGGAGGAAGATGTCCAAGTCAATTTGGACGGGAAACGCTTTCATCAAGCCATTAATAATATTTTGAACAACGCCATTCAATATGGTCCTGCTGTGGGTTTATCAATAGAAGTGATCATCTACCAGCAAAAAGACGCTGTCTGTATTGACATCAAAGATAATGGTCCTGGTATTCCCACTGAAAAGCTCCCCTTTGTCTTTGACCGATTTTATCGCATCCATAGGGAACGTCCAAAAGAAACAGCAGGTACCGGACTGGGCCTAGCCATTACCAAAGAGCTTATCGAAGCACATGGGGGAAAAATTATCCTTTCCAGCAGCCTAAACCAAGGAAGCTGTTTTTCGATTCAGCTTCCCATTTGTCCGAAAAATGACGGGGAGATTGTACAATGAAACGTATTTTGATTATTGAAGACGATCTGGATATCGCAGAACTGGAACGGGATTATCTGCAGCTAAACGGCTATAGAGCAGAAATTGTTCAAGATGGAATGCTGGGATTAAAAAAGGCAGCTTCCTCCGTATATGACGCAGTTGTTGTGGATTTGATGCTCCCTAATAAAGACGGCTTTGAGATCATCAAAGAGATTCGAAAGAACCAGGAAATCCCCGTGATTGTCGTATCTGCCAAAATAGAAGATATCGATAAAATCAGAGGACTGGATGTTGGTGCAGATGATTACTTAACGAAGCCGTTTAGTCCGGCAGAACTGGTAGCAAGAATAAAAGCTCACCTCAAACGCTACCAGAGACTAAAAGGCCCCATCCTCTCTCTTGAAGTAATACAGCATAAGGGCCTAGAAATCAATACTGCCTCTCACAAAGTCTTTGTATATGGCAAGGAAGTGCAACTGACGACCAAGGAATATGAGCTTTTACTTTTTTTAGCTTCTAATCCGAATATTGTTTTTACTAAAGAGCATCTTTTTGACACCATCTGGGATAATGAAAGCTTTGGTGAAGCAGCCACAGTAGCAGTCCATATCCAGAAAATCCGCAAAAAAATCGAAAAAGACTCTACCAATCCTGAATTTATTGAAACCTTGTGGGGTACAGGATATCGCTTTAATTCAATGTAAACACGGTTATAAAAAACAGAAGCCATTTCCACAAAACGGAAAATGGCTTTTCTTCTCATGCACCGATAACAATTTGTTTTTCGTGGGATTGCATAGAGGGGTTGGCAGCGATTGCTGCGTTCATGGTATCAAGAATAATGTCAGCGATATTCTGGGAACCATTTATAGCTGATACATCCTTGTATGTTAAATTACCGTAAGAAGCCGGGTTAGCAATTTGGTTAATTCTGTTGCATGCTTCTCTTGGAGTCGGGCAGTGATAGCCTAATTGATTTTTGGTAATAAAGTCAATATTGCCAGTCTCTTGAATGCCGACTGCTTCCGTAACAATCAGCGGCTTTTTCATCGTCACGCCTTCCATAAGAGTACCAGGACCAGCCTTGGAAACAATTACATCACTTGCTGCCATCATTTTTTCCATGTTATCAACAAAACCATAGACATGCAGTCCATTGAAATGGGAGTTTGACTTCTTAAGTTCATTATATAATTCTTTGTTATTTCCTGTTATAACCAAAATCTGTTTGTCAGGACACTGCGCTTTTAGTGTATGCACCCATTCACGCATATTTCCCGCCCCTACTCCACCACCTGTAAGAAGAACTGTAAAGGCATCATTCTGTATCCCGAGTTCACCACAGGCTTGCTGTTTTGATATAGAAAAGTCTCTAAATTTAGGATGTACCGGAAAACCGGTATAGATAATCTGGCTATAGGGAATACCGTACTGGATAAGGGACTGAAATGCGTCTTGTGTAGGAACCAAGTATACATCTGCTCCCGGTGTTGCCCATGACGCATGTATCGTAACGAGATCGGTAATGACAGCTATGATTGGCCAAGTCCCACGAGATGCTTTGCGCGTTTGATGTAATAAACCAATGACAAGCGGATGAACAGCTACAATAGCATCGGGCTTACTATTTGCTATAGCTTGCTTTATACTATAGCGGGATTGAAAATATACAATTCTTGTCAGTGCCTTAATGCGATTGATGCTATTCGTTTTCTTAAAGAACAAATTGTTCAGCCATACATGATTCTTCGAGCAGTAATCATAAATTTCTGGGGCTTTTCTTAACCCTGGAAAATTTGTAGTCCGCAGAAAATCAACAATGGTAGATTGTATGATCAGCTCTTTATCAAGTGCAGCTATAATCGATGCTGCAGCACTGCGATGTCCACCGCCTGTATCTGATATTGCGAACATAATCTTTGTAGGCTTACTTACCATGAGACACCTCTCACTATCAGATTTTTCGATGATGCCAGAACTATTTTTTCTCCATTATATGAGTTTCATTATACACTGAGCTATATTTCTTTAAGTTAACAAATGGTTAAGAAAATATTAAAGATATAGGAAAAAACCAGTCTTCCCGTTATCATGCGGGCAGACTGGCTCGATTGAAAAGCAAAATATGTACATCAAAACTTCTTCTTTGGATGACAATCCTTTTTCAATGACAACGTTAATTTTACATTCAATTCCATAATATGGCATACTAGATCAGGATCAAATCCATACTGTTCAGCAAGGGTTATTACTTTATCCCATCGCTTATCTGTACTCGCCTGATAGCTAGGAATGCTTTCACGAACGCAACTCCCTTGATCTGGTGAAGACGAATCCGCGTCAAATCCGACTAACCAATCGATACTTACCTTAAAATAACTGGCAATACGCCTAAGTGTTGCAATATCCGGTTCACGACGGTTAATTTCCCAGGACGCAAGCGTGGAGCGATCTACCTGAAGAATCGTTGCTAATGCTTCTTGGGTTAACTCACTCCGTAATTGTTTTATTCGATCTCCTAATGTTGTTTCCATGAGCACACCCCTCATCATTACGATAGCGTGCTTATCATAGCAGTGCAATTATTCTGTCCATAAGACACTCCCTTGGCAGGATTTTACAACAATCCAGAGAATTAGTGTCTTATAGACACTAATTCTCGCTAAATAAAAAAGCAAGATGATAAAAAAGGAGGGGCAGTTTCGTGCAGGTAGTAAATTTTTCGAGAAAAATGAATGTATTGCAAATGACAGACAACCAACCTAAAAAGCAAGCTACAGTATACAAGAATTCGCAAGTCGATGCAATTACGCTGGTAAATGAAATCAGCGATCCGCTCACGGTCATCAAAGGCTATTTACAAGTCTTCGAAAAGAATACTGTGAACAATCAGCAAGAATGGTTACCGCTCGTGTTTCAAGAATTAAATCGAGTGGAGCTATTGATCAACCATTTTGTAACAACTTCTCAGAATAAGAAATCTCGGTCTTAATTTATACGATAAGGATAGGTTGAAATCATATTATATATGGCAGTCGTCAGTAATGGAATATATCCATAAATATTTGTAATTATAACAAAAGACAGGAGAGCTTGCATTATTATGCAAGCTCTCCTGTCTTTTAGTATTACTATAAGGTTTATCCTATAATTTGAGCTAACAACAATACACCTGCCAAGCCAACTACAGAGGCAATGGTTGTTGATGCCGTATAAATTCCGAACATCTTGTTCATTGGAATACCGAGTGATTCTTTTACAAACCAGAAACCCGGGTCAGTTACATGGGAAGCGCCAATGGCTCCGGCACCTATCGCAATCGCCACTAATGCTGGATCAAGGTTGGGATACTGCGCAAGCACGGGAATGATAAATCCCGCCGATGTCATCATTGCCACAGTGGCACTGCCAATAGCAAATCTCATAACGATGGCGATAACCCATGCCATGATCAAAGGACTGATTTGAATGGCAGTAAGCACAGCTTTCAATACATCACCAATACCACTGTCCAGGATAATCCGATTAAAGGCCCCAGCGGCACCAATAACAAGAATAATCGAAGCCATAGGTCCCATTGCTGCATCGGTTTGCTTGGCTAGAACTGCCAAACTATGTCCACGTTTCCATCCCATAACATAATAAGACAAAATAGCAGCCAAGAAAAGTGCCGTAATTGGACTGCCGATAAAGTTGACAATCGGCATAAAGGCTGCATTTTTATCTGCAACCATCTCGATAATGGTTTTACCGATCATTAACAGTAATGGCAGTAAAATCGTAAAAAGAGTGATTCCGAATTTTGGTAAATCAGCGTCTGGAGTCCGTTCCAGATTGCAATACTGATCCGGTGGCTGAAAATCATATTTTTCAGTAATCATTTTGCCAAATAAGGGGCCTGCAATTGCTGTCGCAGGGAGGCCAACTAACAAACCATAAAAAATAACTTTCCCGACATCGGCTTTTAATGCTAAGGAAATCGCCATTGCAGCAGGATGGGGAGGAATAACGCAATGTACGACAGTAAGTGCTACCAGCATAGACAAGGCCACTTGTACCAAAGGCTGCTTGGATTCTAGCACAACACAAAAGAGAATGGGGGTTAACAATACGATGCCAACCTGTAAAAATACAGGAATACCACAGATATAAGCAACAATCATCATCGCCCAAGCTGCTTTATTTTTACCCATGATATTAATAAGCGTGCGGGATAGCTTTTCTGCACCGCCGGATATCTCCATCATTTTACCAATAATCGCCCCCAAGGCTAGTATTGGGGCAAGAAACCCTAAGGTTCCTCCCATACCGGCCTCAATGGACGTTCCTATTTTCGCTAATGGCATCCCTGTAGCAAAAGCGATAAAAAAGCAAGCCCCCATCAAAGAGAGAAACGCGTGGATACGAAATTTAATACTCAGAACAATAATCATGAGGATGGCAATTCCCAATACGAGAAGCATAGGTATCGATTGATCCATAGTAATTCTCCTTTCTTTTTCTGTATCCTTAGCGGCTCCTCTACTTGATAATTGGAAGCATATCAGGAGCATGAGTTAAGATCGTGACTCTAGCCTTGCTTCCCTTTTGCTTGATCGCTGAATCAAGGGCTGCCTGCACAGAGTCAAAGGGAGTAAATCCAAGCTTTTCAGCGTCTTTTGACTGGATACCACTAGACACAATATACACAGTTTCCCTCTCTTTTACTTGTGCCCAGGCAATTGCTAAGGCCGCTGCAACTTCATCGTGCATTTGTTTATCATCCACCATTTTTTTTAGACATTCCGAGGAATGGCAGGTAATATCCACCATTTCGGGGTGGGTAACAGCAACGCCTTCATAACATGGAGTCGCAATAATAACAATTCCACTAGCTTTTACTGCTAAATCAGAAGGATACAAGGTCTTGTGCGCCTGCCAGAACTCAATATCACAAGGATGAGAACTAGAAACAACGATATCTGCTTCTTCGGGAATTTCAACGGCGTAGACTTCTCTTGATAAAGATACACCTTCCTGGAAGGCTTCTACTGTATCACCAAAGAAAGCCCCTACTACCTCTCCATGACGATTTAAAACCGTATTAAAAATAGTATCCATGCCAATTTTTTTGGCAATCATATTTAGCTCCCTGCGAACAGGATTATCCTGCACTCCTAAATAGGAGCGCGGCGCACGAACACTTAATAAATGAGTTTCAGCAGTGGTATGCTCACCAGAAATACCAGGCTGAACAATTTTTGCTCCGCCAGAAAATCCAGGAATATGATGAGGAACAATGCTGCCGATGCCGATTTTAAAATCTGCTTCATATGCCTCACGATTCACCCAGACACTGGTACCATTATCTGTATTTCCAAGGTCAATCAAAGCCTCTGGATTCTTAAAGTCATGATTTTTAATCGTTACGCGATTTACTACTTCTTGCCCAAATTTTTCTAGGATTTCTGCCTCTGTCATAAAGCGATGGGTACCCAAAGCAATAATGACAGTAATCTGCTCATCTTTTATTCCCGCCGAATTCATTTCATCCAGCATTACAGGAATGATTTTATCAGTAGGAGTCAAGCGAGTGTTATCATCCGCTAAAATTACGACTTTTTTCTTTCCCTTAATTTGTTCAGCCAAGGATCTTGAGCCAATAGGATTCGTAAAAGCCCGCATAATCTCTTCTTTTACATCAGCTACAGCAGCAATATCTTTTGGTGAATAAACACCAATCAGATTTTCTCTAGGAAGAGATACTTCAATGTTCTCTTGTCCATAAGGCATTGTTACTTTTACATTTGACATGGATAATCATCCTTTCTTATCGCTGAATTTGGCTTATCTGCCAACTAAGGTTTACGCGCGCCTTTCGCTATTTGAGCGGCAAAATGAATGGCGGCGGTCATGCTGCTGCCATCTGCAATCCCTTTTCCGGCAATATCGAAGGCCGTACCATGGTCTACAGATGTACGAAGGAACGGCAATCCCACAGTCACATTAACGCCATTGTCAAAACCAAGGAGCTTCAGTGGTATATGACCTTGATCATGATACATGACCACAACGATATCAAATTCTTTGCGGCGTACGGTGCGAAAAAATACTGTATCAGGAGGAATCGGACCTACAGCGTCTATGCCTTCTTGTTGAGCGTCTGCTACAGCAGGGGAAATCTCGTCCACATCCTCCCGCCCGAATAATCCGTTTTCTCCTGCATGGGCGTTAAAGCCTGCAACAGCAATTCTTGGCTGCTCTAATCCTAACAGGCGCAAGGTACGATCTGCCAAACGAATGATTCGCAGTACACGTTCTTTTTTGATTAGGTCTGCTGCCTCACGCATGGATACGTGAGTTGTAACATGAATGACTCGCAGTTCATCACCGGAAAGCATCATGGCATAATCTTTGGTATTAGAAAGTTGAGCTAAAATCTCTGTATGTCCGGGAAAATGATGACCGCCTATATACAAAGCTTCTTTGTTGATCGGAGCCGTAACAATAGCATCCACCTTATTTGCCATTGCTTTTTCTATAGCAGCTTCAATGTAGGTATAAGCCGCATGCCCAGAGCGCCCATCGACCTGCCCAAAAGGAAGATCATGGGGAATATTCGCAAAATCAAGAACATCAATCACCCCTGTCTGATAACTGCCTTCTTGAAGGTCTGCTATACTTGCAATCTTAAGGGGACTTTTCAGAATGCTGGCTGCCAGCTTCATCCGGTTCGTGTCACCAAAAACCAGTGGGCGACATGTAGAATGGATATTTTCATCTGTAAGAGCTTTTACAATAATCTCAGGACCACACCCCGCAGCATCCCCCATGGTGATTGCCAGAATCGGACGTTCTACTCCCTGTTTCATTGTCCTACCTTCCTTTCTGTGAGCTTTTGTGTTGCATTTACTAAGGCATCAGGGTTACCAAAGGCACCTGCTTTGGTGACGACCCACAGAGTTTTTCCTTCCTGAGTTACCATTTTCCCCAGGGGAATAGCTGGCGCTACTTCCTCTAAGATGCGAATTCCCTTTACACCAAGAGCATGGCAGACGGAAACAGCGGTATCTCCTCCCGTGAGAACAACGCCAGTGACTTCTTGCTGGTGCAGGATTGCAGCACCTATAAAGCCGAGAATCTGTGCAGCACTTTGACTTACTTCTAAGGGTGACATACCGAGTCTCTCGCCGGCTGCTTTCGCTCTTTCAACTGCCTCGGGCTGATATCCGGATGCAAGGATTACATTCTTCCCCCTTTTAAGTAGGGACAATGCCTTTTGCAAGTGCGGCATGGCTCGATTTTCCTGCCAAGGAAGATAATCGGCAATTTCGACCTCAACCAGTTCGTGCCCTTTGCCCAGAAGCTGCCGAATTTGTCCTCTTGTAACAGAACTGATACTGCCCACGATTACAAGGCTGGGCGCCGACAAAAAATACTTTTCATTCCAGCCAAACAACTGAGGCAGACATTCGGCAAGACCAGCTGAACCTGCCCATAAAACGTTCTGAGATATACGAAATGCTGCTCCAGCTGCGAGTTGGAAATGTTCTTCTTGCCACGCATCACAGCTTATGATTCTACACCCTTGTGCCAGGTGATGCTGTATAGCAGCAGCAATCGCATCTTCTCCCCGGGACAGCTCAAAGATACCAATATGACCGACTAAGATGCTTGTTTGCTGCCGCAATAACGCAGGCAAAACGGATTCTGAAACGGGAGTTTTAGGATCTTTGCCGACCTCCGTTTCCGAAAGTGGTACGCCGTGCAACAGATGATGTCCGCCTACAGTCGTCCTTCCGTTTTTAGGAAATGCAGGCATGACTAATGCGAAATCATGAAATCCAAAATCAAGGATAGCCTGCAGCTCAATACCGATGTTCCCCCGTAAAGTGGAATCCAATTTTTTATAATAATTTTTAAAGCCTGCCTGCTGTGCCTGCTTAACAATCTTTTGTACTTTCTGATATGCTTCTTTTGCTCCAATAGCACGGCTGTTGGTATCGACAACTACGATAGCAGCTTCCAATTCTTCAGATAAGCTTGTTCCCTCTAACAGAATTTCAGTATGCAGGCTCTGAACTGCAAATTGCACTCCTGTATCGTTGGCACCTGTCAAATCATCTGCAATGATAATCATGGATTTTGCTTCTATACTCAAATAAAATTCCTCCTTCTAGTAGTAATTAGGCATGGCATTTTAGCGGGAAGGATTTCTGCACGCCTTCAAAGCCATGCGGGACTTATTCACTCTTTCCATCGCTGCATCCCCAATCTCTAGGGCCAATCTGACATATAGAATATCAATGACAACTAACTGAACAATACGAGAAATCATTGCATCGGAACGCATCTTGGTTTCTCGAGTGCAGCTTAGCAGGTATGCATCAACCATATGGGTGATACTGGACTTTATAGAGCTAGTCACCGCACAAGTGTAGCAGCCTTGTTTTTTTGCTAGTTCTAATGTACGAAGGATATCCGTAGTTTCTCCAGAATGACAGATGGCAAAGAAAATCTCATCCTGGTGAGCTACAGATGCAGCGATGGTCATCAAATGAGAATCGGTATAAACATTAATTTTTAACCCTAAGCGCATCAACTTGTGCATCACATCTTGGGCAACAACACCAGAAGCACCTAAACCAATAACATGAATATGAGACGAATTTTTAAGGTGATGAATTATATCTTCTAAGGCAGGCAGAGAAATCTGTTTTTCTAAATCTGAAATCCCTTGCAAAGAAGAATCAATCACTTTTCGAATTACATCCGGTAATTGATCTTGAATCTCCACTTCTTCATAAATTGGGCGTATTTCACTTTCCGACAACTCTTTCGACAGCGCAATACGAAACATCGGATAACTCTCATACCCTAGCAATCGGTAGAAGCGAATCACAGTGGCATCACCCACCTGGCAGCGATCCGCCAGTTCATTAATGGGAATTGTCAGTACCTCTTGAGCGTGTTCTTGCAAATAGTGAACAATTCGCTCTTGAGCAGGTGTCAAACGGTTGCTTTGCAGGCGAATACGTGAGAATAATGGCAAGGAATCCACCTCCACATCTTGGAGATAATCTTCATCAAATTTCATTTCCAAGAATATTTTCTCCATTATTCATTTGACATATCTTCATAGTTTCCTGCTTCGTTTTCAGAATTTTTTTTATTTAATAATAATTAAATAACGCTATAAATTTAAACTCCTTTTATGTAAAACAAAAAGTAAGACAGCATAAAGCCATCTTACTTTTTATATCGAAATCCGGAATACTCTGAACGTTACAGAAACAATATTATTTTTAATTTTTATCAGATTGAGCTACCTGCGAGCTAAGACGCTCCTGTGCTGCGGTTTGCTCCATTTTCTTGCAAACCAGATAGGCTATGAGACTTCCTATTAATACGCATGAACCCATAAAGATTAAACCACTGCCAAAGTTGCCTGTGATATCTTTAACCCAGCCAACAACAAAAGGGCCAACAAAACCTCCAAGATTACCAATGGAGTTAATAAAGGCGATACCTGCTGCTGCAGCAGTTCCTGCTAAGAAAGTGGGAGGTATTGTCCAGAAAATTGGCATGCATCCGTAAAGTCCAATACTGCACAAAGATAAAAAGAAAATTACTAAATTGGGACTGCTATGGAAATAAGCACTAGCCATTAAGCTAAAACCAGCTACTACCATCGAGATGGTCACATGCCACTTACGCTCTTGATATTTATCGGAGCTAATTCCAATTAACAGCATACCAATTGCAGCAGCTAAAAATGGAATTGCACTCACTAAGCCAATTTGACTGGAAGTAAGATTACCAAACTCTTTAACAATCTGCGGCATCCACAGATTAATACCGTAAATTCCAATTACCATACATACATAAATAATTCCAAGGAGAATCACTCTCACATTTGACATCGTTTCTAAAATGCTATTCTTAGGGCCAGATTTTGCTTCTACACTTGCTCGCTCCTGATCAAGCTTGGACTGCAGCCATTGACGTTCATTAGGCTTAAGCCAAGCTGCCTGAGCTGGAGTATCAGTAAGATATCGTAACGCAACCAATCCTAATAAGGATGAGGGGAGACCTTCGAGAATAAATAGCCACTTCCAGCCAGCTACGCCCATGTAGCCATCCATCCCCAGAATCCATCCTGATACGGCAGATCCAATCATAAGTGCGATAGGTTGAGCAAACATAAATCTTGAAATAATGACACCCCTATGCTGGGCAGGGAACCAATAGGTCAGATAGAGAATGACTCCTGGAAAGAAACCAGCTTCTGCAGCCCCCAGCACAAAACGCAATGCTAAGAAACTAGCAGTTCCTTGAATAAAAGCCATAGAGGCGGACAATAGTCCCCAAGCAATCATAATGAGAGAAATCCAAATTCGAGCGCCATATTTTTGTAATGCCAAATTACTGGGTACCCCAAAGAAAAAATATCCGATAAATAAAATTCCTGCGCCCCAGCCAAAAACCGTTGCCGTAAAACCAAACTCTGTATTCATGGTTAACGCTGCAAAGCCAAGATTTACCCGATCCACAAAACACAATAAATAGGATACCACTAGAAAAGGAATCAGCCTCCAGGAAACCTTGTTGACAATATCTTTTTCTTGTATTTGTTCGTTCACAATCCATCCCCCTAATTTTTAAAATTGCTTTTTTAACCAGAGGTGCAAGTCCTAATCCTGCACCTCTTCTTATGGGAAAATTTACTATAATGGCGAAAATTCAATTAATTTTGCACATTTAAATTTTAATGACGGCTCCCTTATCAGCAGAGCTTGCCAATTTGGAGTAAATGGCAAGATAGCCTTTCGTAAACTTAGGTTTAGGACGCTGCCACGTTTTTAGCCTTTTTTGGATTTCTTCTTCTGATACATGAAGGTGCAAATTACCATTGGGGATATCAATGGTAATCGTATCACCATTTACTACAATAGCCAGCGGACCTCCTTCAGCAGCTTCCGGTGATATATGACCTACAAAGCAGCCATTATTGGTCCCTGAGAAACGTCCATCGGTTATCAAAGCAGTCTTCTTCGCCAGTCCCATGCCGTACATATACTTCATTGCTTTATACATTTCTCGCATTCCAGGACCGCCCTTAGGACCCTCATAACGAATTACAACGACATCGCCTTCCTTGATTTTACCGCCCAGTATTGCTTCCTCCGCTAACTCTTCTGAATCGAAAACTTGAGCAAGTCCTGTGAATAAGTGCATTTGCGGATCAATCGCTGCCGGCTTGGTAACAGCAGTATTAGGAGCTAAGTTTCCTTTTAAAATGGCCAACCCTTTTAAATTACTAAATGGATCAGCAAAGCTGCGTATTACATTGGTATCAAATGGATACTTAAACTTATAGCTTTGCAGATTTTCCTTAACCGTTTTTCCTGTTACGGTAATGCTGTCTAAGTGCAAAAGGGAATGAATTTCCTGCATTACTTTTGGAATGCCGCCAGCTTTATAAAAATCCTCCATATTGTATTTAGAAGCTGGATTGACTTTTGCCACTTGCGGGGTGGATTCACTGAGCCTGTGATAAGCATCCATCATGGTCTCCGCTGTAATATCCACTTCTGCTGCAATAGCGGAAAGATGCAGCACCGCATTTGTCGATCCACCTGTAGCCATCAGAACACGAATTGCATTTTCCAAAGACTGCTCGGTGATAATCTTATCTGCTGTAATTTGGTTATATACCTGATTTACAATCGTCTTGCCTGTTTCTTCTGCATATCGCAAGCGATCGGCGTAGACTGCAGGTACCAACGCCCCTCCGGGAACAGACATCCCCAGCGCTTCTGCCAGACAGCACATCGTATTTGCCGTTCCATAAAATGCGCAAGATCCGCAAGATGGACCGCAAAGTTCTTCCATATGGTCATAAGCAATTTCATCAATTTTGTCGCTTTTAAGCATACCCAATGCTTCCGACATGGTAGTTAGATCGGATTTTCGACCATCGAATTCAACTCCACCCAACATGGGTCCGCCTGGCAGAAAAATGGCCGGTATTTTTAAGCGAGCGGCAGCCATCAGCATTCCAGGAACAATCTTGTCACATGAACCCAGCAGCACAATCCCATCTAGACGATGAGCTTCAACCATAACCTCAATGTCATTTGCAATTAAATCCCGCGACGGCAGGATGTAATGCATTCCAGCATGTCCTTGGGCTGTTCCGTCACATGCTCCAATAACACCGAACTCTGCCACAGAGCCGCCAGCTCTGTGTATTCCCTTACGCACATGTTCTGCAACCTGCCGCAGATTGGCATGCCCTGGAACTAATTCGTTCCAGGAGTTGGCGATTCCGATGACAGGTCTGGCAAGATCGTTATCAGAGTATCCTACGGATTTAAAAACACTACGATTAAAAGACCAATCAGGTTTCTCTAGAATATCGTTACTACGGAATTTCACAAAAAACACCCCTTCTCATTTTCCTATTTAAACGCATTTTTTTGCTTTTTTTATCATCAGTTACTTCGATGGCTTTGATTTTGCCAATTCAATGGCTACATCAATAATCATATCTTCTTGTCCGCCGACAGTTTTTCGTCTGCCTAGCTCTAATAAAATTTCTCTCGCGTCAACGCCAAACTTTTCAGCAGCACGACGGCTGTGCAGCAAGAAGCTTCCATAGGCTCCAGCATAGCCGATTGCAAGGGAGTCCGAATTAATTGTTTGAGGACGATGCATCAATCCTTCTACCTCTCTGCTTAAATCCATCAATTTATACAAGTCAGCACCTGTGTTATAACCGCCTTTATTTAATACTGCGATTAATGCTTCCAACTGAGAATTTCCAGAGCCTGCTCCCAGACCGCAAACCGTACCATCAACAGATGCAGCACCAGCTTCAATGGCTGTTAATGTATTCCCAACCGCCAATCCAAGATTGTTATGAGCATGAAATCCAATAGGAACTGATAATTCTTTGGAAACAAGACCAATTCTAGCCCTTACATCATGAGGTAACATCGCTCCAGCTGAATCTGTAATATACACCGTATCAGCACCGTAGCTTTCAAATAATTTTGCCTGTTCCAAGACTTTTTCAGGCGGTGCCATATGAGACATCATAAGAAAGCCAATTGCTTCTAATCCGCTCTTTTTCGCAAATTTTATGTGCTGCTCACCAGCATCCGCCTCTGTGACGTGGGTAGCAACCCGAACGGTTTTTACACCATATTCCATCGCGACTTCTAAATCTTCTACCGTGCCAATTCCAGGAATTAATAACACTGCCAGTTTTGTCTTTGTTAAAGCTTCTGAAACTGCTTTTAAATATTGTTTTTCAGCCGCTTTGCTAAAACCATATTGAAAAGAAGATCCCCCTAAGCCATCTCCATGACCTACTTCTATGGTATCTACACCGGCTTCATCCAGCTTGCCAGCAATCATTGCCATTTGCTCTGGAGTAAATTGATGACTGACAGCATGCATTCCATCTCGTAAAGTGCTATCAATGATGCGTATTGATTTCATTACATAGCCCCCTCGTGTTTTAATTTGGCATACCGCTCCGCTACAGTTACTGCTGCCGATGTGATAATATCAAGATTCCCAGAGTATTTAGGTAAATAATCTCCGGCCCCTTCGACCTCCACAACCGTCACCACTTTATCACCATCTGCGTAAGGTGATACTTTAAGCTTATATCCTGGAGCATATTGTTGTACTTTACGTATCATATCTTCTACTGCTTTGATAATATCGGCAATCTTTGCTGTATCACATTTCGTATAAATTGTATTACGCATCATAATGGGAGGATCAGCAGGATTCAAGATAATAATTGCTTTGGCATCTTGTGCGCCTCCCACTTTAATTAAGGCATTTCTAGTAGTCTGGGTAAATTCATCAATGTTTTGCCTGGTACCAGGTCCTGCACTTAGACTGCTAAGGGTGGCTACAATTTCCGCATATTCTACAGGCGTAACTTGATTGATTGCATTCACAATGGGAACCGTTGCCTGTCCACCACAGGTCACCATATTTACATTGTGTGCAGTTAACAGCTGGCTATCCATATTCACTGCAGGAACAATATAAGGGCCTACAGCGGCCGGAGTCAAATCTACAGCAAAAATACCAGCTTGTTTCAGCAGCGGAGCATGTTTCATATGAGGATTAGCCCCTGTAGCATCAAAGGCAATATCAAGATCGCCAAATTCAATTACACCATCAATACCCCGTGTAGTTGTCGCAATACCAGATTCCTCAGCCATTTTCAATCCCTGTGAGCCGGATACAATACCTGCCATTAGTACCAATTCCAATACGTTACTTCGTTTAATCTTCATCATCAGATCAATACCAATATTACCTGGTCCGATGATTGCCGCTCTTAGTTTTTTTTGTTCCAAAACAAGCCATCCTTTCCATTACTTAAATTTAGAAACAGCGTTCAGTACTACATTGTCGAACTCGGTTCATATTATTCCACAAAAAAATAATCTTTTATACCATTTTAGTAGAATGAATAATTTATTGTTTAACTTTGCCATGTAAATCACCGTAGTTCTATATTGTCGAACCAAGTTCTGTTTTTTTAATATTATGCTTTTACTTTATCCTAACTAAGGGTTTAGTGTCAATACTAATTTAAGTATTTATTGTAATAAATATTAATTTAGGGGTGATTATTATTGATTCAGTTGGAGTTATAGCTCCAACTGAATCAATCCCTTTCTTGACAAATGTATCATTAAACAGATCGGCTGAAGATTACTCCTTATACCCCAATCTCATCGAAATTTTCTTAGCTGTCCTTACTACATCTTTCGCAATCTCCTCCATATTGAGCAGACGACTTGATGGTCCAGAAAGACTAATAGCCGCTATAATTGTGCCTTGGCTATCTTTGACCGGTGCTGCAACACATCCTAGACCCAGCTCAATTTCCTCCATATCAAAACCATATCCTAATTCTCTAGCCTGACGAATTTGATCTACCAAAGCTGCCAAATCTACAACTGTATTTTTTGTATATTTTTGTAATTCTCGATTTGCGTACATTTCTTCTATTTGACGCTCACTTAAGCCCGACAATAAGACTTTGCCAACACCAGTACAATATGCTGGATTTCGACCGCCAATGCGAGATCGAATACCAATAGAGCGAGAGCCATCCACTTTATCAATATAAACGACATCTTCCCCCGATAATACTGCAAGATGGACCGTTTCCTGATAATGTAAGGAAAGTTCCCGCAAGTCCGGTAATGCGATTTCTCGTAAATCAAGATTTGAAACATAAGCCTGGCCTAATTCAAAAATTCTCAAACCAAGTGAATACTTCCCAGTTACAGAATCTTGCTGCATATAGCCGTACCTTTCTAAAGTAGCAATCAACCCATGTGCGGTACTCTTGCTTAATTCCATCTTTTTGCTGATTTCAGTTAAACTGATAAGGTTACCATGCTCTGCTACACACTCTAATATCTTTAGTGCCCTAAATACAGATTGAATATGCTTTTCCCCTTCACCAAGCTGTTTATTCGTCATAAGAATGCAACCTTCCTTAGTTCGATATTATAGAATCCTGTTTTATCTTTTTTCGACATGACCAATAATATTCCTGCTTTCCTTTCCATTTACCGGGAAATATAGCATCCCTGTGGCTCTCTGTATTTACCGTTCTCCGTGAAGACTCTCTATACCGATAAAAGAAGAGTCCACTCCTTAATTAAAGTGAACTCTTCTCATTGTTTTGTGAAATGTATCTCATTGAGAGCCATATAAAAGTCCTAAAGCAACTCTTAGAGCCAAACCTAACTTGTTATATTGCTTCAGCGCTTCTTTTTCGATCTGCTCTTTGCACCTGTTTGCTTTTAGCAGTCTCACCAAATAATGCCCCAATCAGGTTAACGGTCAGACGAGCCGTCATATCATCTTTATCCAGCAATGGATTGACTTCTACAAATTCCGCGGAAATCAGATTATCAGCTGCCGCTAATAACCGTACGGCCTGCAGACTTTCTTTATAGCTAAGGCCATTGGCAACGGGAGTCCCTACTCCCGGGAATTCTGCAGGATCAATACCATCTACATCAAAGCTCAAATGGATTCCATCACAACGTTCTGATAAATAACGTACTGACTCGGCGATGACCGCTTCTATGCCCAGTCGTTTTACATCATTTGCAGTGTACATTTTTATATTTCTTTCCTCAATGAGCTGCTGCTCCCCTTGATCCACATCCCGAGCACCAATCAACACAATATGCTCCGGTTTCACTTTTCCCTGGTAGCCTCCAATATTCGTCAAAGCCGAATGACCTAATCCCATACTGGCTGCTAAAGGCATGCCATGAATATTGCCAGTCGGGGATGTTTCAGGCGTATTCATATCAGCATGAGCATCGTACCAAATGACACCAATATTTTTATAATGTTTTGCAACACCAGCTAATGTCCCCATGGCAATGCTGTGGTCTCCGCCTAAAACAAGGGGAAAGCGCCCTTCTTGTATAATATTTGAAACCTTTGCTGCCAATTTTTCACTTGAATCAACAAGGGTTTTTACATTTTTAATATTCTCGCCGCTTTGTCTAAAGCATCCTGTAATGCCAATAGAAAGATTACCTTCATCTACGACATCCTGTCCGATACCTTTTAGACGATCCATTAACCCTGCACAACGGATACCCTGCGGTCCTAAGTTGGTACCATAGCGAGTCTGTCCCAACCACATTGGTACACCAACAATCGAAATCTTTCTTTTCATGAAATTCACTATCACCGCCCCAATCTTTTGCATTTTTTTTTGCTGCGAATTTTATTTTAAACCTTTCTTGTCTAGTGTGCAAGAAAAGTTTTATAAAATACATAACCTTTATTCCCATTTAAGAACAGTCGTGATCCAAGATCATTCAATTACAAAGAATTGCAGCTATTTACGTTAAAAAAATCCAATATTTTCTTGATTACTTTAAATCTTTATTTTGATTGTATAGAAAGCCCATTCCTGTAAGTTCGGAATAGGCTTTCTTTTGTGAAAATAAAAAAATGTACATTTTTTTATTTTCCGGGACAAAATAATACTACGTATATAAGTTATTCCTTTTATAAATTACAAAGAAAAGGAGTTCATAACATGTTGGAACTACAATTAGGATTTTTTGCTCTTCTCTTTATTGCAGTTTCCCTTTTTTTGCTGCATGTATTACATGGTCTAGGGATGATGTGAACTTCGAAGAACACTATGGTAAGACAAAAAATAAAGAGCCGCCACTTCGTTGACGAGCTCTTTATCTTTTACGCTTTTTGCGCTTTTGCCCAGGAATCACGCAATCCTACAATACGATTAAAAACAGGTAACTCTGCCGTAGAATCCTTCGCATCCAAACAGAAGTAGCCGTTGCGGATGAATTGGTAACGCTGATCAGGGGTAGCTTGAAGTAAGCTAGGTTCTAGCATGCAAGATGTAAGTCTCTCCAAAGAATTGGGGTTGATATCATCTTTGAAGTCTTTTTCACCTTGATCGGTCTCTTCTTCTGCAAGTAAATACTCAAACAATCGCACCTCAGCCTTAACAGCCTGGGCAGCAGAAACCCAGTGCAGCGTCCCTTTCACTTTGCGAGTTGCTGTTCCTGTACCACTTTTGGTTTCAGGATCATATGTACAGTGTAATTCTGTCACTTCACCAGTTTCCGGGTCTTTAATCACTTCTTCACATTTAATAAAATAAGCATTTTTCAGACGCACTTCCTGTCCGGGAGCCAAACGGAAGAATTTCTTAACTGGGATTTCCATGAAATCATCCTGCTCAATATAGATCTCCCGTGAGAAAGGAATACTACGATTGCCCATATCAGGCTGCTCTGGATTATTCTCGGTTTCCAGTTCCTCTACCTGCCCTTCCGGGTAATTGATAATGACTACTTTCAATGGACGCAGCACTGCCATCGCTCGCAAAGCCTTACTGTTTAGATCTTCTCTGATACAATGCTCCAGCATCGCAATATCTACAGTACTATTGCTTTTGGCTACGCCAATGCGTTCACAAAAATCACGAATGGCTTCCGGCGTATAACCGCGACGGCGCAGCCCAGAAATCGTTGGCATCCGCGGATCATCCCAGCCATCCACCAAACCTTCTTCCACCAGCATCCTAAGCTTTCTTTTACTCATTACCAGATTGGTAACATTCAACCGTGCAAATTCAATCTGTTGAGGACGGTTTTCCATCTCAAGAGAAGAAATCAGCCAATCATATAATGGACGATGATCTTCAAACTCCAAGGTGCAAATGGAATGAGTAATTCCTTCTAAGGCATCGGAAATAGGGTGAGCAAAATCATACATAGGATATATGCACCAGGTATTACCTGTACGATGATGTTCAGCTCGCATAATACGATATAAAATAGGATCACGCATATTTACATTTGGCGATGCCATGTCAATTTTGGCTCGCAATACCCTAGAGCCATCGGCAAATTTTCCGGCTCTCATACCATCAAATAGTTCTAGATTTTCTGCTACCGAACGACTGCGATAAGGGCTGTTTTTTCCTGGTTCAGTCAAAGTCCCCCGGTATTCCCGCATTTCCTGGGGATTCAAGTCACAAACATAAGCCTTTTCTGCTTTTATCAATTGAACGGCACATTCATAAAGCTGTTCAAAATAGTCAGAAGCATAAAACATACGATCGTCCCAATCAAATCCCAGCCATTTTACATCTTCTTGAATGGATTCAACATATTCGACTTCTTCCTTACTTGGATTGGTATCATCAAAGCGCAAATTACATAAGCCGTTATAATCCTGAGCAATCCCAAAATTAAGACAGATGGACTTTGCATGACCAATATGCAGATACCCATTGGGTTCTGGTGGAAAACGGGTATGTACCCTCTTATTATTTTTATTGTTCTTCAAATCTTCATTGATAATATTTTCAATAAAGTTTGAAGAAATTGTCGTATTTGTCGTCATCCTTGAAACCCCTTCTCGATTTATCGTTTATCTTACTCACATTTCGTCATTTATCGCCCTTTTCCTGCTTATGGCTAACATACAACATGGTATATAGATAAAATAACCAAAATCTATAAAAATTAACCAATTTTAAAACAGGCTGTACTGCCTCTTTCTGTTGCCATAACTTCTAAGCGAGCATCTATTCTTTCCTTTAGTTCAGGAACGTGAGAAATAATCCCCACCAGTCGCCCCCCCTGCTGCAAATCGATTAAAGCCTTGATCGCAAAATCTAAGGATTCTGGATCAAGAGTACCAAAGCCCTCATCTACTAAAATTGTATCTAAATGTATGCCGCCTGCATAGGACTGAACAACATCAGCTAAACCCAAGGCTAATGACAAAGATGCTAAGAAAGTCTCACCCCCGGATAAGGTCCCCACGCCTCTGGCAATGCCTGTATAGTTGTCAAAAACCTCTAGATCCAAACCACCAGCAGCGTTTTTTCTGGCTCGTTCTAAGGTTCGCTGCAGGGAATAACGGCTGCGGCTCATCATTTTTAAACGCTCATTCGCTGCCACAATTACATTTTCTAATAAGGTTCCCAAGACAAATCGCTGCAGCGTTAATTTGTGCTCATTGCTGCCGTTAGCCACCTCTGCCAAACGCCCTGCCACAGCATATTGGACCTCCAATGTCCCTAAGGCTTCATCCACTTGACTAATCTTTTTCAACCAAGCTTGCTGACGTTTTAGAAGTGCCTCTAGATTCGTATGTGCAGCAAACATATCATTATATCGATGTTGCATAGTTGTAACTACTTGCTGCAACCCCAGCATATCCGGTACTTCCAGATTTTCCGCTGCCTGGGCAGCCTGTTCCAGAAACAAAGTGGCTTTACCAAATTCTGAATCAAAGGCAGCAATTTTCTTTGCAGTAAGACTCATACTCTCTGGACTCTTTTTCGCATTCTCATAGTCTTGCTGATCCACAAATCCAGCTGCTGCTACTCGTTTTACAAAATAGTTTTGTTCCTCTTCGTATTTTATCTTGCTCTCTGTTAAGCGATAGTTGGTATTTTCCAATAGTGTCTGCTTTTGAGTTACCCGCTGTTTTCCCTGCTGTACATGCTGCTGGGCTTGTTCCCAGGCTGCTTTATATTGCTCTTGCTTATTTTGGGCAATTTTTAGGGCTGCTGCCAATTTCCCCATCCCTTGCAGCTCCTCGGGTATCGCCAGACGCCTTTCTGCCACTATGGTTTCTGCGGCTGTAAAAGACTGTTCTGCCTGACGCCACACTTCTTGCACCTGAATGAATTCCTTGTGCAGATCTTCATGTTGCTTCCTTAACTGTTCCAACTGTTTGGTTATATTCCTGGCCTGCTCTTCTCCAGCCAAAGCCTGCTCATACTTTTCACGCAAAGCCTGAACTCTTAAACCTAACTCTGGCAAAGGTAATGCAGCTTGCTCTTTCAGTTCCCCAGCAAGATCGGCAATCCGTTTTTCCCATGTATCCCTCTCGGTTTGCAGCAAACGGTGCTGACTGCGGCAGGTATCTCTTTCTTGTTCTACAAATTCCATTTGCTTTTGAGCTGTTTTTAATTGATTTTCCTTCGGCATGATTCCTCTAGGAGCGGCCAATTTAGGATGATCCGCTGAGCCACAGACAGGGCAGCTCTCCCCTGCTGCCAGGGTGCTTGCCATGAAAGCTGCCTGCCCTTGCATCCATTCATGCTGCAATGTGGTGAGACTGCTTTTAGCTGCTGCATAGTTTTTCTCAAGCGCTGCCAGCTTCAGCTCCGAAGCAGAAACTTGCTGCTCAAGCTGGATAAATTTTTTCCTGTGTTCCTCTAAAAGTCTACTTTTCGTAAGCAATCCTTGGGCATGCTGCCATTGTACTTCCCTGCTGCCCACTTCTAAGGCAAGTTGAACAACTTTCTGTTCTTCCAGGATGATATGGTCCATCTTTTCTTGTATCTTCGTATATTCAAGTTCAACAGCTTCTTTCTTCTTTGCTGCCTGCTGCAATTCACTTTTTCTGATCGTTGCTGTATTCAAGGCCTTTTCCAGTAGTTTGATTTTATCCTCAATCTGCTGTAAATGGATGATTTGCCGAACCAGCTTTTCCCGTTCTTCTTCTTTAGCCGCCTCCATTTCAAACCGCTGCTGCGCTTCTTTCAGCTTCTGCATCTCCATATCCAGCTCAGCCTTATAAGTCTTACAGTTCTCTTCCAAGGACAGTACCTCCTGAGCATAGTTCGATTGATTCTTTTCTGCATCGAACAAACCCATTGCCGCCGTTGCCCGCAGAAGACCTGCTCGTTCTTCTTCGATGACCGGCTTTTGCTCCGTAAGCGTTGCAAATAATTGCTCTGCTTTTTGTTTTTCTTGAATTTTCCCTTGTATGATTGCCCCTTGATTCACAGCCTGTTGAGCGCTTTTTAATTCTTCACTGATACTTTTGATCTGAACGAGTACGTTTTCTACTTCCCTTTCATTTTGCTGTATAGAATCCAGCAGTTCATACTCTTGCGCTACGCCGGCTTCCTGCAAAATCCACTGACGCTGTTTGCTCTGTTCTTCACTTGCTTTTTTTAGCAGTAGAGCCTTGTCCTTTAATTTTTCCTCAATCCTTTGATATAGGTCTGTTTTAAATAATGCCTGCATAATTTCTTGCCGTTCATTGGAGTTAGCGGTTAATAATTTACGAAATTCACCTTGGGGCAGCAGCACAACTTGACGAAATTGGCTGCTTTTAAAGCCCAGCAGTGTTTCAATCTGCTTCGTAACGTCCAGCCATTTCGCTGCCAGCAAAATGGGTTCACCCACTAAAGGCATACTCCACAATTCGGCTTGTGCCAGCATGGTGGTGGTGCCTTCTCCCCGTTTCTTAGGCCGCTCCTGCTCTGGAATTCGTTTTACTTGATAACAAGCTTCGCCAATCGCAAAATCAAAAATCACTTCTGTAATTACAGCACTATCGGCATGATCACTGCGCATGGATTTTCCTTCACGCTGCGTGCCGCTGGCATCACCAAACAAGGCAAAGCATATACCATCTAAAATGGTTGTTTTTCCTGATCCTGTAGGGCCATGAATCAAGAAAAATGTCCGATCCTGCAATTCCCTGAAATCAAGTTTTTGCTGCTGGGCATAGGGGCCAAAAGCCGTCATGGTTAAGCATAATGGTTTCATAGAATCGCCTCCCGTTCCTCACGGTATACGGTTTCAATCACATGAACTAAGTGCATCTGCTGCTCCTGCGTCATATTTTCTCCAGTCATCTGATGATAAAAGGCCGCAAATAGTTCTTTTTCACTAAGTTTACGATGATCCCTAGGCAAGCCGCTCAGCACACCCTTTTTCAAAAAACGCGGACTTTCGATCTGCAGTACATTCGGATATTTCTCACGCAGTTTCCCCATGGCATCTAAGATTGGCATTTCATCTAGCAGCGTTACCGATACATAATCCTGCTGGTTCCCTTCATCAATGGAATGATCCAGGATATCTTTAAAATAGCCTTTTATACAACGAACGTCACGACGAGGGGCTAGGGAAATTCTCTCAACGGTGATACCCCCGACTTTATCCATTTCGATTAAATGAATACCTTTTCGCTGAGAAGCTTCGGCAAAAGAGTATTTCAGCAGTGATCCGCTATAATGAATGCTTGGACTCCCTGCCTGCTGAGAATTATGTAAATGCCCTAAAGCCGTATAGCAAAAAGGCTGAAATACAGCTCCATTTACCATACTACTGCCGCCTATGGATAAAGGACGCTCCGATTCACTCTCCATGCTCCCTGCAATAAAAGCATGAGCAATGGCTACTGAACGTGCTTTATTGGGAATTTTTCGTATTACATGCTGCACCATCGCCTCCATTGCTTGTTCATGATTTCCCACATCAGGACAAGAAAGACGTTCGCGAACGAATGCTGGTTCTCCATAAGTAAGTGGCGCAAAGTAAACAGGTCCATGCTCATCATATAAAATAATCGGTTCTATTTCCCGAGTTAATGCCCCTGCTACATACAGTCCTTGCGCCGATAATAAGCGACTGCCAAAACCCAGGCGTTCTGCACTGTCATGATTACCTGCAATCATAATCGTAGGCACCTTGTAGTCTACTAAAATCTGCGAGATTAATTCGTTTAATAATTCTACTGCCTCAATAGGCGGTACGGCACGATCATAAATATCTCCGGCAATAATAATCACATCTGGTTTACTCTCCCGTACTAAAGCTAGAAACTGATCCAGTACATGGGCTTGATCATTCGTCAAATGAATGCCATGGAATAACCTGCCTAAATGCCAGTCTGAAGTATGTAAAAATCGCACAATCCGACCTCCTACCGCTATTTTTTTACCTTCTTGATGATATATTTTAAAAATTCCTGCAAAGATAACGTCACCTACTCCTCACAAGTAACTGGCGTCTCCACATAGACTTGTCCTTCACGGGTCAATGTAACCTGGCCTGCCGTCCAATCGATAACTTTTTGCTCCAAAATTTCTTCTTGTCCCACTTTTTCTAATACAATTAATCGTATTGTATCGGTAAATATTTTTTCTTCAATTCGATAACCTTGCAGCCTAAGCTGATTTTCCAGCATTCCCAAAAACGTATAGTCAATCGCTACCCCAATGCGGGTGTGATTTTGCCGCTGGGTAATTCCTACGGCTTTTAAACCTGCGCTGGCACTCTTGCCATAGGCACGAATGAGACCTCCCGCCCCCAGCTTAATGCCGCCGAAATAGCGCGTAACAACTATCACAGTATCTTTTAATTGATTCTTCTTGATGATCTCTAAAATAGGCTTGCCAGCCGTACCTGACGGTTCACCATCATCATCTGCTTTTTGCCACTGATCATTCCTTCCTATTACATATGCAGAACAGTTGTGAGTGGCATTCCAGTGCTTTTTCTTAATTTGTTCTATAAAAGCGACTGCAGCTTCTTCTGTCTCTGCACGTTGTACATAAGCAATAAATCGCGATTTTTGAATCTCAATTTCCGCCTCACCATAGCCGCTGACCGTTAAATAAAAAGATAACATCCTATACACCTCAATTTATAGCAACTCCCTGATATCCCCTTTAAGAAAAACGCTTCGCATCCTTTAAAAGTAAGACCTTTTGAACCGCGAAGACGCGAAGAATAGGAAGAACACGAAGCAAACACTCCACCGATTAACTTCGCCCCTTCGTGCCTTCGCGATTCCGTGCTTTTGCCCCAAAAAACTCATAAACGCTGATTCTAGTACCAAAAACTTGCGATTATCAGTATCAAATCATCATTGCAAGGACGCATCCAAGCTGGCTGCGTCAGTCAACAATTCTTCCAAGGAGTGATAAAACCGTTTATCTTCTTCTGCCGTTCGTTTATTGGGACCTTTCGTTCGACCGCCGCCACGGCGCAATTTGGCTTTGACCTCTCGCTCCTCCAGCAAAAATTCAATCGTATCATTGGAAAATTTTCTCCCTACCGGACTTAAGCAATACGCTTTTTTCCCCAGGATCATTGCTGCGAGCCCCCAGTCCTGGGTTACAATGATATCCTTAGCTTGTGTCAGATTCAGGACTTTAATATCTGCTTCCTGAGAACTATTACCTACTACCACATGATGATCCGATACAATCATGTGATTAAAACTAGCTACCGTCCAGACAGGGATATGGTATTTGCGTCCCAGTTCCATGCAAATCTGCAATGCATTTTTAGGACAAGCATCTGCATCCACTAAAATTTTCATATCAATCAACTCCTGTACCTTACAACGAAATTATACATTTTTCATGCATTGTTTATTGAAAGTTTATCACACCTCTAAGATTATCTCAAAAATTACTTGTCAAATGCGCCTTACTATTTTAAGATAAAGAAGACTTGATTTTAGTTGGAATTCTAACACCATCTAAAATCCCAGTTTCTGTATCCAGCAATTTTTTCTGGATACATAGATACCAATACTAACAATTGGTTATACTCTTACTACTAATAATAAAAGGATGATTTAAAATGAGTGACAACACAGTATTAGATTTTTATGAACCTTTCGGTTTTTATGAAACAGAAACTGAAGATGGCTGTACTGCTCTTCTTTATGAAACACTAAATAACGGCGATTACGCCTTAGTCACTGATGGTGATGGTATTATACCAGAAGACTTAGAGCAAGAAATCATTTTTGCTTATTACACTGCAGATGGGGCCTTTTCCTGGAGTGTCAGTTTTGAAGATTCTCATCATTTTTTTGAACTGTTAGGAAAACATACAGAAAGTAATCATCTTATTGATATTGTAAAGCAATATCGTGATAGTGGCGATTACTATTAAAAAAATAAAACATTTTGAACCGCGAAGACGCGAAGAAATATAAAGAACACGAAGAAATAGTGACGAAGTGTATTCTTTATATAAGAATGTACAAAGGGTTAAAGATCCCTTTGTACATTTTATTTTTTCAGTAAAGCCTTCACTCTTTCTTCTAATTCAAGATCTTCTGCTTCCGAAGGTTTTACTACTACGCCATGAGGTGTAGACATTACCATCTTTATCCACATGGATAAAGATCATTTTTTTCTGTTTCTTTCCTTATTCGTATCAACGTCCGTCCACAAGCACATGGGCTGTCATCTAAACTACATAGCATGCCCGTAGTAAAACGCAAAAGAGGCATCGCCTCCAATGTCAGACTGGTAAGAACCAGTTCACCGATTTCTCCGATAGGCAGAACTTGTCCACTTACAGGATGTAGAATTTCAGGATAAAAACAATCCTCTTGAACATGCAAACCAGCATCACAATGGCACTCTCCTGCGATCCCCATTCCCCAAATGTCATACATGCCATAAACTTGGATTGGTTTTTTCCCATAAATCTGTTGAATTTTTTCACCTTGACTTTGGGATACAAGATTACTATCACAGAAAATATTCTGCAATGGTAATTCTGCAGATTTATACCCATTCATACCGGCTTCTTGTGCAAGCTGGAGCAGATGTGAAGCTGTAGAAAATATAGAGGTAATGCCAAAATCCTCGATTGCATGTATCTGGGCGAGCATACTGCTCCTACTGTCAGGCAGTAAGGTTGAGCCAATTTGCTGTATTCCAAAATGCACCCCTAAACTGGGTGCATTTTCTTTCGCAGTACCCACCCATTGAAAAACAGAGGTCATATTCACCCCTCCAGCAACCAGTATACGGGACATTAATTCACTCCACATAGCCACATCATTTCGGGTGTAACTCACCGCAATATGGTCTTGAGCCTCTAGCGTTTCGTGAATATAGGCAACACCACTCACTGGCATCGTTAATAGTCCATAAGGATAATTAGCTGTTATATCCTGTTTCGTAGTGACGGGAAGTTTTTTCAGATCGTCCAGATTTGTAATATTTTCTGGCAGCAGCCCACATTCTTTCATGCGAATTTGGTATAAGATGCTTTTTTCATATACTCGTTCTATTATTTTTGTTAGTTTATAAGATTGCCATGCTGTCATATCCATACGAGACAAGGTTTCAACTTGTTGATTCCAAATCATAGCTGCATCTCCTTTTCATGACCATAAAGACGTTTTCAATACTTTTCTTATTCTCTATTTCCAGGATATAACCTTCCCTTTAGGAGATTAATACCTTGACCGATTATTTCATATTTCCATCTAGGATTGGACAAACTAGTCCTAGGAGGTGTATACATGGATGGAATGATTTGTTCCAATTGTCATACTTGGATGACCACACAGGCAAAAAACTGCCCGGATTGCAATGCAGATATTGTTATGGACGGGGAATGCAAAAATGTAATCGACCGCATTCAGCCCAATTGTCTTATTTATCGCTATGATGGCTCTGATTTATTAGAGCCGGGAGTCGTTATTAAACAGCTTAAGGTAAATATGAAAGTAGCTACAAAGTTGCGAGAATACTCTTCTCCCCTTCTCGTACCCAAGCATAAAGTCTATGCTTTCAATCAAAATCTGTTAAGCTCAATTCAAGGCCTGCGCAACGAACGCACTGCTACAATGGTGAGGTTTGATCAGCTTATCAAATCTCACTGGCAGAATCTAGAACCCTATCAACACTCTGAATAAGCTTCACTCTAAGGGCTGAGCACATTCTAATTACGAACTTCGTAATACTGCAATAGCTCACTGACTGTAACAATGCTGTAACCCTGCTCACGAAGTCTATCAATTATAATACCAAGGGCCTCTGGTGTAGGCAGCGGATACTGACCGTCATGCAATAACACAATGCTGCCAGGCTTTACATGATTCATTACGTTCTCAACAACAGCATGTGCACTAGGCCGCCGCCAATCACCAGGGTCCACTGACCATAAGATCGTCGTATAGCCACGCAGCTCTGCTTCTGCCACTACAGCATCATTGTAGGCTCCGCCAGGAGGACGAAATAATACAGGTTTCGGAGCAGCTGCCATAATTGCCTTTTCAGCCTTGTCGAGTTCTTCAATCATTTCTTCCTTACTTATTTTGGATAAGAACCTATGCTTATAAGCATGGGAGGCCACTTCATGTCCATCAGCTACCTCCTGTGCTACGATTTCCGGATGAGCAGCAGCATGTTCTCCTAGAACAAAAAATGTTACTTTTGCATTTTTTTCTTTAAGAACTGCTAACAGCTGCGGTGTCATCATATTGTGTGGACCATCATCCACGGTTAGTGCAACTACTTTATGAGTCGTTGGAACTTTTCGTATTGCTTTATCATTATCCCTTACAACTCCATCTACCATGACAGCAGCAGAAAAAATAATTCCTATTACGCCTGCAAAAACTAAACTTCCTTGCTTCATATCATCCTTACCTCCTATCACTACCTCAATGGATATTACGCAAAAGACTAGAAAGATATGCTTTATGTTTTTGCATGATTATGCCATAACAGCAATATACTATAAAAGCCATTCACGAGGAGGATGCATATGTGGATACCATTTGCTCGTAACGTCATACTCCTATTTTGCCTATTCTTTACCTTATTTACACCCATTGCCAATAGCGCACCACCCAAAATTGAGGCGCAGGCGGCCATCTTAATCGATGCAAAAACAGGGCAAATTCTCTTTGAAAAGAATAGTCATATTCGCAATGCTCCTGCCAGTACCACAAAAGTATTAACCGCTATCATTGCCATTGAAAGCGGACGACTCGATGAAGAAGTAAAGGTCAGCGCCCGGGCTGCGAATACATCCGGTTCTTCCATGCATTTAAGTACAGGTCAGCTCATTTCCATGCGTGAACTAGTGATCGGTCTTTTGCTGCGTTCAGGCAACGATGCAGCCGTGGCGATTGCGGAGCATTTGGCTGGTTCTGTCGAAAATTTCGTTATGCTTATGAATGATAAGGCCCAATCACTGGATGCCGGCAACAGTCACTTTGTCAATCCCCATGGTCTGACTGCTGTCAACCATTATTCCACAGCCTTTGATTTAGCCTGGATTGCCAGGTATGCATTAACCAATCCGATTTTTTCTATGATCGTGAACACAAAAGAAACAAATATTGAATGGCTTGATCGCAAAGGCAAAGAACACGATCAAAGTCTCAAAAATACCAATAAACTATTATGGTTGTTGGAAGAGGCGGATGGGGTCAAAACAGGAACCACCAATCAGGCCGGTCCTTGCCTAATTTCCAGCGCTACCCGGGGAAATCAGAAATTAATCGCGGTTGTACTTCATGATCACTCCCGCTGGTATGACTCCATGCAATTATTAAAATACGGCTTTGATGCTTTTGAACTATATGAATATGCTGTTAAAGGTGATATTTTAGGATCGATCCCTGTAGAAGGAGGTCTTGGCCCCCTCATTGATGCGGTAGTGAGTAATTCTGCAAGCGTAGTAGTACCAACCGCAGATTATGAACATGTTACCGTCAATGTTATTCTTCCAGAACAAATAAAAGCCCCTGTATATCAGGGGCAAAAGATTGGTGAAATTGTCTTTCTTGTTCACCAGCAAGCAATAAAAACCGTAGACATTACATCCGGTCAAACCATAGAGGAACGCACAAATAGTAAAATCTTACTGCAATATTTACTGCGTACTTTTCGTTTATTATCCAGCTGGGGAGCACTCTAATTATACGTTAAAGAGGTCTGCGATAAAAAAATGGCATGTATTGGCTAAAGCCAATATCGCGGAAATTCAAGATGGCTTCCGTACCACCTACAAACAATACGCCACCGGGCTTAAGAGCACCTAAAAATCTTCGATATAAGCCATCTTTTGCCTCTTCGGTAAAATAAATAACTACATTTCTACATAAAATTAAATCAAATCCCGTATCAAATTTATCGAGCAATAAATTGTGACGTTTAAATTCTACCCGTGAGCGGATATCTTCATCAATCGTATAGGTAGTACCAGCTTGTTTAAAATATTTAGAAGCTCTGCCAGTAGAAATATTCTTGAATTCAGTATTGGTATATATACCACTTTTGGCTTTTGCAAGCATTTCTACATCCAGATCTGTCGCTAAAATTCGATGTTTTACATTTGGCGTTATATCTTTTAAGATCATTGCTAAGGAATATGGCTCAGCACCAACCGAACAGCCAGCACTCCAAATATTAAGTCTGGGACTTTGTGCTAATAAATCTGGCAGTACTTTACTTTCCAGCTCAGAGAATTTCTCTGGTGTTCGGAAAAATTCTGTTACATTGATTGTCATATAATCAACAAATTCCTTGTACATCTTCGCATCTTTATCCAATAAGTTAAAGAATTCTACATATGTATTCACACCATACCGAGTCATTAAATTATTAATCCGTCGCTGCATCTGAGCCGGTTTATAATCATTAAGGTTAATGCTTGATTTCGCATTAAACTTTTGTTTAAACAACTCCCAATCCTTCTCACCAACCACACCAACACCTCCAACTGATTTCTAGAAGTATATTCGACAGATTCTATTAATTTCCTACCTTCCCATCAAAAGACTTACAGTACCCGAGTTCTCCTGACAAGCATTCAAAGCAATAAGCTTAACGACCCACTCTCACCAGATATAAAAAGGTGGAGTGGGTCGTTGATTGACTGTATTGTATTAGTATACATTTTTAAGACATCTTGTTGATATAATACCTAGGAACTCTTTTTCCTACCATACATACTATTTCATAATTAATCGTTCCCATGATTTGAGCAATTTCCTCTACTGGCAATTCAGCTCCGCCAAATAATAGCACTTCATCATCAATGGTAACATTCGGAATGTGGCTGACATCAATCATACACTGATCCATACAGACTCGTCCGACGATAGGAGCCCTTTGACCATGGATCAATACTTGTGTCTTACCCGCCAGCAAACGAGACCAGCCATCTGCATAGCCTACGGGCAGAGTTGCAATTCGACTCCTCTGGTCCGTATAATACGTCCTCCCATAGCTTATAGACGAATTAGGTGGTACATCCTTAACAAAACCGACTTGGGCTTTAAACTTCATCGCTGGCTTAAGCAGCAAACTCTTTTTTACTTCCTCTGAAGGCCATAATCCGTACAGAATAATGCCAGGCCTCACCATATCCAGATGCATCTCGGGCAGTTCTAATAACGCTGCACTATTGGCAATATGACGGATGGGTATGTGAATGCCTTGTCCCTTAATATATTCAATAGCTTCTAAGAAATGCCGGTATTGTTCATAGGTAAAAGCCTTGTCCCTGCTATCAGAAGTAGCAAAATGAGAATATGCCCCTTCGATTTCAACTCCCGGCAAAGCGGCTACTGCTGCTGCAAAAACACCTGCATCAGTTGGGTTAACGCCGACTCTAGCCATTCCCGTATCGATCTTAAGATGTACTTTAGCCGTTTTGCCTGCTGCTATGGCTACCGCCGATAAAACCTGTGCTGATTCAAGAGTAAATATCGTTTGCGTAATGTTGTTCTTGACCACTAAATCAGCTTGCCAAACTGGTGTATACCCCAATACTAAAATGGGCACGTCAAACCCTGCATTGCGTAATTCCACTGCTTCATTGACAATCGCTACGGCCAAGCAGTCTGCTCCCGCTTGTAATGCAGTCCGTGCAACAGCTGCCGCTCCATGCCCATACCCGTCAGCCTTAACAACGGCACAAACTTTTGCAGCACGGTTTGTTGCCTTTCTGATTTCAGTTACATTATGGGCAATAGCTGTTAAATCAATCTCTGCCCATACAGGTCGATTAAGCATATCTAACCCTCCTAGCAAAAAATAGGTGACAACGAGACGTTAATTCGGGGACTTTGTATCTATGAAATACGATCATCGTCTTACATTCCGCATTTTTACTCTTTCATATTCTACAATTAATTTATCTAATTGAATACTGACTTCTGCAACTTCTGGGTCTATTAAATTACCTGATTTTTGTTCTACCAATTCATGAAGATGTGCGCGCACACGTTCAATTTCTTGTGCCAGCTTTTGCAGATTAAACATCACTTGCTCTCCTGCCTTTTTTAATTTGCACCTGTTTAATAAGCCAATTGAACCAAACTTCAAGTCCTTGACCAGTCTGGCATGAAACTGGCAGTAGAGTAACTCCAGGATGAATAGCAGTAATGTCTTTTTCAGCAGCTTTTAGGTCAAAATTAGTATATGGCAGTAAATCTACCTTATTTAAAATAACAGCGCTGGCTTGTTTAAAGATTAATGGATATTTTAAGGGTTTATCGTCCCCTTCTGTAATACTAAGAACCGTTACCTTACAATCCTCACCAATATTGAATTCTGCCGGACAAACCAGATTTCCTACGTTTTCAATAACAATAATATCAAGTACCCCAAGATCAAGACAATCAAGTACATCGTGAATCATATTCGCATCAAGATGACAGCCACCGCCTGTATTAATCTGCACCACAGGTACGCCATGCTGTTCAATGCGCTCAGCATCTTTCGCCGTAAATAAATCACCTTCAATAACAGCGATTGAAAGTGTTTCTTTTAATGCTTTAATGGTCTTTTCTAATAAAGACGTTTTACCACAACCAGGTGACCCTAGTAAATTGATTACAAGAATCCCCGCTTTTTTAAATCGTTCCTGCAATGCAGCAGCAACCTGATCATTTCTCTCTAAAATATTAGTCATTACTTTTATTTGCACTTTATTCTACCTCCAGATAATCAACTGCTAACTCTCGGCCCGATATCACTAGGATATTAGCGGATTGACATAAGGGACATAGGAATGAATATCGTTCCACTGTAAATTGCTGCCCGCAGCTATTGCATTTGCCGACAAGAGGTATAATCGTAATATCTACCACTGCACCATCAGCTATCGTATCTGCAGCTAAAGCCGCAAAGCCAAATTTGAGAGATTCAGGCTCAACTTGAGTCATCTGACCAATCAGCAGTTTAATACAGCTTATCTTTACTGCATTATGCTCTGCAGCAGTTTTTAATACGATGTCCAATATTCCTTGAGCAATGGACATTTCATGCATATACTTCACTCCACGTTTACCATTTTCATACAGTTAATTCGTCATGAAAGGTTGATTTCCTGCCATGGCAATAAGTTCAATGATTCACATTCAATGTTTTTTTGGATTGGAACTATTTACATAATATAAACTCGAATAATCACTTTCTATTTCGCTGATACTATGATTACACCAACACAAGGAGGTGATTATCAATGGCCAGAAGTAACAAACCTGTTAACCCAGGCGCGGAAAACGCTCTCGATCGCATGAAGCTTGAGATCGCTAGCGAGTTAGGAATTGCTGATCGAGTACGTGCTCAAGGTTGGTCAACTATGACTTCCGCTGACTGCGGACGTGTAGGCGGACAAATGGTTCGCAGAATGATTGAGCAATATGAATCTGGTTTGAGCGGAACTACCACTCAAGCAACCAGTGGAACATTAACTGCTCAATATGATGCGAATAAACAGCCTTAATCGTATGCATGGGCGGCTTAAAGCCGCCCTTTATTTATTTGTCCATTTTTCTATCGTGCTTCAAAATAAACGTTAATCTCTGTTCCTGCTTCTACAATTGTATTTGCCATTATACTTTGTCTTACGGCGACACCTGTTCCCACAGGAACAATCGATAGTCCTGCTCGCGTTAATTCATCTCCTGCTTCACGGATACTTTTTCCAGCCACATTGGGTACAACTACCTTTCCCGGTGGCGCTTGAATGTTAGGCAAGGGCGGGGAACTCGTTTGAATATTTTCTTTTGGAGCAGGTAATTCATTAGCAATTTGAGGGTAAATTGTAAGATGACGCATAATTTTTCCTAAAATTTCGCCAGCAATGGGTGCTGCAATCTCACCTCCATAATAGCTTCCTTTAGGATCATCAAGGACAACTAAAATTGCAACTTGAGGATCTTCTACTGGACCAAAACCAACAAACGACGCTACATAACGTCCTGCAGAGTATCCACTGCCATCATCTTGCAGCTTTTCTGCCGTACCTGTTTTTCCTGCAAAACGGTATCCTTTGATAGACGCTTTTTTACCGCCGCCTTCCAATACAACCTTTTCCATTAAGCCCGTTAACCGATTCGCTGTTTCAGGGCTAATCGCCTGACGCACCGATTGAGTCACACCTTCACGTTCAATAGAACCATCCACATTTCGCACTTCTTTGATAATATACGGTTTTAAGAGTACTCCATCATTGGCAATTGCTGATACAGCCGTAATGAGCTGCAATGGTGTAACAGCAATACTTTGCCCAATGGACATCGTCGCCACGTCAGAGTCGCGCATATCTTCCGGTCTAAATAACAACCCTTCTTCCTCACCGGGTAATTCAATACCCGTTGCCTTGCCGAAACCAAAGGCCTTAGCATATTCGATCAATTTATAAGCTCCCAGCCTCATGCCAATTTGTACAAAAATGGTATTAATGGATTGTTCCATAACTTCGACAAAGGAAACATTTCCATAACTTTCGTCACTCCAATTTCGAATACGCCGCCCCGACACTTCTACATAGCCATTATCAATAAATCGCTCTTCGGGGTAGAGTTGTCCTTCCTGTAATGCAGCAGCAGCTACAACACTTTTAAAGGTAGACCCGGGTTCATAATTATATGCCACCGCCCGATTCTTCCATTCCTGTATGCTATATTTATAGAACTGATTGGGATTATAAGTAGGCCGGTTGGCCATGGCCAGTATTTCTCCAGTGTGAGGATTCATAACAATCACGGTTGCCCCTTGGGGGCGATTGGTCAGCATTGCCTTATCCAAGCTCTGCTCAACAATAAATTGAATGGTGCTATCTAAGGTAAGGTATACATTTTTTCCCTGTTTAGGTGGAGCAAATGTAAAAATAGACTTAAAAATGGGAATCCCCTTGCTATCGGTATCAACAAAATGTTCCACTGAGGTTCCTTTAATGACTTTATCCAATACCATTTCCATGCCGTCTAAACCCACGTCATCCGTACCCACAAATCCCAAAACGTGAGCAGCCAAATTATCATTAGGATAATACCGTTTGCTTTCTTCTAAAAAGCCCAAGCCTCTAAGATTGGATTCTTTGATCACAGCCTCTATTTGCTTTGTCACCTCAGGTTCGATCATGCGCTTGATCCAAATAAAACGTCCCTCCACAGATAATCGTTCCTTAATATCTCCAGGCTGCATTTCTAATAACGGAGCCAGCAGTGATACTACAATATCCGGGTCTTTAATTTCAGAAGGATCCGCATATAAGGACTTGGTTAAACTGCTGACTGCCAGCTCCCGTCCTTCTCTATCATAAATCGTCCCGCGAGGCGACTGTAAAGTTTGGCTGTCTTTTACTTGGTTCGCCACCTTTGCGGCCATACGATCACCGTCGATAAACTGCAGCCAGCCAATGCGCACTGCCAGGATAAAAATCATCATCAGCAGCAGAACTAAAAACGCAGCTATACGTCGCTGCAAGATTACAGCGTTTTTTTCCATCATTTATAATCAACCCTTCCTAAGAACACAATACTGCAACGTCTTATTATTCGTCTTATTTGCAGTATTTCCCTGCAAGAAAAGGAGCTTATCCCAGCCACCAGTAATGAAAAAAACACCTATAACAGGTGTTTCTTTCATTATAAAGATATAGGATCTACTGTTGAAGAGATTTTTTCTCTCCATCACCTTTATGCATTCCTGCTGCATAATACGAAGCGGCAATCAATCCAAACCAGATTGGTGCAATATATAGTGCGACACGAGTATCTGGATTAAAGAACATGGCTATGGCAACGAATGCTAAGAAAGCTAAGCTGACCCAATTGGAAATAGGTGAAAAAGGCATCGGATATTTGATTTGCGCAATTTGTTCAGGTGATAGACTCTCGCGATACTTCAACTGAATCATCAAGATAACTCCCCATATCCAAAGAGCACCAAAAGTAGCAACACTTGTAACATACACAAATACCTGTGCGGGAACCAGATAATTAAGCACTACGCCGATCAATAAGAAACCTGACGAAACCAAAATTCCTTTTACAGGAACATGGCGGTCATTTAATTTACTAAACATTGTTGGAGCTTTTCCTTGTAATGATAAATTATAAAGCATCCTGCCTGTGCTAAACAGGCCACTATTGCAAGAAGATAAGGCTGCGGTCAGTACTACGAAGTTGATAATGCCAGCAGCTGCCCTAACGCCAAGTTTATTGAAAGTCAAAACAAATGGACTGCCCATGGTACCAATTTGATTCCAAGGATATAACGACATAATGATCGTTAAGGAACCAACATAAAAAATGAGAATACGCCAGAATACTTTATCAATCGCAGCCGGTAAGGATTTTTCAGGATTTTTTGCTTCACCGGCTGTGACACCAATCAATTCAATACCTAAATAGGAGAACATTACCATGGTACTCGCCATAATCATGCCTTCTATACCATGAGGGAAAAAACCGCCATTAGACCAGAGGTTGGAAATGCCGATTGCCACACCATGATTGGCAACACCAAAAGCGATCATAGCCGATCCAGCCACAATCATTGCTAAAATTGTTACTACTTTAATTAAGGCAAACCAAAACTCAAACTCACCAAAAGCACGAACACTAATTAAATTAACAGACGCCATTAAAACTAAAGCACACAATGCAGGAATCCACTGGGGCACCTCCGGCACCCAAAAGGAAAAATATACCCCAACTGCCGTGATCTCTGCCATACATGTGACAACCCACATGAACCAATATGTCCATCCTGTAATATAACCAGTCAGAGGTCCTAAGAAAATATTGGAATGAGCACTAAAGGTACCGGAAACGGGATAAGCAACCGCTACTTCACCTAGGGCACGCATAATATAGAACATAATAATACCAGCAAGGAAATATACAAGTATCAATGATGGACCTGCAGCTTTTATTGCAGCGCCAGCTCCAAGAAATAACCCTACACCAATCGCTCCGCCTAATGCAATCAACTGAATGTGACGTTCCTCTAATCCCCGATGCAATCCTTCCTGCAATGCATTATTTTTTTCCACAAATTCTCCCCCTCATATAATAGACTCTGGGATTACGGTAGGTTATTCTGCGACCACCTCCTTACAACCCATGCAGACCTTATTATAAACTATCATACACCCAATAAGGCGGAATTTTAATCATCCCACTATTCTATATATTCAGACAATTCACTGCATAGTATACGCAAAAAGCATACTCTTAGCACAGATACGAGTATGCTTTTTGCTGATTTGTTGATTTACTAAATTTTGTTTAGCCCAATACAGTCGTTACAGGAGTATAAGGTAAATTCTGATCATCAGCTACAGCCTTAAATGTTACTTTTCCATCATAAACATTAAGTCCTCTTGCCAATCCAGCATCATCAACAAGAGCTTGCTTCCAGCCTTTATTAGCAATCTGCAGCGCATATGGCAATGTTGAATTTGTTAAGGCCAAAGTGGACGTGCGAGCCACCGCTCCTGGCATATTGGCTACAGAATAATGGATTACACCGTGCTTGGTATAAGTAGGTTCGCTATGGGTGGTAATTCGATCAATCGTTGAAACGGAACCTCCTTGATCAATTGCCACATCTACAATGACGGAACCGGCTTCCATGGTTTTTACCATTTCTTCGCTCACTAACTTAGGAGCTTTTGCTCCAGGTATGAGTACAGCGCCCACTAAAAGATCTGCTTGTTTTACCCATTTTGCAATATTATAGCTATTTGACATGACAGTGGTTACTCTGCCACCAAAAATATCATCTAAGTAAGCAAGACGATCTGTAGATTTATCAAGAATCGCAACACGTGCACCCATGCCAACAGCCATCTTAGCAGCATTCGTACCTACAATGCCACCACCAACAATTACGACTTGACCTGATTCTACCCCGGGCACGCCACCTAGAAGGATGCCTTTGCCGCCCCAAGGCTTTTCCAGGAACTGCGCACCAATTTGTACTGCCATTCGACCCGCTACTTCACTCATTGGTGATAATAAAGGCAATGAATTATTCCGGCCTACAATGGTTTCATAGGCAATACCAATCACCTTTTTCTCTAATAATGCCCTCGTCAGCTCAGGCTCGGGAGCTAGATGTAAGTATGTAAATAAAATTTGACCTTCATGAAACAATTCATACTCTGGCATTAGGGGTTCTTTCACCTTAATAATCATTTCTGAGGTATCAAATAACTCTTTTTTATCTGCGATAATCGTAGCTCCTACTTGCTGATAGCTTTCATCCGAAAAACCGCTGCCAATACCCGCATTTTTTTCAATTAATACAGTATGCCCTGCTCTACAAAGATCCTCTGCACCTGCCGGAGTCAGTCCTACACGATTTTCATTGTTTTTAATCTCTTTTGCTACGCCAATAATCATAATAAATTCCCTCCATTTTCGTTATACTATTTTAGCAATATATAAATACACTATTAGTATTATGATCTTATAATAATGCAAAAATCGTGCCAACCAGGATTTTTTATGATACATCAGCCATTTTATCTAACAAATATCAGGTTTTACTTGTTTCGCTTCAAAAGCAGTCACATTTTAAGACCTCACTGGTTAGTTGAAAATCCAGCGAAAGCTATTTATTTCGGAACTATTTATTTCCACAATGGATTCCATTGTTACGAATAGGTTCCATTTTATTGAATTAAATTACATAAATTACCAATTCAATCGAGTGAAAAGTCATATTTTCGTAATTTTTTTAATACCGCAGTATGGGATAACCCTAATACTGCTCCCATACGTCTCGAAGAGCGAAAGCGACGAAGAGTTTCTTTTAATATAACCACTTCCACTTCTGCCAGCCGCTCCTCTAATGTTTGATATTTTTCAAATTGCACTGTAGGTGGTGCTGTCTGAGAGCCCGACAACCTTCCCAAAAAGATATGTTCTGGCTGCACCAGTGTTCCATCAACTAAATTTACTGATCTCTCAATAATATTTTTTAGTTCCCGTACATTACCCGGCCAATTATAATCTTGCAGCCGCTGTAATGCAGCAGCAGAAAAACCTTGAACTGGATTATGCAATTTCTCAGCAAAATGTCTTAAAAAGAGTTCTCCTAATAGTTGAATGTCTTCAAAGCGCTCCCTGAGGGGGGGAATTAAAAGAGGGATTACATTCAAACGATAGTATAAATCTTCTCGAAAAATCTTATCGGCAACCATATCTTCTAAATTACGGTTAGTTGCCGCAATAATACGTACATCAACGGCGACTTCTTTCGTACTTCCCACACGCCTTACCCGCTTTTCCTGCAATACCCGCAGTAGTTTCACTTGAAGATGGGCAGATACTTCTCCCACTTCATCTAGAAATAATGTGCCACCATTGGCTAGTTCGAACATCCCTGGTTTGCCGCCTTTAGCTGCGCCTGTAAAAGCTCCTCGTGCGTATCCAAAAAGTTCACTCTCTAGCAATGTCTCAGGAATCGCAGCACAGTTAATCGGTACAAACGCGGCGGACGCTCTTGTTGATGAGCTGTGCAAAGCTCTGGCAAATAGTTCTTTACCCGTTCCTGTTTCCCCGCGAATTAATATAGTAGAATCGCTGGCAGCATATCGCCGCGCCTGATTGACCACTTGTCTCATAACTGCACTGGCATAGGGAATATCGGCAAAGGTCATCGGCAAAGAAGCTGTCATATTATTCATTAGGCTTCTTACTTCTTGTGTATCGCGAATTAAGGCAACCACGCCAACAACTTCATTGTCATTATTCTTTAGAGGAATTGTACTGACTACACAATAACTATTACCCCCATCGATATATACCTCTCGATTATGATACTGACAGCCTGTCTGCAGCGTTTCCTGAATTAGCAGATTTTTAAACAAGGCAGCCCCTAAGGGTTTACCTACGGCTTTCTTCACAGGTAAATTCAGAATCCGCGCTGCTGCCGGATTGTATTGTGCAATAAGGCCATCAGGATTAACAGATAAAATACCATCATGTACCGATGTTAATATTGCATCAAGCTGTTCAGCTCGTTCTTTACAAGGCATGGCAGAGATCTCATCAATTCTTTGAATACCAGTAATGCGAGATAATTCAGCAATGAAATCCTTGGATTGCTGCCCAGATACGCTTTGGCACTCCAAATAAATTTTATTTTTTTCAACTTCCATCGATACGATATTAATTCTGCGTTTTGCTAGGATAGCGGTAATATCATGAACAACTCCGATACGATCGATGTATAGTATTCGCAAATACATCTTTTACACGCTCCTCTTATCCATATCAGGATTTCTTCATCCAAATAAGGTCAACAAAATCAGCTGGCGTTAAAAAACCAACTGAATTTTGTTGACCTCATTGTACAACTTTGTATAGTATTTCTTCAAACTAAATTTATTTTCCTGCTGCGACCAGATAATTCTAGAGAAAAAATCATCTTAAATTCCTATCCTTTAAATCCCACTGGCTTTATTGGTGAATTTCCTAACATTTTCGCTAACACGTCTTTAAATTCTTCCTGCTGTTTCTTTTTCATTCCGTCCCTGGATTGCGGGTTGTCATGCTTTTGGAAATCAATTGGATAAACCCTTGATACCTTAGTAATCATTCAAACCGCCTCCTTATTTCTTCTATATTAAATATATCGAAATATAACAGGCTTTTCTTAATTATTTTTGTTAATTATTTACATTTTTATATTTAGCAGCCAGTTGCAATAAGATAAATCTATATAAGAAAGTAAAGATTAATATAAATAATATTTCTTAGACATCGTCTTAAACTGATCCGTGTCTTTTTCCCATAAGCTATATAACTCATGTAAAGAGTATGTACCTTTTCTAACACTGTCGTCTCCCGTAACCAAATCAATAGAGCTTTCATTTTTTCCATTACGCGTAAAAGAAAATTTATCACCGCTCATTTCTTGTATCGTATATAGCAAGCTAATAGCTGTTTTTACAGGCAGGAATGTCCTTTTATCAACTACATGCAGCTGCACGCCTGCACATGCCTCATTTTGATATAATCCAAAGGTTGGAGTAAAGTAAGCCGGACGAAAGATCACTCCAGGCAGCTGTAATGCTGCCATTTTTTCTACCAGCTCATATGCATCAAGCCACGGTGCACCAACGAACTCAAAGGGTCTTGTTGTTCCTACCCCTTCTGAAATATTTGTACCGCCAAAAATACCCGTTCCTGGATATACAAAAGCTGTATCAGGGGTAGGGATATTAGGTGATGTCATCACCCAAGGCAAATGGGTTTCTTCAAAACCCATGGTTCTTTGCCAGCCTGTCATTTCAATAACCACCAAGTCACAGCCGATACCAAACTCCGCATTAAATAGTCTAGCCAGCTCTCCTACGGTCATGCCATGCCTTGTTGGGATCGGATACATTCCAATAAAGGATTCAAATCCAGGCTTGATAAGATTCCCTTCAACCATAGTGCCGCCAATTGGATTGGGTCTATCCAAGATCACCATAGTTTTTCCCAATTCCTTGCAAGCCTGCATCGCATAAGCCATCGTATAAATATAGGTATAGGAACGAGCGCCTACATCCTGTATATCAAAAGCCAATACATCAATGTCAGCCAACATTTCGGGGGTAGGTTTTTTCGTTGCACCATATAAACTATAAACGGGCAGTCCTGTCTTTTCATCAACACTGGTATTCACAGAGTCTCCAGCTTTGGCAGCACCGCGGATGCCATGTTCTGGAGAAAATAAGGCGACCAAATTCGTTTTTTCATGCAGCACATCCACCGAACTCTGAAAAGAGCTATTCATCCCTGTAGAGTTCGTAATTAAACCGACTCGTTTTCCTGCGAAAATCTGTAAATAGGCATCGATCCGGTCAATACCTAATCGCACTGGCACAGATTGCTTGGTTTCCGGATTCTTTTTTGGCTTTGCTTGCTTTTTTGTTTCACCAATGCTTATCAGATTTGCCATTCCTATAATAAGTACCATAAATAACAGCATCACCCTCGCGGTATTACGATTCATCCCTTTTGCCTCCATTTCAAAGAAAGAGCCCGCGAGCTGCGGCTGCTCGAAGGCTATCTCATTGTACTTATGTGCTTGCGCCTGTAATTAATTCTCTTTTTGTATGTTTTTCTGCTACTGCAGCTGTTTCCTCAATACCTGTAATAATATGCTGCATGGACATTTCAATATTTCCTAAGATATCATTAATTTTTTTGGTTGCCTCTACACTATCTTCCGATAACTTACGGACTTCAGTGGCAACGACTGCAAAGCCTCTGCCATGTTCACCCGCCCGGGCTGCCTCAATCGCTGCATTTAAACCAAGTAAATTCGTCTGTTGAGATACCTTATTAATAAAATCAATCACTTCGTGAGTATTATTAATATGACTTTTAGCCTCACTTACGGATTGTGATAATACAGCAACCTTTTCATTCAATTCTTCGCTCATTAAAACCTGAGATTTAATTAAGTGATACAACATACTCGTAATAAAATCATCTACCACTTTAATATTCGGCGATTTATGTTCTTCAATTAATTGATTTACTTTCTGATTGCCGGTAATATTTAGCACTACATTAACTGTTGGCATTTTAAGACCGTCACGAACATCTGCAAAGGTACGAATTCCCAATCTTTGTGCCAGTTGTATTGCTACAGCATCTGATTTTACATCCACCACCCCGACAATTTCTATGTCCGGTACTTGACTCACCATTTCTATAATCCCAACGCCACCTCTACCGCCACCAACTAACAAAATATTAATCACATATTCGCCTCCCAATATTGCTACAAAGCCAGATATTCTCTTATGATATATTATACTATAAATCTCCATGATCCACATCAGCATATTCATTGTTTTTCTTCTCCAACATAAATAAAAGAGAGAATCTTGATAGATTTTCTCTTAAACAAATAAACCAAAAAGGATTTTTCTCTTACTTCTTAGAATATTCATTAGTCTAAGAAGCATATGACTATAATTTAATATCGAAAGGAATGAAGTGATGACCTATCTCCTACTCCTTATTTTTTTACTCTCTATACCCAATATTGTACAGGCTCAGCAACTGATTATGGAGGGGAAAACAACTGTCAAATACGAATCACGCCAATACAAACATCCCAATCTTGCCGATGTGGACTTTGTCGAACAGACGATACGTCTGACTGGAACAGCTCCCCTCTCTGCACAAACCTCACTTTTTCTGCGTTTAGGTCATCAGTCTTATAGCGGTGATGCGGTGGATTCAGCTAAAACAGCGATTGATCAATATGGCCTGCGATGGAAAAATGCCCGTACAACAGTTACAATCGGCAGCCAAGAGACTTATATAGGTGCATCTGGAGCTATATTCGATAATAGCTTGAATATTGGTGAAGGAATGTTACATGGCATTGATATTCGTGATAAAAGAGGCCGCAATGCTTACCATCTGTCTGGCGGCCGCCTTGATTCAGCTCTTTTTGACGATAATCACTCCCGCAGCTTTTTGGGAATGGAATGGGCTCGTTACTCCGGCAATATTCGATTATTAGTTAGCTACCTGCGCATACCAAATCTACCTACACAGGCTGATGATTATACGGGATTCAGCATCAGTTCACCCATGGGCAAAGCAGAATGGCTTACTGAAGTGATTCATTCTTCGGCTCCCACTGAAAATCAAGCTGTCCTTCTGGGCATGAAATACTACCCGACTAAGCAGCAAACGATTAAATTAATTATTGGAAAGTTACCCGATAACTCCGTTCCAAAAGGAAAATTAAGCCTAGGCGGCTACGATAATGGGATCCGCGGCTTCCAGCTATCTGCTATGCATGCGCTAACTCCATCCAATCGATTATCTGTAAAATATAGTCACGTAAAAACCATTACAGGCAATATCCCCATTCGAAAAACCGAAATAGAATATACGCAATTATTTTAAAAGCCGTCTGCCTACTATAAAAAGCAGATGCTGCGTTATAATAATCATGCAAATTGCCGCCCCTTGGAGGAGCGGCAATTTCATTTTTCTACCTTTTTCGTCCGATCAATTCGTCCGGTCAATTGAGCTAACGAATATTCTTTACGATAAAAGCGGATTTGAACAAACATACCTGATTCCATAATATCTGGTTTTTTCAAACCATGTTCCAAACAGAGTCTATTGATTGCTGGATACCGCGTCTCCATTGTTCGATCAATTCTGCTTCCTTAAAAACACGAGCAATGACCTTATTGCGGATTTCCGACCGCCCGCTTAAGATTTCATCTAAAGTAATCCCTTTAGGAAAGTTTCCTGGCGAAGTAATCTCGATCTTGGAATCATACCTTAGTTGTTTTCATAAAATGATACAGAGTACTTTATTAGATTTCTCATTTTCAGATATTCTACCCAGTACCATTTTAATACCGCCCTAGCGAAGCCACTCTCTCCTCGCTAAGGCGGTTATTATCATCCCTATTTCTCTACTCTGCACCCACACCACATATTTTTCTTTCCCATATGTTCTTGTATATCATTCAAACATTCACCAAACCGTTGGAAATGCACGACTTCTCTTTGCCATAAAAAGCGCAGCATATCCTTTACACAAGGATCATTTCCATATGTGCCAACTCTTCTGTGCCAATAGAAGTATTACAATTGCCCATTTAAAGCAAATATAGACTTTTAATATTGCTCTGGTGCTTCGCCGCGTTTTTCAATAATAATCGGTCTTGCAAGAGGGGTATCTTCTTCTAAAATTGCTTCTAGCTGCACTGAGAATTTCCATTCATCACCAAAATCATAAAGGTACAAAAACTTCTGCTTAAGTTCCAAATTCAAACTTTTTAGTTTAGTCTTGTCCGCATAAGGACCAGAATCATTATACGGCCCCCAATAGGCAGTCCCCTGCCACGGCTTTCCCTCCATAAAAAACGCATATAAATGTTCATCACAAAACTCATAGGCTTCCTGTATAGCTACATGCAAATCATGTAATGTATGCCTTGAAGAAATCTGAATGCACCGCCATATACCTCTTCTCAAAACTACTTTTAAAACATATACATTTTCAACCACACCTATGCTCCTTTACTGCTTGTATTGCCCAACCCTAATTAGCAATAAACATAATTTGCTTTCTATAAACACAATTTATTAGCACCTTATAGTTTATTCCGCTATTTTTTGTTATAAAATACTCAGCCAGTGATAATACCTACCATTTGAATCTCTGTCTTTATTTCGAACGTTTTTCCAGTTTCTTGATTGTTTTATCAAAATCTGATTCAAAATCTCGATCTTGGACGACTCTAAATTTGGCATATTCTTTTTCCGCTAACGTTACAGCCACCTGATGCGATACCCTACCCGTATCCTGTAAAATCTCGTATTCGTTAAATTGTAAAAATGCATCTAATCTCTGAACCCAATCTTGCATTTTCATGACGATCTGACGTCTTGCCTGATTTTCTGCATAATCTAGGTACATGCTGACAATGCGTTCCAGATCTTTAATTTCCGATTCAACTAAATAGTTTTTAGCTGTTGTAATATCCAACTTTAAGATTTTCCCTTGCGGCGAATTCTTCCAGGTAGTAAGCCCCATATTAGGTTTGTTGGCATCGGCTCGCTCGGCAATGAGTTCAGCGGCTGTTTTACCAGTAATAGCCCAATGTAATTTATTCTGAACTGTTTTATAAAACTGTACAGTCAATTCTGCCTTGGGTTGATAATCAGTACTACATTGCGCATAAATATCAGTAATCTTCTGATAGAAACGCCGTTCTGAAGCCCTAATTTCCCGAATACGTTCTAATAATTCATCAAAGTAATCCTTGCCAAAACGCTTACCCTGTTTTAACCGTTCATCATCCAAAACAAATCCTTTAATAATAAATTCCTTTAATGTCTGTGTCGCCCAAACCCGAAATTGGGTTGCCTGATGACTACTCACCCGATACCCGACTGCAATAACGGCATCCAAATTATAATATTCAAGCTTCCGAGAAACTTCTCGTTGACCTTCCAATTGAACTGTCAAAATTTCTTTGACAGTTGCTTCACGATTTAGCTCATTATCACTATAGATATTTTGCAGATGATAACTGATACTTTGTTTGCTCGTGCCAAACAATTCTGCCATACGATTTATAGTAAGCCAAAAGGTTTCATCTTGATACACGACTTCAACACGAACCGCGCCGCCCGGTGTCGTATAAAAAATAATATCACTGTCCACGATTCCTTCCATATCGACCATATGTATCCTCCTTTAAAACGATCAGGATCATAGCAAATAGCAGCATCTACTTTCGGGCATGTATCGCATTTCGCAGTACATCTAAATGTGGTCGCTCCATATCCGCCCTGAATATCCATCGTCAATATGTTCAACTACATAAATTGCTCCAATTTCCTCAGCCTTTTTCCGCCTGTGCGTCGGTACTAACACGAGCATATATATGAACTCTCATAATTCTTCCAAAATGGGTTGTTACTTACAGTATATCATAAAGCAGTTTACTAAAGCACTTATGATCTTAGACTTCTCATTTTCAGATATTCTACCCAGTACCATTTTAATACCGCCCTAGCGAAGCCACTCTCTCCTCGCTAAGGCGGTTATTATCATCCCTATTTCTCTACTGTGCACCCACACCACATATTTTTCTTTCCCATATGTTCTTGTATATCATTCAAACATTCACCAAACCGTTGGAAATGCACGACTTCTCTTTGCCATAAAAAGCGCAGCATATCCTTTACACAAGGATCATTTGTCATCTCAATGAGATGTTCGTAGGTAACGCGAGCTTTCTGCTCCGCTGCCATATCCTCAGTTAAATCTGCTATCGGATCACCAAGACAAGCTATATACTGGGCCGACCAGGGAACGCCATTCGCATCTGTCCAAAACAGTCCATGATTGTGCTGGACATAATGACCTCCCCACCCTGCGGCTTCATAGTCTTTAGGACTTGCACCCTCAGTCAGTTTATATACTAGTGCTGCGATCATTTCCATATGTGCCAACTCTTCTGTGCCAATGTCCGTTAATAAGGCGATAGCTTTATTGGTCGGCATAGAATATCGTTGGTTTAAATATCGTAAGGATGCACCTAGCTCGCCATCTGGACCTCCATATTGGGTAACTACTAGCTTGGCGAAACTTACGTCAGGACAAGTTACTTTTACGGGGTGCTGTAAACTTTTTTCATATATCCACATTCTGCAATTCCCCCATCTATATTTCCCACGGCCAGGGACTTTCCACCCATTGCCATGGTTCTTTAGAATATCCGCCAAATCCAAAATTTAAAAGAGGTCCAAATTCATCTTGATACGCTTTTTTACGTTTTTCCAGTATTTGAACGGCACAGTTGAAATCATTAATCGCATCTGCATCACAAGGATGAGTATCTAAATATAAATTCAGTTCTACAGCAACAAATTGTATTTCTTGAATTTTCCTTAGCATACTCATTTGCTTTTCACAATTCACTGCTTTCACCTCCCAATGTTACCTTGGTATCGGATATGCACCATATAAGCTCGGGAATAAGGTTCCCTTCTTTAACGCTTCTTGAGGACTAAAAGCTTCATCATAGCACTGCCATGGAACGTATGCATGAGCTAACATCATCTTTGCGCATGTCTTTTGACAATTACATATATTATTTGTATTCCACATATTCATACTATCTCGTTCCGGCTCTTCTTGTTCATCTTTTTCTTCGACCCGTTCATCCTTTTCTTCAAGTTGTTCGTCCTTTTCTTCAACCTGTGCATTATCCACATTCCTTTTCACTGATCCATCCTCCCCTCATACTACTTATTACATTTTATGTAATTGTGTCACTGTATGTGACTTAAAATAAGGAAATATACTAGAACATAGTCGTTTTAAAGCATAAAACGCAAAATCGCTTACTAAGACACAAAGAACACAGAGTGGGAAGAAGAACTACTTCTCCGCTCTGTGTCCTCTGGCGTTCAACGTTTAGTTATATGGATGGCATAATCAGAAAGGCAAGTATGTATAATAAGATACCTGCCCCGCGGTATAAGGCCAACAACGCCCAAGCTAATCGAATGAGACTGACATCAATGCCAGTATAGTCACTAACCCCGGCACATACACCAAAAAGCATGCCGCGAGCTGGATCAAGAGCCAGCTGCTTGTGTAATGAATTGATTCCATCTGCATCACCTTGGAAAAATTGCCATGCTGTTAATCCACTGACTAGATAAACTCCTATACGAATAAGACCAAACATAGCATTCTCACCTCCCTAGTATGTTATCCCACATCCTCCATGAATTTATACTTTGTCAGGCCATAGTGAATAGAGACGGCTGGGCAGCCGTCTCTATTCACTATGGATATTATCAGATTCCGTACTATCAGAAAAAAACGTTGACGCGTTATATATTTTCACCCTTTAAACTAAACTTATAAATTTTGATATTACAAGTAGAACTTTATCAGATAAACAAACACATACAAAAGCATTTTCAGTAATATATTGCATAGTGATAGACAATATTTATAGTTCGTAAGCTTGTGCCTGTTTAACATTCTCACTCTATTTAACTCTGTTTAAGTTTCTGGCTTGTCTTGCTAATTTTAAACGAGTGCTGCGGCTGGCATCTGGCTCAGGCGCAGTATCTTGAAGTACAATGCTATCAGCCTGACGCCCTACATTCAGAATCAGACCAATTGCCATTAGATTCACAATTAATGATGTACCTCCGAAACTAATAAAAGGCAGCGGCACACCTACTACTGGAAATATACCTGAAACCATAGAAATGTTAATAATAGCCTGTCCTACGATTAAAAAAATACTGCCCATCGTCAATAATTTACCTAATCCATCCGGAGCCTTTAAGGCAATGCGCACCCCGTAATATGCTAATAAGCCCATAAGGCATAATACCCCTAGAGCGCCGATGAATCCCATTTCCTGACATAATACAGCAAAAGCAAAATCGGTATGAGCTTCCGGCAAATAGTTGAATTTACTTGATCCCATACCAAGGCCTGTTCCCCAAAATCCGCCAGAACCAATTGCCAGCAGCCCTTGTACCGTCTGATAACCGATACCCAATTGGTAATCCCAAGGATTGATCCATGCGGCAATACGCTCTGCCCGATAGCTGGCTGCAAAGGTTGCATATATAAATAAGGCAATGCCGCCGCCCACTAAAGTTAACAACTGCTGTTTTGGCAATCCAGCAATGATGTACAACATAAGGCTTATACCAACGATAATGACTGCTGTCCCCATATCTGGCTGCTTTAATACGATCATTCCTAATATTGCTGCAATATAGAAAGGTGTAGAAAGCAGCGAAATTCTGCGTTTACGGTCAATTAGCGGACCTAAGAATCCCGCAGTAATCATAAGACCGGTCAGTTTTGCCAATTCGGAAGGCTGGAATTGAAAACCAATATTTAACCAACGCCGTGCACCATTTACTTCAATACCAATAAAATGTACCGCAATTAGTAAGCCGACCGTTAATAATACGAATGGGAAAAGAAAACGATTGAATCGATGATAATCGATTCTGCTGATAATCAGCATCGCCACAATTCCAATACTAAAGGAAATCAAATGCCTTTTTAAATAATAATAACCATCTCCCATTTGTTGCCCAGCCTCTACAAAACTAGCACTGAAAATATTTACTGTACCGATCATAAATAACAACATGGAAATGCATATAACAGCTTCAGCGTTGCTCCGCCATAATTGAGATAACTTCATTTTGTTTCTCCTTCACTACCCAATATCCCTATTATACAAAATTAATCCCCCAGACCCAATAACCAAATTGAGATTTTAGAATATTATATAAGGAAATCGGCATTTATAAATTGGGATAACCGAGGTGATTACATGGAAATCCAACCCTATCAACTCGTTGTAATTGATGATACGACTCATGCTTTACTGCTCGTTGATGGTCAACAAGGAGAAATCATCGCTGAAATGTCCTATCCGCCAGAATACACCCCAACCGAGCTCCTGCTATCATCTGACCAGAGTAAAGTCTATATGCCCGTAGTAAAAACAAATGGCAAAGGCGCACTCTTCGTAGGAAATTTAGAACAAAAATCTGTCTACCGCTTACCGATAGAGCTGCCTCCTCCTACACAGTTTACACTCGCGCCAAAAGGCAATTGTGCCTATATAGCAGATCCAAATGGCGGATTATATTCTCTGACCATACCGAGTATGTCTCTAACAGCCTGGGGAAATCCAGCAGAAGCTGCCTGTGTTGGTCTCGCTGCTGATCATGATGCTATCTACAGCGTCTGGGAGCATGACAATCAAGGTACGCTGGCAGTTTTTAGCCCTGCCGGGCAATTACTCCAGGAATACTCCTTACCGGGAATTCCCACGAATGTAATTCTTCATGGAGATGAACATATTCTAGTACCTTTTACTAGTACAACATTTACCCTGGAAGGCATTATGATTTTCACAATCATAAAGGCAACGGAAACAACTCCTGCATCCATGACATCACAAAGCTGCTTATACCCCAAGAATAAAACCTCATGTCCTGCCTATCCTTCCCACATTGCAGCTTGTCCTAATGAGCAAACTGCCTATGTTGTCAATGAAGAAAGTGCCTCCATTACAGTGATTGACCTTACCACAGCGTCCATTTCCCGCCTCATTGAGCTGAATCGTTCTATATCCTGCCTACATATTGTACCTGGCAGTCAGTTAGCGATCGCTACCAGCCATATTTTTGCTGACCTTAGCATGATTGATTTAGCGAATGGCCGCCTGTTATCTGTTACAGATACAAAGCGTGAATTGTTAGGCTATATCGCGATTGTACCACATCTTCCTGCGGATCCCGATACAACGACAACCATCTAGTACCTTGTCAGCCATGATCCTACCGTTTTAAAGCTGACAAGGTACTAGTTAACGAATAAAGACTTGGCATAACGCCAAGTCTTTATCCGTTAACTATAAGTATTTAATCCTTTTTCTTCCCTAATTGACGGGGCCACTTGCCACTCCACTTATATTTAGAATCACTATTCTTAGTATCAATCACCTGTGTTGTCGAAGAGGTATCTTCTTCTTCAATCAGGATATCTTCTAAAACCAGTTTCTCTTCCACAGCTTTTCCTTTGCTCTCGAAATGACTATGCTTTTTTTCTCTATTTCCTTTTACTTTACTACTAATTTTCTCTTGTGGTACTTCCTCTACTTTTGGCTCTCTTTCTTTTGGCTCTGGTAAAACCTCTTCTTCCCGCTCTGACTTCATCATACCTAGTATGGAACCTGTATCCAGATCTGCGATTGTGGATACTGTAGAAGGTTCATCGCAGTATTCCAAAGATGCTGCCGTTGTGTTCTTCATAATTCCTTTTTCCATCATTGTCAGAATCAAAAGGAAATGATCCGCTTCTCGCCTTACATGATCGGCTAACAAAGCTGGGATCAGACCGACTAACCGACAATCTCTGATCATCTCTTCAGCAGCACGTTTAAAATCCCTAATGCGCAAAACAGCAGCGCGAACATCTTGCAGGAAACGTTTGAACGAAGCTACTTCGGGGTAGCCCTGCAGCATACTAGAGAAATCCCGGCCTTGCAGATAAAGATCATCAAATTCTTGAGAAAAGCTATTGGCTGTTTGAATCAAATTACGCTCTGATGGATCTAACAAATGACTAATAAATTTGGCATGGTCTGCCAAAATCCTCAGCCAAAATACATTTTCCTGGGCCTTTGCTCCCCCAGATAAAGCTACTTTCCCATTCTTAATTTTGTCTAACAAGCGCATAAAGTACTCGGCTTCGCGAGCCATATGATCAAGAAATAACGGAAAGTTATAGCCACCCAGCTTGCACTCTAACATGCGATGTAATAAATCACGCTTAAACGTATAAAACTCTTTCAATAAGGCCTGGGTGTCAGTCACGAGCTCCATGAATTTCTTGTCATTTTGCAATCGCTCTGCCCGTACACGCAAAGACTCAAACTCCTGGTAAAAAGCTTGGGCATCATCAATAAAATCTTCCTGATCACAAGGCAGCCCCGATTTAATAAATAACGCATGCTCTTCCATAATCCGTATCCAAAATTTTACCTCTTCTAAGTTAAGTGGTTCCAAGGGCTCAGGAACCATATATGACATGAGTTGACGCGACGACATAGCAACACTCTCCCTTTTTGATCCCACTACACATTTATTACATTCTATGCCGAAACTTTAAATTCTGTCATAAAAAAATGGAACCTAGCACTTTTATTTTTATGAATGACTAAACCCTCTAAAGCTCCCATCATATTTCAGAGGGAGCTAAGAGAGACTAAGTCGTACTTAGCCTTGAATTGCATCCAGGTTCAAGTATGCGGCTGCAGCATTTTGGTATGGAGATTAATGCGAAGATTGACCGACTGTGGCTGCCAGAAACCTCCGGTGTAGGACAGCACAGTTTCTACATTGGCAAGACCATCAGCATTGTAAGCACCAGAGATGCGCTGTATACCTTTTAATTCATAAATGCCGTCATTGTTCACATCAACTGCTTCCAGCCTGCCGAAAGGTGTTACCATGAGATTGGTTTGTTTTTGAAGCTTTCCTTCTTCATTATAAAGACCCAAACGTAGATAATCCGCTGTACGATCATGAACATCCATTATTACCCCTGAACCAATGCTGTCATTTATCTCGACTTTAAATCCATCAAGGAATTGACCGGATATAGAATCTCGATTATTTTCTTTCTCACCAAAGATAATGGATGGTGTATCACCCAATGTAACAACCTGATTATAATACCAGCCGCCGCTGCCGCCGGATGCAGCAGTGACTAATGCATCAACAGTTTTATCACCAGTAAAATCTCTTAATAATAATTCAGTCTGATAGCCACCCATTTTATCCAAAGCTACATCGGTCCGCTTTTGATTAGTCCCATTCTCGACAATCAGCTTCATCGAATCCACATAGGACGAAGCGTCCTCTTGCTTATGCCCGATCAGATAGACCCTATCAGAGACTCCATCACCATTGACATCTCCTTCCTGCATATCCAAGACCTGATAACCCTCTGGCAGCCATTGCTTCGAATTTACAGTATCTACGCCGCGAGTGGAACCAATCATTTCTCCATTATAATTATAGACGGGTTTTGCTGCATAATCGATTGGATTTGCTTCAGCCAAACCAGCCAACGGAGCCGCCATTAAGCCTAAAGCCAAAACCGCCGTAAGATGATAGTTCTTATACATAACCAAAGTCCTCCTCTTAAATTCTACTTCTAACCTTATTAACGTCACAGCAGCAAAAAAGTAACTATATGTCTATTCGAAAGTACAATCTAAGTTAATCCAGCCATAAACGTAACCGCCTAAAAACATATGGATGTCATATTCCTTTCTCTAAAGTCACAGCAAGAAACCTTCTGCGATAGCATATCTTCGACTATTCCAGAAGGTTTCTTCATCTACCATTCCTATACTATTATGGGAACTTTACTTCACACCGATTAATCGGTGTGCCCATACCGCTAAATTTCTTTTCATATTCGGTCATAACATTCCCTTGATAATCACTGTTATGCAAATCAAATGTTACATTTGTGACTTGCAGATTGCAAGCCTCGAATTGTTCTAAAGAAAATTCAAATAAAGGCCTGTTGTCTGTTTTAAAAAATATTTCACCACCGGCAGGCAAAAGAATCCGATATTTGTTTAAAAAATTTGCATGGGTTAACCGACGCTTCGCATGTCTAACCTTAGGCCAGGGATCGCAAAAATTAATATACAGCCGATCGACTTCCCCCGGAGCAAAAATATCCAATACGTGATTAATATCAAACACCAGCAAACGAACATTGGTCAGCCCCTTTTCTCTCACTTTTTGGGCTGCATAATATAAGACATCCTGCTGCGCTTCAATGCCAATAAAATTAATCATTGGATTTTGCTCAGCCAATCCACTAATAAACTGCCCCTTGCCTGTACCCAATTCAACGTAAAGAAGTGATTTGCGGCCAAAGACTTCATGCCACTGCCCCTTCCGATGCTCATGTGCATTTCGTTTTTCCAGGCTAGAGCCTGGCTGCTCAGGCACACCAAAAGGTATCTCTTTTATTACTACAATATCACCATATTCTTCTAATGCCGCATCCACCCACGGCTTTCTTCTCAGTCGCATTTCCATTCCACCTATACCTTTATTATTCTTTGTCTAAACCGAACTTTTTCAAATATCGATATAGTGTAACACGGCTGACATCCAGCATATTTGCTAAGCGGCTAATATTACCGCCCGCCACTTTCCAAGCCTCAACAAATATATCCTTATCTTCTTTCCATGCCGTGCTGATACCAGTCTCACCTAATAAACTTATATCTTGTAGAGCGATTGTATTGCCCTCTGTATTAAAGAAGGCTTGTTCCGCAACCCCCTGGAGTTGTTTAATATTCCCAGGCCATTCATAAGACATTAAGAGCTCTTTTGCTTCACTCTGCAACTCTTTTACTGGCATATTATGTTGTTCCGCTAATTCACAAATAATATGTTCTGCGAGCAAAGGAATATCTTCCCGCCTTGCTCGCAATGGAGGGATACGAATCATACTTTTTGAGATGATCTCGTGCAAGGGGGAGAAGAAAACCCCCTTCTCTGTGAGCCGCTTTAAATCACTATCACAAGCAGCAATAATGCGAATATCAAAACCACGCTCCACCTTTTCACCTAAACGGCATACCTTACACCTTTTTAGAGCATCTGCCAAGCGAACTGCCACATGCATGGGAATCTTTTCGATCTCATCTAAAAATAAAGTCCCGCCATTTGCCAATTCCAATTTTCCGGGACGGCTTTCATCCCGATATTCACCACTGCCAAATATTTCTTCTTCCAGCACCTCCGGCAATAGATCACCGCACTTTAAAGAAATAAGAGGTCCAGCAGCCCTGCCGCTTGCCTGATGAATCGCATGAGCCATACGCTGTTTACCTGTACCCGACTCCCCCTGCAGCAGCAGATGATTATTATTCCGGGCCACCCTGCCTGCTTTTTCCTGCATGGCGATAAAGACAGGAGTTTCTCCCACCATACTGGTCAGACTATACCTGGCCTTATATCCAACAGCATGAGCAACAAGAGTTCTTAAATCTTCAATTGGCAGTGATACGGCCACTACGCTTGTTACCGCTTTATCCTGTTCTAAAGGCACTACTGTTGTAATATCTTCATATGTTTTTCGCTGGGTAATCCATGTGACTTCCTTATTATAGGATGGTATCCCTTTGAATCCTTTATACAAGGGTGTATGTCGATAATTTAAAACCACATCATTTAAATTTGCTACATCATCCTTCGTTCCTACGGCATCAATGCCCGCTAAGCGGCTTTTCCCCAATTTATTGCTATATACAACATCTCCGCCTGGTATTATATGATACACCGCAAAGGGCACAGAATCTAAAATAACATGACGAGCCTCCAGCTGCGCCAGCATTGTCAAATGCTGTTCCATAGCATATCGAATACTAAGCAGCAATGACACAACTGCGCTATGAGGCAACTCTTCCTGCTCTACAGAAACAATGGTCACAATATATACAAGCTGTCCATCTACCATAATAGGAACAGAACAGGCATCACCGTCTTGGCACTCTTTAATCCACATTTCCGGACCAAATAATAAAAAGGGAGATTTATGTTCATGTACAATACTGATACTCGACGTTCCGATATCTTCCTCAGCGAGCCTGGCCCCCTCTAATTGACCAGGGCTCTTTTGGAAAAAAGGCAGGGCATAATTTTTCATTACATAACAATCTTGATCGAGTAACAGCAAGCTTAAGTTGTATACATTAAAATGTTCTCGTGTTTCGTTATATAATCCATTCAAATAATCCATAGCAGGCTGATGCAAATGCTGCCGCCGAGCCAGCTCGTCCTTGGAAAGCTTCACTAATTTCGGCATGACTTGGGAAGTGATCCCCAGTTCTTTACTTTGTTCCCAGGACTCGGCCACCCATGGATGCACGTTAGGATCCATGGCGCCTTCATCAACAAATTTTTTATAATAGTTCATTAGTTTCTCTTTACTGCGCCGTTCCCGTATCATACAAATCCTCCATATATTCATATTCTCTACTACCAGTATGCAAATGATCCACCCTTGGAAGATCTTTCTATTAAAATTATAAAAAAAGACAAGGCAATTTCTGTTTATTATTATTCATTCTTATCGATTTGGTGTTTACCTAGAAAAATAATATCACATATTGAATAAAATCCATAGTTCTCTTGTTATTATTCTTTCCAATTCATGCATTTTGTCAATCATTTTCTTTTCGCAAAAAAATTGAGCAGGTAGGCGTATTCCTGCCTGACCCACTCAATAGACAACTGGCTCTATCAAGTACGATACTGATTGATATCTTGCCCGAAATGCTGGATTACAACCTTAAATTCACCAATCTTCTCCATCATATCTACAAGCTTGTCATTATAAATCTGAACTGACGCACTGACTTCCTGACTCGCCGCCGAATTCTCCTGGGAAATTGCTGCCAAGGACTCAATTTTACCATACACCTGTCCAAGTCCAGTCATCTCATATTCCAATTTTCCAATCATCTCTACAATATTCGTAGCGACATTCTGTACATTACCTACATGGCGGCTATTACTAGCTACTACCTCATTGAGCTGATGGCTTTCCACAGCCAATACATCATATTCTTCCTCAATCATCGATACCACACCACTAATAATCTCCATTAAAATCTTAAGATCACTGGTAATACTATCAGAATGATGATGGGACTGCTCTGCTAATTTTCGTACTTCTTCTGCCACAACCGCAAAACCTCTGCCCTGCTCACCGGCCCGTGCTGCTTCAATCGCAGCATTGAGGGCCAATAGATTGGTCTGTCCTGCAATGGCTGCCACCATCCCTGTAATTTCCGTAATTTTAGCAGCTTGGGACTGGAGGTTATTAGCCGACTCTTTCACCTCAGCGAATTTCTCCAGACTATGCTGCAATTTAGATCCCGATGTCTCTACCTCTCGAAAACCTTGATTAATTTCCGCTACGGCAGCTTCCAGTTGTATTTTGTTGCGATTCTGCTCTACGACAAAGGTTTTTAACGTCTCTAAATTACCACTTAAAATCCCAACTGCCTCAGTAGTCTCAATCGCCTGATTGCCGGCAGCAGTTGCTACATCATACACCACACCGGAAATACCCCGGGAAGTATCCTTCATTTCATCAGCTAACACATTAAAGGTATCCGCATATTTATTCATTTCATCGCCAGTACCTTTAAATCCTACAAACTCACGCTTTAATCGTTTTTTATACACGGACAGGTCCTGCATAATACCTTCGAACTCATCACCAGTATAAAGTGTAGTTTCATGAAAGTACTCCCGCTCCTGCATATTTTGGAGCTCTTCACGGATCGCAGCAAAAGGTGCTAACAAAAGAGAAGATACAATCCCTGCAATCCCCCCGCTAACCACGGCTGACCATAAGGGAACAGAAAGGCCAAGCAAAGCTAATATCCCATCTGCTGCTGCAGTCATGAGTGCAACCGCTACGCCGATTTTGACGGGCAATTTTTTGATAAAGCCAAAAGATAACAGCTGATTCACACGATATTTTTTATTATATGTAATAGGCTTGGAGAACCGAATTTTTAGTTTTACATGCTCAGAAGATTTTTCCAAGACCTCTGTCTTAATCTCTTCCTTAAAATGCTCTGCACCACCGTGAAGAAGACCATTGAGATAACCGAACATCCCTCGTTTGGACTTATAGCTAAAAATTGCCTCATATTCTGAAATGGGTTCAATTAAAATCTCTGGCGGATTAGCACCTGGAATTCGTTGTACAACTACTACATGCACATCATACATGGATCTAAGAAAAGAATACAAGGTTTCCTGTTGAAAAAAAGCTGGATAAACAGCTAAGAAAGCTCTAACGTTATCTTTCCCAATGGTTAGCCAAATATCATCCTCTGATTTGCCTAAGGAAGTCGCCAAAGAGGTTATAAACTTTTTGACCCCATTGTCCTCAACGTCTTCTGTTGGACCAACAATACGATCCTTCGCCCATCCTGCACTCTCCATTGCTTTGTTGACCAAGTCCTGCCCCCACGCATTACGGGCAGTACTGACCCAAGTCGCAACAACTGTTCCCTTCATTCCTAATCACTCCAATTTAAATGTGTAACAATATTTTTTCTACATTGTATCGTGATGTTGTATATAGCATTTCGCCATATTTTTACAAAATCCTGCCAGTTTAAAATGATTATCCATACCAGCTAGGGTAGAGGATTGCTATCTTTTAATAAATAGATGGCTAAACTGTGATATTCGTCACAGACTGTGACAAACATCCACTTATAATAAAAGTAAAACACCATTACCATCTAAGGAGAATCTTTTATGACAATACCATTAGCAAGCATACCCTTTCTCAACAAAAAAATTAAATTCCCCGTAACACCCCACATACCTGGCGGATTAACTACCGCTGCTCAACTTAGGCAAATTGCCGATATCGCTGATAAATATAATGGATCATTAAAGATCGTGGGAAATACGATTACAATTATAGGACTTAACCTTGCAGATGGAGAAAAAGCCATAGACGAACTTGGCTGCCAAGGTGAATCCTTTATTGCAAAACAAGTACGTGCCGTTGCTTTCTGTCCTGGAAAACCCGACTGTCCTAGAGCGCTGCAAGATAGTACAGGCTTAGGTCTTGCCTTAGACAAAGAATTCTTCGGTCAAGAATTGCCCAGTAAACTGCGCATTGGTGTCAGCGGCTGCCCAAATTGCTGCATTGAACCATTTGTGAAAGATATTGGCATGTATGGCACAGCCAAAGGATATACGTTAGTAGTTGGCGGCAACTCAGGCTTTTCTGCGCAAATTGCAACCCCTGTCGCCGAAAAGGTTCCTGCCGATGAGATTGCATCTATCGTGAACAGCATATTAGTTTACTTCCGCCAGCATGGAAAAAACAAAGAACGCTTAGGACAGGTTATTGCGCGGCTCGGCTGGGATCACTTTTCACAAGAAACACTGCCAGAAAAATACCGGAAGAATAAAAACATTTGAACCGCGAAGATACAAAGATAACGAAGGACACGAAGAATAGAACTTATCTCTTCGTGTCCTTTATATTTCTTCGCATCTTCGAGGTTCATTACTTATTTCATAACGCGATTCATTAGTTCCATATAACAAAAAAATCCCGCTTTCGCGAGAATACCTGTAGTACTATATAAAAATTCGGGGCAACGGAGTTCCCCCAAGATTATCTCAGCATCCACCCCAACACTAAGTAATCATTAACTCCGCTGCTTCATTATCTATTCTACCACAGTTTTCATAACTATAAAAGTGGGAATAGCCACTCTTTTAGAAAAACTTTATCTTTTTTCTAAATATGAATCTTTTTTTCGCTATATTTTATACGACTCTCCATCCCTCCCTTTCTACAACAGTTATAATGAATGCAAAAACCATGTCACAGCCAACAAATCTGCAACACCACCAGGACTGACATTTTCTTGAATAAATTTTTGATCTAAAGCCTCACACCTATACCGTCCATCACCAGCTTTCATACCGCCTGCCTCAATTATCATTTGCGCCTGTTCCCGAACCCATACTCTCATCTTATCAGGATGATGGCGGTGCATGACGGTCGTATCATCTACGCAAGTCATAAGCACCAACAACGTATGTACTAAAGCGTCATTAATTGACAGCCCTTTATCCAAGGCTTCCCGCAAAGCCGGCAAAGCCTTATATCGTACCGATGGCAAACCTTCTGCTAATTCTCCACGAATACCAGTAATGCCATAGGTAACATATAAACGTTCTCCAGCAGTCAGCTCTTGTACACTCTTATGGATAGCCCCTGCCAATTCTCTTTCTACAATTCCGTTTACCATTTGTGAAGCATGTTCCAATACAGTATTTTGCGTTACAGGCAATGAACGTCCATGAAGCCATCCAGCAATCCCTGTCATAATTCCGAGTAAAAAAATTAATCCCTTTTGCGTGTTAACACCGCCAGTGGACAGCAGCATCGCTTGTTCCGCTTCCAAACCGATAATTCTTAGTACTGGCAGCAAGGCCTCTACAGCTCCTTCATGAAGAATCCCGGCCTGAGCACAGCGATTCATATAACTGCCGAGAGAAGCTGAGCTTGCCATGAAACTATAAAAATCCATATCCCGATGAGCACCACTATTGATCCGGTCCACCAAACCCGGCGAGGGAGTACATGTGACTTCATACAACATGGCTTCAACTGCCAATGCTCCGATTCTTTCAGCAGCGGGACTAATACATCTGGTTTCATAGGCTCTAAATTGATGCAGCAGCTTTTCCACTACTTTGAGCAAATCCTGCATACTATGCCGTCCTTCTCGCCGGCACACTACAAATTCTCCGCCGCAAACAAAGCAGCTCCGCCCTTTCCCCTCATCCCGACGGGATAAGAGCATACCGTCTTGATCAAATACATCAATATCCAATAGACGCGAAAAAGCAAAGGCCTCCTCAATCTTCTCGGCTGCTTTCTTGACTAACCACCCCTCAGTACCAATTGCCAGCAAGGCTTCCGGACCTGTTGCTAGATTGATCTGTTCCTCACCTACTATTTCAAATTGTTTTTTTACTTCTTGCGCGGCATAATCCCTGAGACGTCTTAAGACAGGAGTATCTTTTACTGCCCCTGGCACATTTAAGGTTATACTGACGATTGTCTCCTGGTACTTTTCTTTAAACACTTGCTGCCTATTATACCTGGCTTCTTTTGCTGCTAAGACATCTTCTAATGTAACGGGCTTAGTTTTCATTGTAACACTCCATTTTTCGGCTACCTCTTCTGCAAGGAAGAAAGGATTTCTACGACTTTATGAATTAAGGTTTTATTCAAATATTGACGATTTTTGCAGGTCAGAATATAATGATTCAATTGATTATCATGAAACAAAACGGGTACACTACTATTATGAGCCTTTACATGGACTGTTTCATTCGTGAATAGAACAATCCCCTCAACCCATACATTAATCCCTTGTTCCTTTAAAAATTTAGACAGTTTATACACTTGCCCTTTTACCTGCTTTACAGGATTGACCATTTTCTTAGAATATTTTCCGCCGCCCCGTCCGACTTTATGCTGTGTCCATTCCGCATCTTGTGCATCTCCCACAATGTATCCATTGTGATTTTTAACCTCTACTACATATACACCTTTCATGCCTACTATAATCAAATCCGTTTCTTGACTATAATTCTGATACGAAATACTCACATTGGTAAAGACATGATAATCTTCAGGAAGGTGCAGTGCTTCTACTAAGCCTATCGTTTCCCCTTTTGCGCCAAAACGAAATATAACGCCGCGTCTAATATAATAACTGGATAAAACAATGGCAATGATCAGCGGTGCTAAATAATACCACTGATTTACCTGCAATTTATGCACAAAGATTAGATAAAAAGACATACACACAAGCATTAAAAGAACGATTCCTGCAAATAGACTTCGATTCGCCTTTCCACTTAAATTATTTCTCCCCTTATGAAATTGAGCCATACCTTTTACTCCCTTATGTTCTCTAGACTGTATCTCGCGACCCAAGTCACCAGATACGTTTACCCCTGACTCTAGATACCTTAACACTTCATCTCAAGTCAAATCTTTCTCGTCCGTACAATCTATACGTTTACTTATTCTGTTTAAACCTAAAAAAACCTCCACGTCATCGGAGGTTTTATTCTTTGGTATTCTTTTTAACAAAAACATAACGTCTATTATCTTATCATCTTCTGCAATATAATGGATAGTATACATCACTGGAGGCAGCAACATGTATGAAGATACTGCATTAAAAACATATAAACGCAAAATTCATTGGCAAGTGCTGTTCGTAATTATCATTGTCCTCATCTTTGTCATAAATTCAGCTGGTTTGTTCGCTGGTGCGGTTTTTTATAAAGAATTCTGCGTATTAAATACCCGCACCAGCTTAGAGAGATTCAATCCACTCAAATCCCGCCTGCAAAGAGGTCTCCAAACAAATCATTGGTACTCGACCAATATTCAATCGCCTTTTGGCTACTACTTAAAAGGAACCTACTTACCTTATGCAGATCCTTCTAATAAAACGGTCATTATCGTACACGGCATTGCTGCCAACCGCCTAATGAGCTTATGGTATGTGAATATCTACCTGGATCAGGGCTACAATGTGTTAATCTATGACTCAAGAGCCCATGGCGAAAGCGGCGGAACCTCCACAACATGGGGATACTATGAAAAATACGATCTTGAGGCATGGGTGAAATGGGTGGCCAGCGAGCATCCAAATGGAGTCATTGGCGTACATGGAATCTCTATGGGAGCAGCAACAGCACTTATGCAAGCCGAGCTCAATGAATCCTCTAAGCAAGTAGATTTTTATATTATCGACAGCGCTTATAGCAACTTAGAAGACTTGCTAACCAAACAAATTGGTGCCGCCGTAAATTCTCATAATCCCCTATGGATCAAAACCCTATTAAAATATTCCAGTGCAGTAGCCTATATCCAAAATCGTTTTTTTTATGAAGATGTATCTCCTATCCACGCGGTTGAAACCGTTACCACACCCATCTTGTATCTGCATGGTGAGACAGATCCCCTTGTTCCTGTGAGTATGTCCCATCAGTTATATGCCGCTACCAAAGGTTATCGTCAAATCCATACCTTCCCTGACACAGGACATGCCATGGCCATTTTTGACAGCAAAGCCGAATACCGCGATATTATTACCGATTTTATTAAAGCAACGACAAAATAGAAAAGAAGCCTCTATTAGCTGAGGCTTCTTTTTATTGTTTATCTAAGTGGTTTGCAATGCGTCTTAATGATTTTGCAATATGGTATAGCAGGTAGAAAAAGCCTCCCGCTGCGGCAACATGGGCTATGCCAAAGGCAATGCCAATTGCGGGATTTCCATGCATCATATTTTCACCTCCAGTCTTAGGATATTCTCATTATCACACAGACCTATGACAGCCATATGACAATACTATCCCTTATAAGAAAATACTAACATATTTTTTAAAATTCTTTGAAGCCTCATTAATTATTCATTAACCATTTATTAACATTTATAGAATTTAAAGTATATTATTTGACTAACTGACAACTTAATGTTATTATAGGGTTGTTAGTATATTATATGGGGGGCGAATAAGGTGAAAATCGCATTAGTAGGATTGGGTAGAACAGGGAAAGTTGTGGCAGAATATCTTCTTTCGCAGAATGTGCTTAGCATGGTATTGTGTAGACCAAATAGTACTAATGCTAATAAGGATCTTGGGGAGATATTGGATCGTAATGATACAGGAATTATGATCGAAACCAGCGACCATTTAGAAAGAAAGCTATTTCAATATAAACCAGACATTCTTATTGATTTTTCACGCGCAAACTTTTTAACCGATAACATTCACATCTTAGAAAAATGCGGTGTAAGCGTAGTTACAGCAGTAACTGACTACGATTCTGCGGAAATAGAAAAAATAAAAAATGTAGCACAAAAAGGTAATATTGGTGTTGTCTTAGCACCGAATATTACATATGGCGTTAATGTATTAATGTTGATGACTGAAATAGCAGCGGAGTTAATGAACTCCTATGATTTTGAAATTTACGAAGAGCACCATAAGCAGAAAAAAGACAGTCCATCAGGAACTGCTAAGAAAATTGCTCTGAAAATACAAGAGGTTCTGGATCGTAATGATGAGATCCCCACTCATGCCGTTCGGGCAGGCGGCATTATTGGGAAGCATAAAGTTATTATCTGCGGAGAATATGACTCTATTGAAATCTCTCATCAATCCTACTCCAAAAAAGCCTTTGCCCAAGGCGCTTACAAAGTATCTCAATTTCTGATGGGAAAAACAGGCTTTTATGAAATGAGCGATGTTTTTGAGCAAGAAAGAGAACAGAAAAGACAAATCATAGCCCTGCGCAAAATGATGGAAGATATGAATATTTTGAATTTAGCATAGAAAATCTGCTATACTATCGTAGTAGATTGATTCTATGGAGGTGATTGTATGGGAAAGGTATCCCCTAAAAGCAGCTATAAGAACATTAAAACCGCAGAGAAAAGTACAAAGTTCTTTATTGACAAACAGGCACCTAAAAAGCCAGTAAAAAAATAATAAAACCGCGGAACCTATTTTTTAAGTCAGGTATTGCTCAAAAAACTCCTATAAAAATT
>DJJR01000046.1:125365-163645 GCA_002434245.1 Pelosinus fermentans
AATTTTTATAGGAGTTTTTTGCACTCTTGCCGGTATGCTAGTTCTTATCAGTGAAGATAAGGGCGAAATAGTCTATATTTCTTGTTAAAAATTCGTTCTTAACAAAGGAAGTATCTTGAATTATACGATGAACATCTTCTAAGAAATCAGTCAGATTACTCGTATCCACATCTTTAAAGCGATTTTCGATCTTTGTATTTGCCAATGATTTAGCAAGCTGATTTTGTTCTTCGCTATAGGTAGCAGCCCATTCTTTGTGTTGAGGAACCTTCTTCGCAAAATTTATTAAAATACTTCCCCAGTCTCCGCCGCTGGCTATAGCATCCGTTAATTTTTTGTAGGACTCTGGCTCAAACCGCTTCATTAAGTTTCCAGTACTAACATAATCATCTGGCGCCCCTTGGGGTCTATCAGAAGGAGTACTATAGTTCGCACTGCCCGTTATCGGATCAACGGTTCTCGTTTTAGCAATCGCTGCAATCTTATCCATCGTCGATAAAAAATCATCTGCCTCTTCTCCAGTCATATATTTATCTGCTATATATTTTGCCTGAGATAACCCCAGCTCTAACAATGCTGCTCGTTCTTCATCATCCGACACATTCCCGTCGGGGACAAAATTAAACTCAATTGCAGTATATACAGCATTACTCACTTTTTCATCCTTGCCCTCTAGGACTTTATTCAAGGACTCATTAATTTCCGATGTCCCATAATATTTTCCTGGTTGATGTTCAATAACACCGACTGCTAATTCTCTGCCAAGTGAGCTTATTTCAACTTTATCATGAATCAGGCCATCAGAATTCGTACCTGAAACCATTTTGGGCTCTGTCTTATACTCTTTCGTGTCTTTTAGGTTGATTCTGATTTCGCTTAAAGAAGATACATTCAAAACGAACAGCTCCTTATCCTTGTTATAATTAATTACTTCCATATTATATATCGTAGAAATCTTACATATCATAAATAATGAAGATCAAACTAGTAATGGCCATTCCATATCGGAAAAAGAAGGGATTGACAGTAAAATACAACTATTTTATAATTCAGTTAACGAACGTTAACCTTGTGGAGTGATTGAGATGAATACACTGTTTTCCCACGATGGCAAAAAAGAGGACCTTATTAAAGCAGCTTTGGATTTATTTGCAGTTAAAGGATATGATGGTGTTTCCGTAAGAGACATTGCCAAAACAGCAGGGGTCTCTGAGGCTGCCTTGTATAAGCACTTTAAAGGCAAAGAAGATTTAGCTTTATATATTTTTAATGCCATTATCAAGAACTACTCTGAGCGTCTGCTTGTCTTAAAAGCTCAGCCTCTTAGTTCCATTGATAAGCTTTGTAAAATAGTGGAGTATACGTATGATCTATACGAGATGTATCCTGCTGAAATTCGTTTTGCTCTGTTATCCCAATATTATTTCTGGGATTCTTTAAGTAATGAAATTAAGCCTCATTTCATCATGAAACGTATCGTAGAAGAAGGAATCTCTGCCGGAGAGATTCACAGACAAGACGTTTATTTGTGGATCGCTGTCTATTCAGGAGTCATGTTACAGCCCTTAGCTCAATATCCCTATTTTCATGAAAATCTGCCGGATATACAGACACTAAAAAAGAACGTCATTGAAATCGTACGTAAATTGTTTTCAAGAGAGTAAAAAATGAGCCATGGCACTCATAATATAAAGAATAAATGACAGGGAGCAAAAACAATGCTGAGATATTTGTTGAGAATTCTACTTCGCTTACTCTTTAAAGCAAAAGTAATCGGCTTTAAGGAGATGCGCTTTGACGGACCTACGATTGTATTACCCAATCATGTATCTTTTTTAGATGCAGTATTCTTATATGCCTATTTACCCAGCACTATTTGCTATGTAATTAATACAGATATTGCAGAAAAACTGCGCTTTTATCTCAAATTTATTAATCATATAAAAATTGATCCTTTAAACCCTTACTCTTTAAAGAAAATCCTTGCCGTATTAAAAGCAGGAAAGCCTTTAGTCATCTTTCCTGAAGGACGTATTACCCGTACAGGAAGTTTAATGAAGATCTATAGCGGCATCGGATTTATCGCCTTTCGTACCAATGCAGCAATTTATCCGGTGATTTTCTCAGGGTTAGAGTATTCAAAATTCTCACGAATTCAGGATAAAGTACGCTCAAAATGGTTCCCAGAAGTATTGATGTATGCTGACAAAGTCATTCATCTGGAATCCGGCGGGACCAAAAGCATCCGACTGCAGAAACGGGAAATTGGTGACAAAATTCGTACGATTTTGGAAAATACCATGTTCAAAGCTAAAGAATATACGCAAACGGAAATCAATTTATTTAATGAATTATTGCTGGCAGGCAAGACTCACGGCATGAATAAGATGATGGCAGAGGATAGCAGCGGAAAGATTACTTATCGTAAAACGATTATTAGCAGCTATGTCTTGGCAAGTGCATTTCGTACCGTTCTTGCATCAGAAGAAAGCGTTGGAGTCTTATTACCCAATTCGATCGGTCATGTCGTTACACTGTTTGCCTTATGTTACGTAAATAAAACACCTGCAATTCTAAACTTTAGCGCAGGTATACAAAACAATTTAGACTGTGGAGAAACAGCGGGAATCAAAACCATACTTACCTCTCGTACTTTTGTGGAAAAAGCTAATTTCCAATCCTATGTCAGCCAATTGGCTGCTAAATTTACTATCCTTTATCTTGAGGATTTGAAAAGTACCCTCTCGGGTACTGATAAACTATCAGGCTTATTCAGCTACTTTGTAAGAAAAAAAGCATCTCCCATTGGCAATAGAGAAATCATACTCTTTACCAGCGGCAGTGAAAGCAAGCCCAAAGGGGTTGTATTGGCCCATTCCAGTATCCGGGCTAACATTCATCAGATTTCCTGCGTAATTGATTATACCCATCGAGATAAAATGCTGAATGCGCTGCCCATGTTTCACTCTTTTGGCCTGACGGCAGGAACGCTGCTGCCCATTATGGAAGGAATGGAAGTATTTTTGTATCCCAGTCCCCTCCACTATAAAATCATTCCTGAAATTGCCTATGACCGAAATGTTACTATCTTGTTAGGAACACCGACCTTTCTGATGGGATATGGGAGATATGCTCACAACTATGACTTTTATAATGTACGATTTGTTTTGGCCGGCGGCGAAAAACTAAAAGATGAGGTGCGCAATCTGTGGAATGAAAAGTTTGGCATACGTATTTTTGAAGGCTACGGAACCACAGAAATGTCCCCAGTGCTTAGTTTCAATACACCTATGTTTAATCGCCGCGGAACTGTCGGTAAAATTCTTCCAGGCATTGAATGGCGATTGGAAGCCGTAGAAGGTATCGAAGAAGGTGGAAACCTCTTCGTAAAAGGACCGAATGCCATGAAAGGCTACCTATTGCATGGCAGAGGCTTTGTACCTTCAGAAGAATGGTATAATTGCGGCGATGTCGTTGCCATTGATAAGGAAGGTTTTATAACCATAAAATCACGCTTAAAACGCTTCGCGAAAATTTCCGGCGAAATGATTAGCTTAGATGCTGTTGAAAAAGTTGCCGAGAGTTGCTTTGCTACTGATAAAAATGCAGCAATCAATATTTCAGATACAAAAAAAGGTGAAAAGATCATATTGTACACACTTCATAAAGATGCGACTAAACAGCTGCTGCGGGAATACATTAGCCAGAGCGGACAAAGCATGCTCATTATGCCAACCGCATTGCGAGTCGTTGATACCTTACCCTTGCTGGGAAGCGGCAAGATTGACTATGTAGCCCTAAAAGAAATGGCCGCAAAGGAGCTGGAAAACGGTGCGTCTTAAACCTTCACCCCTCAACGCCTTATTCTTAGCTCAATTTATATCTGCCTTTGTTGATAACATGATCTTATTCATTGCCTTGGGAATTATCCATAGAGACGGCTATCCTGGCTATTATCTGCCTCTTGTACAAAGCACTTTTTTATTATCTTATATTGTTTTATCTCCCTGGGTTGGCAGGTTTGCAGATAAGAAAGCAAAATCTCAGGTACTAATGGTGGGCAATGTCATAAAGACATTGGGAATACTCCTTCTCCTTGCAAAATGCGATCCCGCATTGAGCTACGGCGTAGTAGGTATCGGTGCTGTCATTTATAGTCCCGCGAAGTATGGTATCCTGCCCTTTCTGGCAAGAGGAGAAGATGCCCTCCTGCGGGCAAACTCCAGTTTAGAAAGCTATACCATAGTAGCCATCCTTACAGGCTCTGTTGCAGGCGGTTATTTATCCGATATCTCCATTGTGCTGTCATTGATAGCCTGTATTGTGCTTTATGTCATATCCATTGGCGTAAATACACTTATACCAAAAGATCCCGGCAACAGAAGCATTCAATATCGTAACGCGATTACCGAATTTGCTGGCGATGCAATGGCCCTGTTTCGCAATAAGCAAAGTCATTTTTCCCTGATAGGTACCGGCTCATTTTGGATGGCATCCGCTGTCTTGCGGATGATTATCTTTGCATGGGTGCCCCTTACCCTTGGCATTCGCAGCGGAATAAATATTAGCATGATTATTGCCGTTACCGGCATTGGTATCGCCATAGGAGCAGTAATTACTCCTTATCTCATTACCGTGAAAGAGTATCAGCGCACTGCATGGTATGGTTTGGGTATGGGACTTTGCATCCTAGCATTCTTATGGGTTACGACCTTACCCATCGCCATTATCTTCTTACTCTTAATCGGCTGTATGGGAGGTATCTTTATCGTTCCCATGAATGCGTGTCTGCAGCATGTCGGTCATCAAACCATAGGAGCAGGCAAGACTATCGCCATTCAAAATTTCGTGGAAAATAGTTTTATGTTTCTCGGGGTAGGGGCCTATACTCTTGCTTTAAAATGGGGTGTCTCCATTCATACTTCACTGGCTGCTGCCGGCATCGTCTTACTGGCTTTTGTTGCCTACTTGATTGTACTAACCTCTAAAAAAGCTGATACGAACTAAATATACCCCCTGCTCATTTGCCATGCCCAGGGGGTATATTTATATTACAAAGGAAAACGACTACCACGCAAATTAAAGAATTATTCTTGGGCATACTAACCTGTACCAGTAGTTTAAAGCCCCCTCTATTTCATCAAATTCGAAAAGCAGGAGATCTCTCTATGATAAAAGATAAATCAACCTTACTGAAAGTAAGCATACTGTTCTTAGCCATTCAACTTGTACTCATTTTTCAACTAAATCATCTAGGCCAATCCAGCTATGCGCGAAGCATTATGACAACTACATCGTTTTGGATGTTGTATACCTTTCTAGAGGCTAGATACGGTTTTTATATGAATACCTATGTGAGAGGTATCGCCATTCTCTCCCTGCTGTGCGATAGTTTTTTCGGCAGTTATTTAGATTTTTATCAAACATCCTTCACTTTCGATAAACTACTGCATATATTTGGCTCCTATTCCGTCTCCCTATTTGCCTATATCTTAGCAGTTCAATTACTTCGGCATCCCCTAAGCCGCCCATTTAAATTCATCTTTATTCTGTCACTGGGACTTAGTCTTGGAGCTTTCTATGAGATTCTAGAATTTCTTACCGATACCATCTCACATCCAACTCCCGTTAGCCAGCCCAGTCTGCTGGACACGAACCTAGATTTGATCGGCGATTTCATCGGAGCAATGATCGCTGCCATCCATGGAACGTATCGGACTTTTATGAATCATAACTTTTAAAATTATCTAAATAATAGTCTATGCAGCCAATGTTTTTTTATAGTAACAGCTTTCTTGGGGCATAACTCGTGGCAGCAAAAACAACTTATACATTGATTGAGATTTAGTATAGGTTTCCCGGAACTCATATCAATGATCTTGGCAGGGCATCCCCTAGCACACTCACCACAGGAGATACAACGATCATAGTTAAATACAGGTTGGGCCCGTAAGGCACTGATTAAGAACTCTTCCACAAATTTGGGAACCTTTCCACTTACCAAGCTTTTACCTAAAGAACCTGGCAATTTAAAAGGAAGTATGTGTATATCTTCTAACGGCAGCCCCCTAACAGACAGATCCTTAAGCTCTCCACTGAAAAGCCCTCTTTCCCTTGCAACTTTTACTGTCGGGACTTGCAGGGGCTGGATTCCCATAATATGAGCTCCTACCGTATCCAATGTATAAGGATTCTCAGAGGCCAAAAGCAATCCGACCTGTCTTTTTTCCCCTGCCGAAGGTCCATCTCCTTCCATGCCTTCGATTGCGTCAATGATTGTAAAAACAGGCTTAATATACTCACAGATATCAACTAAATGATGAGCAAAATTCTCCGCATTATTCATTTTAAAATGATATTCAGCTTTTGTAAGCCCGGGAATAACTCCAAATAAATTTTTTACCCCCCCAGTGTAAAGCAGCATTCCATGTGTCTTAAATTTAGCTGCCGACACAATGAAGTCAACCTCTTCTGCAATTTTCATGATTTGCATTTGCTTCAATTTCTGTGCCTTGTCATTCGTAATATCAATAACTGACGTATCATAGTTTAATTCACAGCCTGTATTTTCTGAGACTTGTGTCATCCCAGAAGCTTTATAAATGCTGATCAATCGTTTTACATTATAGGGGCCGCCCGGGCTATCCCCTATAATGACGCTGCACCCTAATCCTTGAAGATACCTGACGATCGCCTCGACAACTGCCGGATGAGTGGTCACCGCATCTTCTGGAGCATTTTTCTTTAATAAGTTGACCTTAACCAAAACCCTGGCTCCGTTTTTTAGCCTGCCTTTAATTCCAGGAATTCCATCTAGGCAATCATAAACCGCCTTTTCTACTTCTTCCTGCTTGTAGCTTTCCGATTGAGCAATACTAACTATTTCCATTTTCCTCTCCAATCATAAACATATCAACATTTTTCACTAAATAACTCCAACTTTCTTACAATACTCTATCATCAATCCAACTTTTACATAATTTAGTTCACCTATTTTAAAATTAACTAGATTATACATTTTTTTACAAATTAGATCAAATATTTATTCATGATTTATGTCCCATCCCCGTAGTCTATTTTGGTAAAAAGATTACCAATATCAATACTTCTATATCATACCATTTATTATATAGTGAAAATAATTAGTTTATATGATAAAATATATATTATGTAAACTAGATGATATCATAGAAAGGATTTGGGATTATGCGTCCAGTATGCAAAATTCTGATGCTCCTGGCGGTTCCTGTAAGGTTAATAAAAGCTCTCTATTCCAGGAATATTAGTGTTTGTCAGCAACGAAACAGCATTGAGGTTAAACCCGATGAAGCCGTGAATACATTTCAAGTATCACAGGTTTATAATGATGCTATCGATATGAGAATGGAAACGACTATATTGGACTCATAAACGAAGGACAAGGAGTACCATCATCAGTACTCCTTGTCCTTTTCATTCCCAGAGACACAGGGACGGCAGACCGTGTGCAGTTACCCCATTCTCTACGCATTTTTTAAGATCACTTGCTTTGTAGTACCCCTTATCAGCTAACGCCTCAAAGTCCTTACCACCAAATAACTTTTTTGCTCGAAGAGCCATATTATCGAGTTCACCTAAGTCATTTGGCTTCTGGGTTACTCTAAAGTCTGCAATGAGTTTATATTTGGCATCTACCGTTGTTTGCACATTATAACTTACATCCACATTGTTATTGTTGTTGCACATGAGTCGTGCATCTGGATCAGTAGTTGAGATTTCATTTTTTTCACTTGTATCAAGTTGTTTTTGATAGGTTTCATATTTTTTCTTACGGTTCTTAAGTTCCTTGACTCTTTTCTCTATTTCTTGGGCAGTTGGTTTTTTGTCACAAGTTTCAACTACATCGTCATCATCTAGCTCCTGCATATATTTAGCTACTTTTTCATCTATATATTTTATATTTCGTTCTAACTTTTTTCTACTATAGTTGTTACGTTTTGAGTTACAGGCTCGGAATTTTGAACCATCAATAGCAACTAATTCTTTACCGAATAATTCCTATTGGTCGCACAGCTTGGAAAACTCTCTAAATACCATTTTCAATGCTTTTTTGTTATCTTTTCTGAAGTCAGCAATTGTTTTGAAGTCGGGCTTTAATTTCTTTAAAAGCCAAATCACTTCAATATTTCTTGTCGCTTCGTGTTCCAGTCGTCGAGAGGAGCGTACCCTATTAAGATATCCATAAAGATATAGTTTCAGCAGATCTTTGAGGTTATATGGCGGTCTTCCTGTGGAGCAGCAACTAGCTTTTTTAAAATCAAGTTGCCTCATATCGAGTTGTTCTACATATTCTTCTATGACACGAACCGAATTATCTTCACCTATGTAGTCATCTATGGTTTCAGGAAACAGTATCGATTGAGTTCTTTCTTCGCCTTTTATATAGCCCATAAATCTACCTCTTCCCTATCTGAATTTATATCTATATTTTATCATATTTGTACATTTATGTAATTATTGTTGGGTACTTTTCACACAGTCTGACGGTGGTTATGTCTTGGAATTTCCTTCAACAATTCCCCTCATTGGCAGACTCTACCGGAATTCTATTATCTAAAACGACATCTCTGTTCCCATGTTCTCATACTCATTGTGACCTCTTGCCTCATTATTCTTGGTCATAATCATTTATTAAGATTCTTTTGCCTGTAGACTGTAATGGTATCTCCGCACATTCCCCAATTGTCGACATCGACCTCATCAATTACCACGACTGTGGTGCTGGGCGGCTTTCCCAGCACCTCTTGCAATAGTTGGGTCGCTCCTTTAATCAATTGTTCTTTCTGTTCTCTGGTCGTCCCTTCCCGAGTTATCCTGATGTTTACATATGGCATTTTTCAACCCCCTTTACGTCCTTATTATCCTTTTATATTAAGACCATATGAGGTTAGGGTCGATCTCCGATATACTTGGACATCCTGTCAAACTCATCACTCGCCTCAACTCCTCATTAGTGCCGGTAATCAATTTCTGAACCCCCTCAGCCGCCCCAACGGCTAAACCGGCCATTGCCGTTCTTCCAACCAAAACGCCACTTGCTCCGAGAGCTAAGGCTTTAAAAACATCGGTTCCCCTGACTATCCCACTGTCAACAAAAATAGGTATCTCTCCTGAGATCACTTTAGCAATGCGTGGCAATATTTTCAGCGGCGGTACAGCATAGTCCAGCACTGCCCCCCCATGATGCGATACTACAATGGCTGCTGCCCCGGCTTGTAAGCCTTTCCTTGCATCTTGCTCACTTAAAACACCTTTAAGGATAAAAGGAAGTTTTGTCGCCTGAACAAAGCTCTTAATTTCGTCCAAAGTTTTCGGCCCCATCAGCTCCGGACGAATTAAGCTATCTTCTTTTTTGCCACCGAAGAAAAAAGAAATGTCCATACCCACAGCAAAAGCTCCCAATCTCTCAGCCTCGGCGATTTTTTCAAATACCAGTTCTTTATCCTTATAAGGCTTGACGATTTTGATCGTTTTAGCTCCTGTACCGATGATAGCTTCAAGTTCTTCCCCTGTACCAATACCTACCCACATGACCGCATTAGCGTTCTTAGCTCCTTTAGCCATCTCAACCATGGGGTTAGAGCAAATTGCTCCCAACCCTGACAGAGCTGCAGTCATCACGGGGGTAGAAAAAGTTTGCCCAAAAATTGTCATTTCTGTACAAGCAAACAATGAATCCATCATCCGTGTCTCAATTGTCAATGAGTCCAGGTAATTACGAGTTATTTTCAACACACTGCCAGTCTCCGCTGCTTTCTCCATAAAACCGCCAAGGCCCAATTCACGCAATCTATTATTACCATCTGCCAATAGTTTTCCGATCATTAAAGTTCCTCCTTATATCCTATTGTCGCTTACGATTGAGAAATTAATCTACCCGCTTTTGCTAAATTGGTATTTTGAATATTGATAAAAGGCATTTTTTTACCTCCTTATATTAGAATCGCATTATTTCTGTACCAACTAGTCGGTATACAATAAGAAAAGAAGTATTAGTCTTTTGATGATTTTCAAGACTCACGATCCAACCAACTACTTAACAGCTAATATTCACGCTAGTTATAATAAAGTATCAACTTGCTGAATTGAAAAAACAAGTTCCTCGCCTTGCACTGTTGCATTGCCTGAAAAACGGTATCCTACTTTTCCGGAAACTGCAACGACTTGCAGAAAATCGGTTTGAGATAAATTTTTTCGAGTTATATCCATTTTGTACACACCAAAAACCAAACGACTGTCATCTTTTATCGCCTTCACTTTTCCCACTACAATCAGATGAGGTCTCCCCTCTTCTGACACAGATACTAGGGCAATAAAGGCGGATGCCAAAAGTACTTCCTTCATTTCAGCGGTAATTGCAATGAGACCCTTAGAATTTTCTAAATTGTTCATAATTAATCACTCCTCACTTTAATAACTGCCATAATAGTACACCATAAAACGAGAAAAGTCTGTTAACTATTTTACAATTCACGATTAAAAACATTTTCCTTTGAGAATATAATATCGTTTCTCCCGGCATATATAGTTTTTCATCATTAATTCTTGTATTGACTGCGAAACCATTACTCTTGATGCGCCAACTAAGGAGGCAATTTCTTGCTGGGTGAAAGGAATAGTGATTCGAGTTCCTGACGCACAAGATTCACCATGCTCACGAGCCATCCGGAACATCAAACTAAGTATTCTTTCTTGTGTCGACTGCTTTTTTGATTCAGACATTTGTTCCCAAACATTATAAAGACGATCACCAAGATTTTTAATCATTTCCCAGGCCAAGTCAGGCTGGTTCTTAATGACTTTTTCAAATGTATCGTGATCAATACTACAGACTTTAGCCGCTTCTACTGAAATCGCAGTAGCCAATTGGACCCTATCTGAACGAAACAATGTCGTTTCTTCAATCAATTCCCCCGGCCCTACCAATTGTAAGATAGTCTCATTACCATCTTTTGCCATATGCAATAATTTAAAGCGACCTTCTTTAATCACGTAAATACTATTTGACACTTCTCCCTGTCGAAACAGCAATTGACCTTTAGTGAGTTCTTGTTTATTCGTTACCAAGCAAATTTGCCGAAAAGATTCCATACTCAGCCCTGAAAAAAGTGGAATATCATGTAAACATGAATAGCGTTTATCATTCATACAATCCAGTTCCCCCTGTGCTTCTCTTGCCTGCAAGACTTTTGAACACCCTGCACCATGGGCAGCTGCCCTCTAAAGCCATGCCTCGCAACACATCGTGTTTCACCCGAAATAGATTCAAAACCGTCCGACCAACTATTGCACCATCACTTTTACCAATAGATACAGCCTCCTCTCGATGAGTATCCATTCCAAGCGCCATTGAGTTTGCACTGATATTATCAGCGCACAAAGATGCAACCGCTACAACCACCAATTCTCTATTCCGCGATCCTCTTTGGCCAAACGACAAATCTCATCAGTAATTTAGTTGTCTCCTTTTTTCATTCCTTAAAGTATTAAATTATCTACTCTTTCCACAGGATGTCGCTGCATAAAATTCTTGATCAAACATCTTGCTAGGTCAGTAATATTAATCAAAACTTCAATATCTTGCTTACTTTTCATTAATAAAATTCCACCTTCGAGCATCGCCACAATTCCTTGAGCCAATTTATCTACTTCTGCAGATTCACTCTGGGAAACTGGTTCAATCATTGCGACGAGAACAGGTCTTAGCTTATCAATCCATAGTTCAAAAATTGTCTTAAGTCTTTGCCGAAATTCTTCATCATGCGCACTCATTTCAACCACGAGATTGCCAAACACGCACCCACACTTAGCCTGATTACGTATTTGTTGCTGCACAACCCAATCAAGCATTTCATTAAATTTTGATCCAGGATCTTTTTGAGAACCAAGAATATTTTCGAGTAATCGTTGGTTCCAACCTTCAAATAAATAATCAACTACCGCTAAACCCAATTCGTGCTTCGTAGAAAAGTAATGATAGAATTGTCCTTTCCCAATTTGAGCCGCATCCAAAATGTCGTTTAACGTCGTGCTTCCATATCCTTTAGAATGTATCAAGGTTGCACTTACCTCGATGATCTGCTGTCGTTTACATGACAATGCTATAGCCTCCTATACCAACTGGTTGGTACAATTATATTGTTGCTTTTGTGTCTTTGTCAAAGGATTGTTTAAACATAGAAACCAATAGTTGGAGTACGAAGCGCAGGATGATATAAATTTCCTAATCATTAAAGAAGCGTCATTTCTTATGTATTAGATTAGCAACGACAGCTTCACAAAATATGACCGGATTCATCTAATCTCTGAATAAATTGGACGTCTTTTAAAGGCGGAAGACCATAAAATCGTTTATACTCCCGATTAAATTGCGTCAAACTTTTATAGCCAACCTGCAATGCCGCTCTTGTGACATCATGTGTTCCCGTGATAAGCAACCTACGCGCTTCTTGCAATCGAAGTTGTTTTTGATATTGGAGAGGACCCATTGTTGTGACTGTCTTAAATTTCTGATGCAAGCTGGAAACACTCATATTGCCGATTTCCGCAAGTTCGCCAACTGTAATTGTCAAATCAAAATGTGTTTTAATCCAATTAATGATGTCGCTGATTCCGGCAACTTCATGATGGATCATCATATTTCTATAAAACAACTCTCCATCACGGCCGGAAAGTATTCGATAGATGATTTCACGTTTTACTGAAGAAGCAAGAAACTCAGCATCTTTAGGAATTTTTGACAGCTTAAGCAGTCTGATAAATACCTCAAGTATGTCATTGTTGGCTTTCCCGACAAAAGCCCCAGCTCGTAGCTGGTGATTGGTTTTAAATTTAATATTGGCGTCTAATGCCACGGAGGCGATTTCCGCAAGCGTAAGTTCAATTCTAATGGCAATATACGGTTTCTTCGGAGTGGCCGTCAAAACTTGTCCCTGTATCGGCATATCGATACCGGATGCAAGATATTCCCCCTGTCCATAGTCAATCGTCTCATTACCAACCTGCAGCCTTTTATTACCCTGCACAACCAGACAAAAGGAAGGGCTTAAAATTCCACGAGCAACAGGCATCGGCTTATTTTCTCTTAATACCGAAAGATAACTGATTATCGTTTGGAAGCTTCCGTTGTTTAAAGCCACCGCAGAACTTATGTTAACTATTTTATCCAGATTATGTTTAAAGTCATCACCATTTTGTTCCGACATGCATTCGATCTCCTCCCATCCTACATATATCATGTCTACCACTTCTTCTAAGAGAGCATGGATGCTCTCCATGATCCGATTCTAATAGATAGAACCATTGCAACTTACTACGGTTTGATGCTATCATCTCGTATCATAATAGTCAATTATATTAATCCAAAATTATTGCCTAATAATATATAAATTCATTGAATCAGCGACCTTATGTTTAACCTCACCTTATTCATTTATTCTTTTCAATATTTATCTAGCGTTAAATACTTGAATTGTCAAAATGATGATTACTAACTTCTCCATGTGCAAAGACACCCATGCATTCGTACTGAAGTTTGTATTTTTAGGCAATATTCTGGTACGATCACTCTATTTTTATTCAAACGCTTATGCAATAATGAATTAGATTTTAAATGATATATTACATTATGTCATTTAAAATCAAGCCAAGTGTAATCACTCATCCTATAAAAGGAGGTCACCTATTATGAAAGCGATGGTAATAAACAAGTACGGTGGTCCGGAAGTGTTCTCCGAAGTGGAAATACCTGTCCCTCATCCGGGACCGGGACAGGTTAGCATCAATGTAACTCATTCTTCCGTTGGTTTAGTTGATGCATTTATTCGAAGAGGTTTGTTTCCAGATATGTTTGAACTGCCACTTGTAACAGGGCTGGAAGTGGCAGGTACAATTCGTGAGTTAGGGGAAGGGGTACGGGATTTTAAAATTGGTGAGCCGGTGGTAACCCTCTCCTTAATGAGCTTAGGGGGCTATGCAACGATAACTGTAGCCAATGCGGATTTCATCGTTTCACTAGAAGGCATAGATGTCGACCCAGCGCAAGCTGTATCTACCTTGCCCAATGCGACCACTGCTTATCTGGCGCTAACCCGTGTGGCACATCTTCAGGAAGGAGAATCCATACTCGTTCACGGCGCCATCGGCGGTCTGGCCTCGGTATTTCCACCGGTTGCGCGTTTACTCGGAGCATCTCAAGTCATTGGAACCATTCGGACAGATTCAAAATTGGACGCTGCACGTCAGTTGGACTATGATGATATTATCATAGCAAGTGATTTTCCCGATAAGGTTCGCGGACATCAGTTTCACGTTGTCATTGATACCGTAGGCGGCGACATGTTGGCTTCGAGTTTTGATCTGATGGCACCACTTGGGCGAATACTTGTCGTGGGTAATGCGAGTGAGCGCGAAGTCAAAATCAACAGCAATATGCTCTGGTTAAAAAGTTTAGGCGTGTTTGGTTTTTCAGTCGCTTCCGTCCTTCACACCCAGCCTCGCGCAGGTCAGTCTGCAGCAAAAAAGCTGCTGCATATCTTAGGCGAAGGCAAGCTTACTATCCCGGTCACAACCCTCCCACTCAAAGATGTGGCAGAAGCACACCGCCGTCTGGACCATAAAGAAATTGTAGGTCGGATCGTTCTTGTTCCTTGATTGAAATATCATTGTCATTTTCATTACTATACACTGAAGCCTAGAAGAGTCCTTCCTGTGAAAATTTAATACTTACATCCGATGTGGTTTTTTCTGATAAGAGAATTACTAATTATTGTATCCATATGATAATTATAGTGAAGATAATTCGTTTATATGATAAAACAGTTATTATGGAAACGACTATATTGGACTCATAAACGAAGGACAAGGAGTACCTCATCAGTACTCCTTGTCCTTTTCATTCCTTCACAATCTATCGGTCAATCAGAAGTATTTTCATTTCCGTAAAGAATTCAACCGCCACACCAGCCATCACCTTGTATCCAGCTTCATTGGGATGTATACCGTCAGAATGTAACCCTTCTTTTATCTTGCCACTGCCCTCATCTACCATTGATCCATAAAAATCAATGATCGCAATATGATTCGCCCCAGCATATTGACATAGTTGCTCTCGATACTGCTCAAGCAGACTTTCTGCAGCCACATCGTTACAAGGAATGGGCAGACCAAAGATTGGAGTTATCATATTATCTACCGCCAGCTCTGCCATGGTTTGAAGATTGTTTATCACTTCGTCAACAGCGATCCCAGCATACGCATCATTCGTACCGCCCATAATGATAACATGGGACAGCTTTTGACGTAAAACATCCTTATAAAAACGCTCCAGCATGCCATCAGTGGTATCACCATTGATTCCTTTATTCATATGCTCTATGTTTAGCTGCTTTGCTGCCAGGTTAAACCAGGAACTTTTCGATGTGTAGGGGAAACCATAAGTGATGGAGTCACCGATAGCAACTATTTTACTCTCTATATGTTCCATGTGATTTCATCCCATCCTATCTATATTCGTTCATACTACTATATTTAACGAAACAAGATAATGTTCCTCTTTATCCGCCTAAGTGATTTACTATTTCTTACCACTCTTCCGGAGTCTCTTAAAGATCTTTATAACAGTGTTGGCACAATACGATATATAATATCATGGATTACATCATCATCATTACTTACAGAAACCCAATCTGCTATTTTTTTTACATCTTCTTGGGCGTTGGCGGGTGCAACTCCACAATCAGCACGCTGCAGCATTTCAATATCATTTTCAAAATCACCTACAGCAATCACTTTTTTTAAGCGGTATGCTTCCATATTCAGCAATTTACCAAGCATCTTTCCTTTCGAAACGTGCTTACCGACAATCTCTAAATAAGTAACTGCAGAAAAAAACTGATTTGTTTTATTATCCAAATGAAATTCGGCTAATAAATTCCGACTAGCCAGTAAATGTTCATGGCTGTCACAAAGGATAATTTTAATCCATGATTGTCCCAGAATATCATCAATTTGGGCATAAACAAACTCCTGTTTCTCTCGTTTCATATGTTCATCAATATTGGCAGGATCAGTAACCACATAGAGTTGCTCTTCTGTAAAAACTTCAATGCACATTTTCGGAAATGACAGTATACAGCATCTTAGAAAATCGCTTACATCATTGCTTTTCATCTGCATTGTTTTTAGAAAGCGCTGCTCCTGCCAGGAAAAAAGTGCCCCTCCATTATAAAGAATACATGGTGCATTGATCATAAGATCCGTCATGTAAGGTACTACGTTTTTTTGCGTGCGTCCTGTTGCTATAGAAAAGTGTCCGCCTTGCTCTACAAAATAGGCAATAGCGTTCTTATTTTTTTCTGAAACCTTGTGTTCACTGTTGGCAAGAGTTCCATCCAAATCTGAAATAAGAATAAAATTCTGATATGCTTTCAAATTTTCAGCTCCTTCCACTATTTATGAATAATACAGCCACTATGTTTAACAAATTCGGTAGGAGTGGTCTTTGTATATTTCTTAAATACGGCGCAAAAATGCTTATAGTCACTAAAGCCTGTCAAATCAGAAACTTCATATACCCGATGAGTCCCTTTTTTTAATAGACCAATCGCCTTTTGAATACGATAACGTGTCAATAATTCTAAAAAAGTCTGTGATGTTGCTTCCTTAAACTTACGACTTAAATAACTGGCACTTACATCTAATTCATCGGCAATCGAATCAATACTAATCTTCTCATGATAATGATCACGAATTTTATAAAGCGCCTGGGCAACATAACTGTTTTTAAGGGTATCCCCATTTAGATATACATCCCAATCTACAAGCTTACCAATATCCCGTTTTTTGGTAAGTGCAATAATATTAGAATACGCTTTGGCTTCTTCCATACTTTCCTTGATTCTCTTGATTATATTTTTCAGTTCCTCTTCATCCACAGGTTTAAGCAAATAATCTGATACCTGCAGATGTACTGATTTACGCGCATAATCAAAATTGGCATGGCTTGTCAAAATGATACTTTTAAATGGCTTAATCTCCATACTTTTAGCCTTTTCCAACATTTCGATGCCATTCATCTGGGGCATAATGATGTCTGCAATGACCAGATCGATTTCATATTGCTCTAACATAGCGAGTCCTTCTTTACCATTCTCTGCTGCGCCCACCACCATACAATCCATGCTCAGCCAGTCAATGGTGTAAACAAGTCCTCGGCGTATAATTTCTTCATCCTCAACAATCAATACCTTGAGCATATGAGTTTACCTCCTTTTATTTCAGCCAAAAAAGCGGTAACCGTCATTTATTGTTTTCTATGAATGGGCAAAACAATTTTTACAATCGTTCCTTCACCATAACTGCTGTCAATTTCCACTCCATAAGAATCACCATACATCAACTGAATCCGCCGATTGACATTATATAGTCCTGAATGCTGTGAAATATTCGCAGGTGATATCAGCATCGCTCGAATCTCGCTAAGTGACTGTCCATCAATTGCAGTACCATTGTTGGTAATGGTAAGCACAAGTGTGTTCTTAATCATCTTGATTTCAATTTCTACCAGCATATGCTGACAATCGTGAAAACCATATTTTACTGCATTCTCAATAATCGGTTGAATCAGCAATTTAGGAACACTGCAATGCTTCAGTTCTTCTGGTATCTGAAGAATATAATTCAGCCGATTACCAAATCGATATTTCTGAATATCGAGGTAGCTTTGGGTATATTCCATATCTTCCTGAATGGTTACCTCGCTGCTGCTGGTACTAATGCTGTAGCGTAATATATTCGACAAGGCAATAATCATTTTATTGGCGGCAGCAGGGTCTAACTTAATCATAAATTTAATATTTTCTAATGTATTAAATAAAAAATGCGGATTAAATTGCGACTCAAGCTGTTTAATTTCAGAAATAACCGTTGCTCGTGCCTTTTCATGATTGGTTTGCATAAGCTCTTTGAGACTGAAAAGCATTCGATTATAAGCCTCACCGATTATTTCAAATTCATTATTCGTATTGATAGAAAGACGCATATCCAGATTCCCCTGTTTCACAGCCGAAAATGCTTCTACAAGCTGATCTATCATTTTTGTCTTTTCTTCCACTTGCTTTTTTACACTGATAACAATGGACAGGGATACTATAATTAATACCCCAATGAGAATCATCACTGCATTCACCAGTTGACTGACGATACCGCCGATAGAAGTAAACGCATACACCGTTAATTCTCCGTCTAGAATTGCTTTTTTGCTGCTATAATACTTTGTATCTACAAAAGAAAAATAGCCATTGGCATGCTGAAATTCAGGTTTCATTTTGTTCATAGCAACACCAAAAAAATCATCTGTACAAATTGGCATATAGTCATAACGATCCTTTACAACAATATGCACATCAGGATTCGTCATCGCACTTAGAATTTGTGCGGCCGGCACAACAAAGAGAACATAGCCAGTGATCTTACCTTCTTCCAGTATGGCTTTACCAATGATAAGATCCATCTGGGAGTCAAAACGGTGAATTGAATTCGCAAAAGTAAAGATTGGTTCCATTGGCTTTCTCTTGATCTGCCCTATAATGCCCCAATCTGCAGTCCTTGCCAACTCGGCAAATTCCGGATCTTGTATTTGATTTGAAACTAATCGATTCATCTGTGTATCAAAAATATAAAAATCCGTGTGTACACCTATCATACTGGTATATTGATATAATTTTTCATACATTTCTGCCTTTGCAGCTTTGTTATCACGCAGCACATTCATATCACAAAGACCGGCAATGTCATTGGCGTTATCTAAATAATTAGAAATCATTGTACTCATCATATCACAAATAGCATTCAATCGATTGTGATTGCGTTCCAGCACATTGGTATTCCAATACGCAAAAGCAAGTATAAATACGATAATTGAAATAATAAAAATCGGGATTAGTGCATAAATGGTAAAAGTTCGCCGTAATTCATCCTTCAAGTGGTTCACTTTTCTACTCATGTTTCACCCCGATTCTCTATATCAACTACGACCATACAAGTGTTTACATTTTCTATTATAAACTAATATCCCTGCTGCCGGAAACTTTAAAGAATAAAAGCAGCCCAATGACTGTAGTCAGCGTTAGAATGGTAGACAGTGCTGCTGCCGTACCATAACTTGCACGAATCACTTCTGTATAAATAGCCACGGACATTGTCTTCGTTCCGCCGGTATACAAGATGACTGATGAACTTAATTCATTAATACAGGTAATCCAACTTAAAATCGCCCCGGATAACACTCCTGGTATCATCATTACCGCAGTAATTTTGAAGAAAGTCTTTAATGGTGATGCACCAAGACTAATGGATGCTTCCTCCACACTTGGACTGATTTGATACAAAATGGCTGAGCTTGAACGCAAGGTATAAGGCAGACGCCTAATGACCAAGGAAACAATGATAATCGTTGCCGTTCCCGATAAGATGAGGGGATCTTCATTAAATGCCAGGAGCAACGTGATGCCCAGTACCGATCCAGGAATAATATAAGGAAACATAGTAAGAGTATCAATCATATCAGTAAGCCAGCTCTTTCGTCGTGTCGTGATGTAAGCAACAAGCATACCGAAGAAAACAATCAGCGAAATGGCAACAAAGGAATAAACATAGGTATTGGTAATTGCTAAAGCCAGATTGTCAAAAACGATACGATAACTATCCAGCGAAAATCCCGATACAAATATTTGCCCCTTTGTTTTTAGAAAAGAAGTGTATATCACGGTAACTTGCGGGATGATGGATACCAATACCAGACCATAAATAGCGATATGCATAACTATATTCTTTAGTCCTGACAATCCTTTCGCCTGCATCGGCCTAAGGGAACTCATGGTAAAGGATTTCCTATTTACCACGTATTTTTGCAATAAGAAAATCGTTGTCGTAAGAATAACCATTAAGGTTGCCATGGCTGCGGCAAAATTGGCTTGACCACCCACTTCATTAATAAACTCGGAATAAATCATAACTGGCATAACGTTAAAACCTTCCCCAATGAGCATGGGTGTGCCAAAATCAGCTAATGCATTCATGAAAACCATCAAAGCACCCGCAAGCAATGTGGGCATCACCAACGGCATAATCACCGTTACTACCTTTTTTATGCCGCTGCAGCCGAGGCTTTCTGCCGCCTCAATCAGGGATGCATCAATCTTTTTCAGCGCCCCGGATACATACAAATAAATAAAGGGATACAGCTTTAACGTAAGTACTAAGAGTATGCCGCTAAAACCATAAATAGACGGCCATTCCATCTGGAATAAGTCAGAAAGAAACTGCGTTATTATACCGCTTCGCCCGCCTAGCAATACCCAAGAGTAAGCGCCAATAAATGGAGGCGATAACATGGAGATAATCACAAGTACCTCGACTGCCCCCTTGCCTTTTACCTTAAATGCCGTCATGAAATAGGCTAATGCCGTACCAATCATGATGGATAGAATGGTTACACAAGTAGTAACCCACATGCTATTGATCAACGATTGATAGTAGTATTTTCTACTGAAAAACTTACTGAAATTTTCCAATGTAAAAACCCCTGTAGCCGGATCCAGGAAACTGCTGATAAACAATGAAAATAAGGGATACATCAAAAACAATCCAAATACAGCAACAGATGAGATGGTAACGAATGTCCAAAAATCCCAGGTAAGCAGCTTCTTATTCATACTGCTTCACATCCCTGATTAAATTCATCCTTTGGTCCGCAGTAAAAATATTGACTTTTGCTTTGTTAGGCCGAAGAATCATTGTCTCACCAATTTCGAACACTTTTTCTGCATGGCCTAAGTCTTGTGAAAATTCAGTTGCAGATTGATTTTTTATCACCATACCCGGAGCAAAAGTAAGTGTATAATTTACATATTTACCAAGAAATACTCGGTTATGAATTGTGCATTGTATGCCATTTTCTTGTACTGAAAATTCTTCTGGTCTAACAGAAATAATAACCTCTTGCCCATCTGTTACTGCACCGAGATTATCCATTTCGAACTGATAACCGTCCTGAAACAAAACAAAAGTCTTATGATCTTCGACTTTTATTTTGCCGGCAAATAGATTAGAATGGCCGATGAAAGTAGAAACAAATACATTATAAGGCCTTGTATAAATGGACTGGGGTTTTCCAATCTGCTCAATTACGCCTGTTTGCATAACTGCAATTCTATCGGAAATCGCCAAGGCTTCCTCCTGGTCATGAGTTACATAAACAGTGGTAATTCCTACTTGATTTTGCACTTCACGAATGGCACTGCGCATTTCTACGCGAAGTTTTGCGTCTAAATTAGAAAGGGGTTCATCCATAAGGAGTACATTGGGATGGATCACAATGGCTCTTGCTAAAGCAACCCGCTGCTGCTGACCGCCAGAAAGTCGTTCCGGTAAGCGATCTTGATATTCTTCAATCTTTACTGCTTTTAAAATAGCATCCACTTTGGTTTTAATCTCTGTCTTGTTAAATCGGCGCAGCTTTAGACCATATTCTATATTTTCCCGTACTGTTAAATGAGGAAATATGGCATAACTTTGAAATACCATACCAATATTACGTTTATGAGTCGGAATCTCATTGATCACCAAATCATCAAATTTGATTTCTCCCCCCTCAATACTATTGAATCCTGCAATCATTCTTAGTAAAGTCGTTTTACCACAGCCTGAAGGTCCTAATAATGTAAAAAACTCACCATTTTTAATATGTGCTGATAAATTGGGGATAATCGTTACTTGATCGTATCTTTTGATTACATGGTCAATATGAATTGCAACACTCATAGATAAAACCTCCGTTTAAAACTTCGGACATTTTGATAGAATGACAGCCCACAACAAATAACTTGTGTGGGCTGTATAACAAGCATGATCGGATCAATTAACACTGGTAAATATGTCTTTAAATTTATCTAGCCATTGCCTTTGATTGGCTACAACCACTTTTTCATCATCATTGATAATGTTGATTCTCGACTTTTCAATCAAGCCTTTTGGCGGTTCGACGTCATCACGGACAGAACGTCTGTGTAATTGTTGTACAATAATAGTCTGGGCATCTTTGCTGGTGATAAAATCAATAAATTTCTTTGCATTTATCATATTTTTCGCATTTTTTATGACGTAAACACCATCTGGCTTAGAAATAACCCCTTCTTTCATGTAAACCAATTTTACGGGAGCGCCGTCAGCAACGTATTTTGCACCGCCTTCTTCGAAAGTGCAGCCTACAGCGTATTCACCATCAGCCACTCCTTTATAAACAGCTGAAGAACCACTAAGCAGCTTACCATCTAGATTCGCACAGAGTGCTTTTACATAATCCCAGCCTTTTTCCGGATCACCTTTTCCCATGGCGTAGAGCATGTTGATTAAATGTTCATAAGAAGAAGACGATTTTGATGGATCTGAAAAGGCAATTTTGCCTTTTAATTTTGGATTTAATAAGTCTTCATACCCTTCCATTTTGATATCGCCAATTAAATTTGTATTGACCATAATTACACTTGGAATATCGGTAAACCGAGTCAAAGAACCTTCTGTATTTTTAAACGCCTGCTGAATCTTATCTTCATTAGCTGAAGTGTAATTTTCAAACAAATTGGCCTTCGGCTTCATCGTACCAAGTGATCCGCCCCAGAAAATATCACCCAGCGGATTTGCTTTTTCTGATTCTACTCGCTTGAGCAATTCACCACTGCCAGCCGCGACAACCTCTACTTTTATGCCACTTTGTTTTTCAAATTCACTTACTAATGGATTGATAAACGTCAACGGATGGGGACAATAAATAACTAGTTTGTCTGTTTTGTCTGTCCCAGATTTTTCTGTCGTGGCTTTCGTATTTCCACCACAACCGACAAGGAGTAAAGAGGGAAAAAGTAAAATGAGCATCAAAGACATAAGCTTTTTCATTAATTTTCCTCCATTCAAGTGTTCTCTACCCAAATTATATATAAACCATTTCTGCAGAACAATCCCAGAAATATCTATAACTATCTGAATTAATGAACTTTTCAATATTTTCACAAAATATTCTAATTATTTTCAATATTAAATGTAACGATTTAAAAAATAAGGCTTATTTAACAAATTATTCTTGTCAAATAAGTCTTATTTTTAATCACCCACGGCTGACTACTTATCCTCTTGTCTTTACTATTCATTTTTGATCGTTCATAGGCTTAAATAAAATCTTTTCCATTTCCGTTGTATTGGATGATTCTTTTAATTTTTTTATTAGCGAATCATTAGAGACAATTTTAAATAATTTTTCAAAAAAGAAATAATAATTATTGCTTTCGCTAAAGTTTATTGCAATTAAGAATACAAGATCGACTAATTGCTCATCCCAGACAATTGGTTTTTCTAATCGAATAACCACAATAATCGATTTTTTAACAAAGGACGCTGACCCGTGAGGGACTGCAATCCCTCTTCCCAAAGATGTTGACGCTCTTTTTTCTCGTTCTAAAACGGATACAAGGAAATCGGTTGTAACATTTTTATCGATTTCTAAAAGTTTACAATACTTTTTTATTAAATCATTTTTATCTTGAATATTATCTTTGAAAAACAATATATTGTTTTTTATTTGATGACTATTTTCGAAAATCTTTTGATATTCTTTTTTTATAATCCATGAGCGAATAGCATCTTGATCATCATCATCAAGCATAAGTGTGATGACAATAACATCGTCAGTTAGTCCTATAGGAGCACTGGTAGCGTTTAAAAAAAGTGTAAAATCTTTTAAATTCATTTCATTAAGTTTAGTTAAGCTGACTACTTGCGTAATAGCAATTTCACTGAACTGCCTTTCAATTTTACTTTTTAAAAATGTAGAAATGGTAAGACCGCCTTCACAAATTAAACAAGCTGAAATATATCTTTTTTTATTCGAACGATTAATTGCTGCTACAATGTGTAAACAAATATAGCCAAGCTCATTCGCATCAAAATAAACTTTCCCATTTTCTTGATTCTCTTCGATTTCTTCAAGTTCTTCAATCGATGTCATCACTGCTATATAAACATTTGTATATTCATATTTGATTTGGGTTAAGAGAGGATTTTCGATTTTGATTCCATAGCGCATACGGCGAATTGCAGGGGTAAGGTGGCTAAATAAGCTCCTTTTCAATTCTTCATCATGATTTAAGTCAACATTGAGACTTACACTTAAAAAATCAGTAAATTTATCAATTACTTTTTTGATTGTAAACTCCTGAGGGTTGGATACAAATTCTTGTCTCCTGGCCGAAAGAATATAATAAGTAATTTCAAAAATTTCATCTTCCGTTAGATTCAAATGAAAGCAAGAGTCAATCTGTACTTTAATTAGCTGCGCCACAAGAAATTCCCTGATTTCATTTGAAAAATGATGTTGACTTTTAATCGTTTTCTCTATACGATTACGAAAAATCAAAACACAGAATTTTGTAATTAGATTTTCATAGTCACAATCGGTATAGGATCCATTAAGATTAACCTCTGACATATTTACAATTTTCACTATTTCTTTTAAAACATCTAAAGAAAATAGTTTTTCCAATGTAGATTCAAGGCTAGGCTTTAATCTTGGAAACATACTGCTAGTGGCAATTATTTTAAAATTGAAACACAAATTTTTAAACGCATTTCTTATATCCTCTTCTTGCCCCGTAAGAAATAATCCATTATTTTTCTTTTTTTCTAGAATAATTCCATATGGCGAAAGCCACTTACTTACTTTATCAAGTTCTACATTAAGATCCGTTCTGGATTTATACAAATGTTTGGAGACGAAATCAATCGTTATGGGATTAGGACTGGAGAATAATAAAAATAAGAAATTATTTGTATCATCATCACTAAAAAAATAATCAAGCTGAAATTTATACTGATCTAAAGTACGGCTTATTTTTTTTAGTTGTAGATCAGTTGCAATTAGCTTTATACCATTATTAGCCTTTTTTTCAATATACGCACCAAATAAAAGTTTTTTGAATTCTGCTGAATTAATATCATTAAATACTGTTCTTGCCGAAATATTGAGATACGACGCAATCTCCTTTGTTGAAATATAGTTATTCTGTTCCAAAAGACACTGTAATAAGCAAAATGCACGGTTTTCTTTCATAGCTGGCCCCCCTTCCTTATCTCATAGGCAAAATTTAAAGATTTATTATAGATAATTTTTTAGTAAACCTCAAGTTTGATACCACTCTATTAACCATGCATAAAGATGTTCTCTCAAATACGTGAATAACTATCCAATCGTTTCTACTTTACCAATTGATAAGGCATGTACATAGCTTTTGCTAAGCTCTTCTAAATAAACAACATTCTCCAAAGCACTTTTAACCGTCTTGCCAACTACAATCCCCCCATGATTTTTCAAAAGAACAGCATTATTCTGACCTAATTTTTCGATAATTTCCGCAGTCATTCGTTTGTCATCAGGAGGATAAAATCTACATATTTCCACTTTTGAGCCAAGTTGCAGCTTGACAGCATATTGAATGTAAGGAATCTCTTTGCCAGCCAGAGCCAAAGCCGTCATATATGCTGAATGTGTATGAATAATACATTTTACATCCATACGTACAGCATAAATTGCATAGTGAAAATAAGTATCCATTGATACCGTCCGGTTACACTCATATTCTCTACCATCAGTATACATCGTGTTTATATCTTCTGGCTGTAGCTCATCATAATCAAGACGACTGGGACCAATAATAAATTTATCATTTTCAATCTTTTTCGAAATACTTCCTTTATTGCAGCCAATAGAAACAAGGCCCATTTTTTTTAATTTTCTGGCATATTTAATCAGTTCTACCTGATGGTTCATTTTTTCACTCCTCTCTAGCGCAGTAATGAGGAATCAATATCCTCCCTATCTCTAAGAATCCATCTATGTTGAAGATCTTACTTCTTTAACTATTTTCACAAAAGTTTCTGCTCTATTACTAATTTCATCAAAATTACCTTCTTCTACCAGATTAGCATTTACAAGATCACCGCCAATACCTGCGGAACAAGCACCAGCAATGAAAAGCTCGCGAAGATTGCTACTGTTGACAGCTCCTACAGCCATCACATCGATTTGAGGCAGCGGTCCTTTTAATTGTTTAATATATTTCGCGCCAAAAACACCTGCTGGAAAAATTTTCACAATACGTGCACCGTTTTCCCAAGCAGTCAGTGCTTCAGTGGGAGTTGCCACTCCCGGGACCATAACTACACTATATCTTTGGCAAATCTCAATAACTTTTAAATTTAATGTAGGCGACAATATAAAAGTTGCTCCAGATAAAATCGCTATGCGCGCAGTCTCAGAATCAAGAACTGTTCCTGCGCCAATCACCATTTCTTTTCCATATTCTTTCGAAAGTTGTTCAATCATTCCTGCAGCACCAGGAGTATTAAACGTAACTTCAATAGTGTTTACACCGCCCTTTAAAAGCGATTCGGCAACTTTTCGCATTTGATCAGCGGACGTACCTCGAACAATTGCACAAATGCCATTTGATTTTATCTTATTTATAATTTCATAATCTTGCACAAAACTCACTCCTTCTCTTCCCTTATTAGGCACAAATAAATTTTATATGAATCACCATTCTGCAAAAGTACCATCATAGTTTCGCCACTTAGGATTTGTCCATTTAAGACCGTCGATGCTAATCTGTTTTACAAAATTCTCGTCTATTTCGATCCCGAGACCTGGCTTTAGGGGTATGTCAACAAACCCGTCTTTATATTGAAATAATTCTTTGTTTTTTACAAAATCCAAAAGATCAAAGCCCTGGTTATAATGAATTCCCAGACTTTGCTCTTGAATAAATACATTTGGTGTACAAACATCAAGCTGTAGAGTTGCGGCAAGGGCAATCGGTCCGTATGGTGCATGAGGTGCAACTGCAATATCGAAAGCTTCTGCCATCGCGGCAATCTTTTTCCCTTCGAGTATTCCTCCAGCTAAAGCCACATCAGGTTGTATGATATCCACTGCCCCGCTATTAAAGATACCTTTAAATCCCCATCGTGTATAGGATCGCTCACCGGTAGCAATTGGAATTGATGTATGATTGGCAATTTCTCTCAAGGCTTCGTTATTTTCTGGCAAAACAGGCTCTTCTATAAACATTGGGCGAAACTGCTCCAATTCTTTTGCCAAAACCTTTGCCATCGGTTTGTGCAAACGTCCGTGAAAATCAACACCTATTTCCAGATCAAAACCAACAGCTTCACGGATCGACTGAACTCGATCTAAAACTGCCTGAATTTTTCTAAAAGAATCTACATAGTGAAGCTCCTCAGTTCCATTCATTTTAACTGCCTGAAAACCTTTTGCCTTTCGGTCAAGCGCCTCTTTGGCTACATCACTAGGACGGTCTCCCCCAATCCATGAATATACTTTGATTTTATCTCGCGCTTTCCCGCCTAAGAATTCATATACAGGAAGGTTATAAAATTTGCCTTTTATGTCCCATAAAGCCATTTCAATCCCAGAAATGATTGTCATCTCAACCGGGCCGCCCCGAAAAAAAAATCGGTACAGTTCTTGCCAAATATCCTCAATTTGTCTAGGGTCCTTTCCAATGATATGATTGCCTATTTCCCTGGCGCCAGCAGCAACTGTTTCCGTACGAGTTCCTGAGATAAGTTCACCCCATCCGCTGATACCTTCATCCGTATTTATTTTTAAAAATAGCCAACGAGGTTTTATTTTGTATATCTCTAAAGATGTTATTTGCATACCCACACCCCTTTTCTGATTTAAAGGTTATTACACCAGATCTCAAAATTGCGATATACACTAACCTCTGAGAAACCATAAGATTCTGCTTTGGTTAGGTGCCCATTGCAAACATCAATAACTTTGTGAAAAATTATACTACCACATTCTTCCAGAGTTATCTTCCCTTGCAGCACTCCGGAAACATCAATATCCATATTATCTTCCATTTTTTCATAGGTTTGCCTATTACCGGTAATTTTTAGTACAGGTATGATGGGATTACCGATAGGGGTCCCTCTTCCTGTTGTAAAGGCACAAAGCTGCGCCCCCCCAGATACCATGCCAGTTACCGATTCAATATCATAACCAGGGGTATCCATGATAATTAAACCTTTTTTTTGCGGTTTTTCACCATAACGAACCACTTCGTTAATTTCAGTACTGCCCCCTTTACTGATTCCCCCCAAGGCCTTTTCTTCTAAGGTACTGAGACCGCCTTTCATATTACCCGGTGTTGGATTCGCCCCTCTGACATCAATCCCCATTCTGGCAAAATCTTTTTCTAACCCTTTAACGATCTTTATTATGTTTTGCCTTACATCCTCATTTTTTGCTCTTCTGGCCAGAATATGTTCCGTGCCGATAAGTTCTGTCGTTTCCCCGATAAATACGGTGCCGCCTTCGCGGATTAACCTGTCACTGCAACAACCTAAAGATGGATTTGCAGAAATCCCTGAAGTTGCATCTGAACCACCACAATTGGTAGCGAGGATAATAGCGGAAAGATCCGTATCCTCTCTTTCCAATTTAGACATTTCTTGTACCATTTTACTTGCAATATTAACGCCTTTTTGAATGGTTCGAATGGTCCCGCCTTCATCCTGAATAGTTATTACGGCAATCGGTTTTTTCGTCTTTGCTTTAATACTCTCATATAATCTGTAAGGCTGCATTGTCTCACAGCCAAGCCCAACAATCACGGCTCCGTAAACGTTAGGGTTTAAAACCAGTCCGGCCATTGTCCGTTTCATGATATCGACGCTGGAACCGATTTGCCCGCATCCTTTGGTATTGGGAATACAAACAGCCCCTGCCACCTGATCAGCAATTCTTCCTGCAGTCTCATTAGCACATCCTACCGTAGACAGGATCAAAACTTTATTGCGGATTCCATAAGAACCATCCGTTCTTTTATATGCCTTAATTTTCATTTGCTATTGCCACGCCCTTTAGGTTATCTATATGAACATGTTCACCAATTTCAATCGCATGTTCCGCCCTGCCGATAATCTCACCATATTTTAGAACCGCTTCCTCTTCGCTAATTGACGCTATTGCAATCTTGTGATACATATCAATTTCATTTTTAGCCAAGACCTGTATTTCCACTTCATTCTCATAAAGCACATGCACAACTTCGCCACCTTTGACCTTTTCCAGCACAACAGCAACGTTATCCTTGAGATTCATTCGGATTGCTCTTTTTTCTTCCTGCATAACAGTTCTCCTTAAAGCAGCTCGATAACATTAGGTGCTGTTTCACCCTTTAATACAGCAATAACATTATCAACAGCCGTATCTCCCATGCGAAGGTTAGATTCAAGAGTTGTTCCACCAAGATGTGGTGACAACAAAACATTTTCTAAATCAAACAACGGAATATGCTTAGGCGGTTCAGCATCATACACATCAGTTGCATATCCTCTTAGCAAACCATTTTGCAGCGCTTCATACAGAGCGTCATAATCAACTAACTCTCTTCTTGCCGTATTGACAAGAATTGCGTCTTTTTTCATTTTGACTATTTTTTCAGCACTTACTATATTCTTGGTTTCACTGGTTAATGGTAAATGCAAGGAAACATAATCTGATTTTTCGAGAAGCTCATCTAACGAAACATATTTTACACCATTTTTTTTGCTCTCTTCGTTTTGAACCAGATCATATCCCAAAATGCTCATATTAAATCCACTGGCTCTACTTGCCAGAGCCCTGCCAATGGTACCGGTTCCTATGATACCAACCGTTTTTTTATACATGCTAGTACCCATAGGCTTAATCCATTTCCCATTTTTCGTATCTCTGTTTGCCGGGTACAGCCCGCGTCCCAGCATTATCATGAACCCAATTGCCAGATCGGCAACTTCTTGAGAGTTAGTTCCGGGAGCATTGGTTACAACAATTCCTCTTGCATTAGCCGCTTTAATATCAATGCCATCTACACCAATACCATGCTTTGCAATAATTTTTAGTTTAGGACAGCTTTCAATAACTTCTGCCGTGACTTTATCATTACCAACAATAAGTGCATCCACATCAGGGCTGTATTTTGCGAATTCTTCCAATCTAAGAGGTCGTCCCAAAGGATTTGTCACAACTTCACACCCAATAGTCTCCAATCGTGCTTTTGGCTGTTTATTTACCTTGCCAAAAGTTACAGCAGTAGCTAATACCTTCCATTTCTTTTGCATATTTTCGCATCTCCTTTATATGATTTGCCAGTTGACCAACACAGCTTTTTTGTTGAATAATTTATTGATTTTGAGTAGTGATCTCTTCTGCTTCTTCGTATCCGGTAGCTTTATAAAATACTTTGGGATTCTTTTTAAATACATACATAGTCGCCAAGATTAGTACAATTGCGACCATCAACAGCACAGGGTACATCCCGATATAATAGAAGATTCCATGGAGCGGTCTTATGTCTGCTCCTACCATTGCAGCACCTGTTGCCGGTAACTCTGTACCAATATGCTGCACCAGATTGGCAAATACAGGGGAAATAAGGCTGGAAAAATAAAGTGTAATAGTGACATTAACCACGGTAGTAATATACGCTGAAATTATGTTTCCGTTAAAAATTGCAACAGCGCTAACCGCAAGAAAAAATGGTGTAACACCTAAATCTGCCAGCATCAGAAATCGATTTCCCGGTAATATAAAAATCAATGGAACTGTGGTGATCATTGTCAGCAGTGCAACTGTGATCGTATCCGGATTGCCTACACAAAGTGCCCCATCCATGCCAAAATTGATTTTTCTTTTAGATCCATGCTTGGATAAAAGACCTCTTACTTTGTCGTTTAAAACAGCGAAACCCTCTAGTAATGCAGCCGTTGCCTTTGGATACAGGTAGATAAAGGCACCAGTTCCCATGCCAAGAACCAAAATACGTGACCATGTTGCCATCTTGCCAATGTCATTGAACCAAGCAACAATCCCCATTGCTACTGCTACAAAAAATCCGATAACCACAGAATCACCAAAAATACCAAATTTTCGCCGAATCAGCTCAGAATTTACATTTATCTTGTTTAATCCAATTTTCTCAAATATCCATCGCAGAATAATCGCTGCCACAAGGCCTCCTTGCGCACTGGCATGAGGTATTGATATCCCGGGAAGCTTGAAAAATTTTTGAAACTGTGGTGCAGTAATATCTGCAGCAAATAAAAGAAATATTTCGATTGCTATCGCGGACAACATTCCATACAAGTAACTTCCTGTTCCATAAAAAACCATACTGCCTACAAAAGCCCAATGCCAAAAATTCCAGATATCCAAATCCAAAGTATCAGTTAATTTTAAATAAATCATCACTAAATTTACCCCAATACCTACCGGAATGATCAATGCACCGATCGTCGTCGAGTAAGCCACTGCGGCCAAAAGTGCCCAACCAGTATCCACATAAGGAAGCTGAATTCCTTTCGTCACAACCATCTCCGAAACCGCTTTTCCCATAAGCCCCAGAAAATACGGATTCAATATGGCAACAAGTCCATTCAACCCTATACCGATATAAATAGCTGAACGGAGTGCTTTGGAAGGTTTAGTGCCAAATAATAATTCAAAAATGAAAATAATAATCGGTAGCAGTATTGCAGCGCCAAAAGTTTTCATAACCTGTTGAAATAACTCCATAATCGTTTTCCTCCCCATTTATACTGTATTTCTACAAACCAAAGCAGCGTTAAAATAAACGGTAAAAATTTTCATTTATTTCTTATTGACAATCTCCTTAATCTGATCAATCACCTCATCCCTTCCTATACCCGTCAGAAACGGTATTCCACTAAAAATCGGAACATTGGTTTCAACATCCAAATCAGTGCCTGCTGTGGAAATTACAATATCAAAGTTCCCCCCCTTTAGCATGTGCTCTGCATCAACGACTCTTCCCTGCGTAAAATCAGCTATCATTCCCTTATCCTCAAAAGCTTCTCTTAATGCGACCAGTGCAATCGTCGAGGTTGCAACACCATCAGCACATAATACTAATAATTTAAAATTTTTCCCCATAGCTATCATTCCTTTCTATTAATTTTTGAACAATTCAGTCTATTCATATTTAGATAGATACATTTTTTATAATTTCTATAAATTCACCGCTAGTTTTAGTAACCATAATTTTTTTCATAATGACTTGGTTTTGCATCATTAAGGCTAATTCCTTAAGCATTTCCAATTGATCCTGCTTCTGGCTTAAAGCTAGCATAAATACTACATTTACATTTACCTTACTCTTGGGATCACCCATTGATTGGAATTCTATCTCTTGGTTCAGTGTTGCAATTGCGATCGTTGGTCTAATCACATGCTCAATATCAGTGTGCGGTATTGCGCAGCCATAGCCACTTAGCTGTAATCCAGTTGGATAATTTTTTTCCCTTTCAATAATTCCAGTAATAAAGCTTTCTTTTACAAATCCCCCCTCACGAAGTTTTTCAAACATCCTTTGAAATAAATCAAACTTATCTTTGACTTTTAAATCAAGAAAAAATAACTCTGGTTTTGTGAATTTTAAAATTTCCATAATATATTACATCGCTCCATTCTCTTTTTTAAAATAGTATTGTTATTTCCTTAACCTAAGAGAACTGTAACATATCAGCAATTCCACATTCAATTGAGGATAACAGCTTCTTTTTTGCAACATTTATACCTAATGTAGAAAATTTGATACATTCTCAACTTGCTGATTAAGAAGAAGTACGATAAAGACCATCTGTTAAGGATACATATTGTGAAATGGTATGTAGGCAAAAACGTTAGTTTTGAATGTTAATATCTTCCAATATTTTTTTTGTTTTTTAGTCGACTTTGCATAATAAACAGGGAGGTGTATTGCCTAGGTAGAATACCTAAGAGATACACCTCCCTGTTTATTATCTTACATATGAGCTAAAAATCGAAAAACTGTTTAGCCCTACCTTGGCGCTAACTACTCCCTTTCTCTCATATTTTCAACTCCACGCCGCTTTTTTTCTCGCGAATTAACACTTCTACCAGATTTACAAGCTGTGCACCAGCTTCTACCGGCGGGACACCTTTACGGTGAATGTTGGAAATCACGGTTCTTTGTGATTCCGGCTTTAAGGTGCTGGATTCATAAGCCATATAGGAACTCATACTTTCATCCGTTGCCAAGCCTGGCCTTTCCCCTACCAGCAAGATCGTCACCTTCGCTTGTATGGCTTCACTAATTTGATCCATGGTCGCAACCCTGCCGTATTTCACAAAGATAGGCGTACCGATTGCATATCCTTTGGCGGTTAGCCCATCCATTAGAATCGGATAAATATCGGCTAAATTGGCATTAATGGCACAGGCACTTAATCCATCCGTTGCTATGATTTGCACATCAGGACTCTCAATACAATTCCCCTTAATTCCATCAAGAGTTCCCTGAGAGAATATTCTTCCTAAATCGGGTCTTTTGATATACTGCTCTTTATCTTCTGCCAGAGTCTGTACTTTAAAAAAACCCAGCTGATCAACAATCGATTCATCGACTTCCGACCAAACTGCATCCATTGCTACTGCATGATCCGCTCTAAATTTCAATAAGGTTTCGGTTTTACATCGATCTCCTGCTCTGCCTAAACAAATTCTTGCATTGGTTGTTTTTTTCAACCTGATACAACTTTCCGTATCCCGAGGATTATCGATGGTCACCCGTTCATAGTAATCGATCTGGGATATATCTTTTATCATTTCACTCATAATGCGCTCCACTCCTAAGCTGTAAAGATGGAAGGATCTCCAGCCTTTCTAGTTAATTTCCCATCTTCTAATATGCCAAGCTCTTCCATTCTTTGATTAAATTCCTTAATTGGTTTTTTACCCGTAATGTCTCGCAGGCTGGCAATATCGTGATAGCTGGTCGTTTGGTACATTAACATCACATCATCGCCTCCAGGAATACCCATGAAATAGGTGCAATCACATGCTGCAAGCAGCAAAGCTAAATTTTCTACATCGTTCTGGTCGGCTTTCATGTGGTTGGTATAGCACACGTCCACTCCCATAGGCAAGCCCGTTAATTTCCCCATAAAATGATCTTCCAGCCCTGCCCGAATCATTTGCCGGCCGTCATACAAATATTCCGGACCGATAAAGCCAACTACTGTATTCACTAAAAAAGGATGATACCGTTTCGCCAGACCATAACATCTTGCTTCCATTGTCAACTGATCGGCACCATGATGTCCTTCTGAAGACAGCTCTGAGCCTTGCCCAGTTTCAAAGTACATAAAATTTGGACCTCGGGAACTCTTCTTTTCCCTCATAACTTCATAGGCCTCATCCATGAGTTTTACTGTTATACCAAAGGCTTCATTGGATTTTTGGGAGCCTGCCAGGCTTTGAAACATCAGATCCATCGGAACGCCTTTCTGTAAAGCAGCCATTTGGCTTGTAACATGGGCTAATACACAATTTTGCGTAGGAATATCCCATTTCACCATAAAATCTTTAAAACTATGTAAAACAGCTGATATACTGCTTATCGTATCCACTACAGGATTTAAACCAATAACGGCATCACCAATACCGTAACTAATTCCTTCCATAGTAGAAGCCATAATGCCGGCTAAGCCATCCGTAGGATGATTAGGCTGCAATCGTGAAGACAACGTACCTCGTTCACCAATTGTCGTATTGCAAGTAGCAAGGTTATGTATCTTCTTAGCAGTATATACCAAGTCCATATTACTCATTAACTTCGTAACGCCAGCAATCATCTCCGAAGTTAGGCCATCATGGATCTTTTTGATCTCATCCTCACTTGATTTCAGCAAAAATTCTCTAAAGTCTCCCACTGTCATGGATTTGATCATGCCGAAAGCGTTTGGGTCAACTCCATCTTGAATGGCTCTGGTCACTTCGTCATCTTCATAAGGAACTACAGGATTATTTCGCAGATCTTCAAGGGTCATTTCCGATAAAACAACCTTTGCTGCCACTCTTTCTGCTGTATCTCCGGCTGCAATACCTGCCAGAATATCACCTGATTTTTCCTCATTGGCTTTAGCAAGTACTTCCTTTATATCTTTAAACTCATAACCTTTCCCAAATAGCCTTGTCTTTAATATCATTGTCTTCACCTATTTTCGTTTCATTTCTCTTCACTGCTTAAAAATTAACGTTTTAACAACAGTAGGTACCACATTGGCAATGGACTTGCCGATATCGATATAATCACCATTATCGACCTTAATTTGATCAATGCAAATTACCCTCGTCCCTGTATTCAGCATATTCATTACCGTTTGCCCCAATGCTTTGGCAAAATCATTTTCAACAATTACAATCACAGGATGGGAACCCTCCGCATTGGCGGCAATTGCTTTTGCCATCTCTTTTATTTGCCCATAGGATGGTGACTTCGGACCTTTAAATGCAAGGGCTACAGGAGTATCGCCATATCGTTTGATTTTCTCACCAATTCCGTTGAACATATGCCCTATATTCTCATTCTCTGCAAGCTTAATAATGGGAATATTTTTAAGAGGAAGCAGGTCCTCATCAAACAGAATCGTGCTGCCGCTGATTTTTATAGAATGACTACCCGCCCCTATAACAGTAGCTCGTATCTTCTCTCTAGCTTCTACAAGACGATGTTGATCCTTTTCAAAGGCATTTCGAATGGAGTATCCTAATAAAGGACCGATATCTCCGAATAAGGTAACGTCTTTCATACTGCCTATTTCATAATCGCTGTAGATAAATTCAGCAACGCCACCTGAAAACATGATCTTTTCTGCTTTCAGCCCTTTATGACTGTGACCAATAAACAGCTTCACAGCCTCTTCCTCTAAGTCTTCGCTGCTGCTTATTTGTACAAATATCTTGGCAAAAGCATCCGTAAGAGCTTTTACATCTTCCAGCTTAGCCTTTGCCCCAACAGCCAATTCCAGCTGCAAATCATTAATAAGCGGGATTATCTTATCGGAAATATAGGAAATCACACCTTGCTGATCAATCTGTATCAGCCTTCCACCGATGTCCAAGGCAAAGGAGTCAATCACTTCCCCTTCCCAAAAGATTGCACCGTTGGTGGTACCGCCGCCAATATCAAAATTAACGACTCTTGCAGTAAAATGATTTGATGCTTCCCCAGCTCCCGCCCCATACCCCGCCAAAATGGATTCTAAATCCGGTCCTGCTGTTGCAACAACAAAATCGCCAGCAAAGTCAGACAAAATACGGAGTACTTCCTCCGCATTGTTTTTGCGAGCGGTTTCACCCGTAATAATAATGGCTCCTGTGACGATTTCATCTTTTTGAATACCGGCCTTATCATATTCAAATTCAATGATTGCTTTTAATTCCGGTAGATGAATCTTGTCTCTTGCCAATAAAGGGGTGAAATGAATCTCACTTTTATAAAGGATCTTCTTACCGGTAATTTTCATTTCAGGAATCAGAAAACAAGCCGCTGTGTTTTCTACCTTTATTCGGCTAAAAACTACCTGCGTCGTTGTTGTGCCAATATCAATGCCTACACTCAAAAATTCTCTTTCCATTCCAAATTTATCCACACCTTCTATTACAGATCCGTCTAATTGAAATTCTGGGACATGCATGAAGCTCATGCCCCAGCCTCACCTATTTATCTAACTCATCAAGAACACCAAACTCTTCCTCAAAGGGACGAATATTCTTATTTCCCCAAATATAATAATATACAATGGCTACCCCATAAACAGCTAACACCCATGGTACGACTTCACTAGAGGCATAGAACAAACTAACGAGACAAAAGATCGCAATCAGAAAACTAATCAGAGGCACTATTGGATAGGAAACCTTAAAAGGTCGTTTAAGTTCTGGCTCTTTCACCCTTAAAACAAATAAACTTACTAAACTGATTAAATACATCACTACGGAACCAAATACAGCAATGGTAATAACCACATTTGTAAGACCTGTCAATGCGGCTCCCAAGCCTATAATACCAGGAATGATGAGCGCCCATACCGGTGTATGATGTTTAGGATCAACATATGCTAAAAATTTTGGCAGATACCCAGTACGCGCCATGGCATAGGTCTGACGGGAATAACCCACAATGATACCATGCAGAGAAGCAATCAGACCAAATAATCCAATGAAGTTCATCAGCATGGCACTGAAGGATCCCTCTCCATAAACAGAACTTAAGGCTAAGGGCAGCGGAAAATCAACAGAATCAATTAACTTTACATCCGTAATCCCTGCAGTAAGGAATAACGTGAGAAATGCCATAACCATCAAGGTTACCATACCACTTAGAAAGCCAATGGAAATGTCTTTTTGTGGATTGACCATTTCTTCTGCACTCATCGCACCGCCCTCAATGGCTAAGTAGAACCAAATAGCAAAAGGTACTGCAGCCATGACACCACTAAAACCATTGGGCAAAAGAGGTTCCGCCATAACCCGGGACAATTCAAAATGAGGGAGTGCCAAACCCCAATAAATCACCAGGCCAATCAACGCAACAATCGTTACAATCAGTTCAAAGGTAGCGGATACCTTCATCCCCCAATAATTGATAAAAATGAATAATAAAAAGGCGACTACCGTTGCTGTCATAATCTCAATGCCCGGAAACATGTTGTGAATATAGCCGCCTACTGCCAAAGCAATGGCAGGTGGAGCAAACACAAATTCAATCAAGCAGCTCACACCATTCATATATCCCCAAAACTTTCCTAACGCACGCCGGGCATAAGCAGAAGGTCCGCCGGCATGAGGAATCGCTGTCGCCAGCTCCGAGTACGATAAGATAAATGTCACATAAAAAATTGTCACTGGTATTAATGCCAAAGCAAGACCCATGACCCCGCCTACAGCAAAACCATAACTCCAACCAAAATAGTTACCCGATATAACAAGTCCAACCGCTAATGCCCATAAATGAATTGGCTTTAGCACGCGAGAAAGATTCGCGTCACCAGCTTTCTCACCTTGAGTGACTCCATTGACCATTTCTACCTTGCTACTTTCCATACCTTTTTCCTCCTCCGTAATATGTCAGGCCAAAATAAAAGCCTAATACAACCTTCTTTCTCAAGAAGAATCATATTAGGCGACATTGCCTGCTATTAAGTTAATAAGACTACTATGACTAGTAAGAACCGCTAATTCCCGAAGGCTATCCCCCCTCATTGCAACAAAAAATAAGCGCTTAATAAAAATGTTAA
>DJJR01000046.1:163854-186084 GCA_002434245.1 Pelosinus fermentans
TTAACATTTTTATTAAGCGCTATTGCTGCAATATTCCTTTTTGAAGAAAAACTTTCTTTTGACCTTTGGTTTTATAGTATTCGCCCTAATCAAAAATAGTCCTGCAAATGCGAGGATTTTTATTTTTTTATTTTTTCAATAATCCTTTGGGCAATTTGAGCAGGAGTGATCTGCCGCTGCATAGCTTCCTGCAATAAGCGTTTATGAGCCTCGCCAGCAGAAATACCCAGACGATCTTGAATGATGGACCGCGCTTGGCTGATTAATTTTTGATTTTTTAAGTTTTCCTTCGTTTTATCCAATTCTTGATGCGTACTATACATGTCTTTCCAACGCGCATATGCAATCTGCACCGCAGCAATGAGATTCTTCTCTGAGACCGGTTTAACCACATAACCATATACATGTACGCTTTCTGCCCGCTGCAGCATCTGGGGCTGACTATGAGCCGTTACCATGACGACTGGTATATTGAGACTATACATACATTGTGCCACTTCCAAACCGCTTATTCCGGGCATCATAATATCCATAATTACTAAATCCGGTACATTCTCTTTGACCAATCGTACTGCCTGCTCCCCATTACCGCATTCTGCACACACCATGTGACCAGCCTTCTCCAGCATTTCTCTCATATCAGCCCGTATTAATACTTCATCCTCTACCAATAGAATTGATAAGGGTTTCATCCTGTTTCCTCCTTTTTATGCACTGGGAATGAAAGGTTGGCAACTACGGATTGACCACAATTCTCAAATTGAAAGGTGCCTCCCAATTGTTCACAGATAAGCAGCTTCACGATGTATAAACCAAGCGTACCACTCTTATTTATTGCAGCATAGTCCCATAGCCCGCAGCCGCTGTCTCTCACTTCAACATTGATATTGGCTCCAGACTCCTTCACGATTATACTGATTTCGCCATGAGTATCCGTTTTAATACCATGCTCCAAACTATTTGCAACTAATTCATTCAGCACTAATGCTACTGGCACCGCCTGGCTGGCATGAATCAGCACAGCCTGCCCCTGGACTATTGTTTTTACCTTCTGGTCCGGTAAAATATAACTTTGGACAACCTGCTCTAGGATATACTCTGCCAAGTCATGCAAATTGACAAGATCACGATATTGATAGGTAAAAATCTCATATACTTTGGCAATGGATAATATCCGATTAATAGTCGCGGTAAACTCCCGCCGCACAGCTTTCCATTTTGAGCGACGCATTTGCAGGCGCAATAAGGAAATTACATTTTGCAGTGTGTTTTTGACCCGATGGTTAATTTCCTGGATAATAATATTTTGCATACCCAGCTGACGTTCTTTTTGGCGTAACTCCGTCACGTCCTGAAAGGATAGTACACAGCCGTTAAACTCTCCCCCTGTTAAGAGCGGATGAGCTTGAAAAAGATAGCTTGCGTTATCAAACTCGTAATTCCTGGGATTCTTTAACCCCTCCACCATTGCTGGAAGAGACGCAAAAGACAATAATAGCATGAGATTACCATCCATTGTATCCCCTTCGTATAAGGTCCTGGAAATGTACATCGCCTGCTTATTGGCATATACAATCTTTCCTTTATCATTCAAGATGAAAACACCATTACCAAGCCACTCTTCCCAGCCATATCCTGTAACTCGCAAAGACATTAACGTATGGCTTAAGTGCTCTGCTGTTTGGCTCAATAATTGAACCTGCTGTTCCTGGCGAATTTCCTTGGAAATATCCTTTTCCATGATTAAAACACCAATCACTTGACCATTACCATTCGTTAGAGGAACTACGGTTTGAGCAATAGGTACCCCCTCTTGGCTCACACCACGGATATTATAAAAACTTTGCCCCGTTGAAAAAGCCTGATAGACAGCTGGCTCACACACAGCATAGGCCAATTCACCTACTACACTGTTACGATACAACGATGGCGAATTCGGCGAGCTTGCCCATGCCAAAACAATTGCATCTTCTTGATTCACTGTCAAAGCATCAATAAAAATATCCGTACCCGTTAACGTGGCAATCACAGGCAGCTGGTTTACCATATTCTCTAAAATTATAATATCGGATATCATTAAATCCGTATGTGCTAAACACAAATCCCGGATAGAATGCTCTGTTTCTGCCATAAAAAGACCTCCGTCTTAGATTGCAATAACCAAAATAATATAAAAAAGCCTATTATAATCATCCGTTCTTACCATGATCATAATAGGCTTCATTGCCTTATTGCGTTGCTCACTTTGATTGATTTTTTTACTATCCTCTCACTTATTTACCATCCGATTATAAAATTCCTGCAAAGTCATAGACTTTGACTTTGTTTATTTTTTATACGATCTAGATTACATAATTTTCTACAATGACCTTAATGGCTGTATTCTGAGGATCTTCCAGCATTCTCAGCGTCTCACTCAATTCTTCTAAATGAATGTGATGGGTAATCGCTTTGCGCAAGTCCGTCTTTCGGTTGACTAAGGTTTTGAATGCAATGCGAAAGTCTTCCTTGGCGTAGATATTGCTGCCTTTTAGCTGAATTTCATTGGCCTGCAGCCAATTGATATCTGCCAGAATCGGCTGACTAAACACACCAATGACGATCACCTTGCCGCCGGGTTTTACCAAATGCAGCGCCTGATCAAATACCGCAGGAGAACTTAATGCCAAAAACACAACATCTACTCCTTCCGATGCAGCCTCTTCGATCATCTCCTCTACTGCTGCTTCATCAGCTTTAATGGAATACATACCAATTTCCTCGGCTACTCTCAGACGAAAAGGATTAATGTCGGTACAACATACCAATCAGCCCCTGCTTCTTGAGCGGCAACTCCCGCCAGCAAACCGATAGTTCCCGTACCTAATACAACACACGTCGACCCGATTTTCAGCTCTGCCAATCTCACCGCATGCGTCGCTACTGCCAAAGGTTCTGCTAATACTCCCAGATCATAGTCTAGCTCTGCGGGAAGCTTATGAGCCCTTTTTTCCTCAATCACAAAATACTCTGCAAAAGTTCCCAGCCAGCCACAGTCAAAATATCTGCGATGGACAAGGAACCTCCGGGATGACCTGATTTTGCCTCATAAATCATTGTCAAAAGATGCTGCCTCATTTCCACCGCCTTGCCCTCAAGAAACTGAATTTTCCTTTGTATCGCCATCGAATCTCTTTTCCCTCGGGATTCGACTGCTTTGCTAGACATACAATCACTCCTTCATCCATCCGAATTTGGATACTCAGGGACATAAAACGTGGGATATCAACGCTTATACAACCTGTCGATTCACCATGGTCCTCTCATTTTGTACTTTTTCTTTTCATTCCATCATTGAAGAGATACTGTCACTGCGCTATAATTCAATTTACGTCTTTGTATTGATAAGCTATAATAAAATTACCGTATTTAGAAAATATCATTATTTTTTGGGTCTGTTTTCGGTAGCGCAATGAACTACACTAAAGAAGCAACATTTGCTTGGCGGCTCTGATGCTTCATACCTATTTCTTTTAAAACGGTCTTTTTTCAATTTGTGTTTATTTTTCAATTGTATTGATGGATTTAACTCAATAATGCTCTATCCTTCCCCCCTTTTATCCTTGTCTTGGTCAAAACAGTTTTACATAAGCAAAGTTAACCTTGATTATTACAAATTTATTTTACACTAATATTAGGGTAAAATAAATAACTATTATACTGAAAGAAGGTAATTCTGTGGAAGGATTTGAAATCATTGAAAGAATAAAGCAAATCCGCAAGGAAGCTGGTCTTTCTCAGGACAAATTTGCAAAAGCAATAGGAGTATCTTCAGGTAACGTTAGCTCTTGGGAATCAAAAAAAGCGCTCCCAGGAGCGCTTGCACTAAGATCAATACATGAAAATTTGGGTTACTCTATTGATTGGCTACTTACAGGGAAAATACCAAGTTCTTTTAAACAACCAACGATTAGCACTGAATCTGATCAAGATTTAAAAGAAATGACAACTGTTTTAGAACAACTGCTAAAAAATGATAACCCTGATATTCGCGGATGGGCAAAAGTGCAGTTCAAAAAAACTTTTAAAGAGTATTATCCTGTTTCGGAATTAAAGGAACTATAATTTTATCTATTCTAGGTACTAGAATCCGTGAATTTAGAAATAGTAGAGGTTTAACCCAAGTCCTACTTGGTGAACAAATCAGTGTTGCCGAATCCGCAGTATCAAAAAACAGCACCATCCTAACAATTAAGTAGGATGGTGCTGTTTTCTTCTAAGTTAACTTATTTTTTTTGTTCCTTAATCCGCTCTAAAATGCCCGTTTCTTTTACCGTTTTAGATAAAGTTCCGTTATCACGCAGCCATTTTTCTTGAAATTCCTTATGATTCAAGTATTCAAATTGCAGTCCATTATTCTCTACATTTTTTCGAAATTCCGGTTCGGCAATAATGGCTTTTAAACCATTCGCTAGCTTTTCTTTTACCTCAAGAGGTATTTCCTTAGGAGCTGCCACTCCTATCCAATAACTAAATACAATATCTTTTCCTAGCTCTTTAAATGTTGGTACATTCGCAAAGACAGGATCAGCTAGCCGCTCTTCTCCAGTCACTGCCAACGCTCTTAGCGTGCCATTTTTCAGATGCTCTTTGACTATTGCCGTACTCGTAAAAATAGCCTGAACGTGCCCACCCAGCAAAGATTTCAACGATTCTGATCCGCCTTGGAAAGGAACGGGCTGAAGAGTAATACCAGTCGATTGTGCGAACATTTCGCTAAGTAAATGCGGCAACGAGCCTACACCACTATTACCAAATTTAAGTTGACCTGGATGCTGGCGAGCATCCTTTACTAAATCATCAACATTTTGCCAAGGCTGATTCGCTTGAACTACCATTATAAATGGTGACGACGAAACCTGTACAAGAGGCTCTAATGAGGTGGGATAATTGAATTTAGACAATCCATACAGTGGATGTAATATGATTTCGACTCCGGTGATACCAATGGTATAGCCATCCGGTGTAGTAGTAGTTAGTTCATTCCAGGCTAAGGTTCCTGCTGCTCCAGGCTTGTTAACGACAATCAATGGTTGCCCTAAATGTTGGACGGCTGTCTTTTCCAATGCACGAGCTATCAAATCCAAAGACCCCCCAGCACTAAAAGGCACAATTATGGTAATCGGTCTATCTGGATATGTATTAGTTGTTGTTACAGCTTTGGGATTGGTCGTGGCACACCCCACTATTAGAATAGAAATAAGTATCAAAAATACTGTCAACAATGAAATCAATACTTTCTTTTTCAATATCATCTTCCTCCATTAATTTACTATTATTTTACTTTAAAGATAATATAATACATTTATTGTTATTATTATCTTTAAAGTAAAGAATTCCTTTTTATTCAGTCAAATTAATATAAAAAGTCGCCTCGCGCGGTGCGGTTCTATTAATTCAATCCTATCTTCTTAGCCCATATCCAACATATAATCTTCCAGGATAAGTTATTGGCACTTATTTTCGCTCTAAGATAGTTGATCCGCCCCCAAACTGTAGGATTTTTATAACATATTCTGCAAGGGGAAAAGGAAATTCAACAGGAAAACAAATGAAAACAATCGCAAAATTTGATATTCAAGAAGCAGGAAAAGAGGGATGACAGCCCTTACTTCCTGCTTCTTCATATATACTTTTAGCCTTCTAATCAATTAATACATTTCAATTTAAAGCCTTCTCCTTCATAAATCCTGGTAGGATTTCCTCGCGTAAGGGTATTATGCTGACCCCACATCAACCTTTTACTATCAAGAGATTGTTCGGTATTCCTTGTATTTAGATATTGAAATAAACGGGCAAGAGCTAGTTTCTTGTTCATAGATTGGGATCTCTCCTCATTTGCAATTACCGTCAGACCCGTCGGTACATGCGTCGCCCGTACTGCCGTTTCTACTTTATTGACATTCTGCCCACCAGGACCGGAGCTTCTCATAAACGTAACGACGACATCATTTTCTAAAAAATTCACTTTATCCTGTTCTTGAAATACCTCCACATCAATAAACCAATTTTTCCGTTTATGCTTTGGTCGGTATGGACTTTTGCAAATCCAACATATCGTTCCCTGCATGTTCCGTACAGCTTCCACTATCTTATCACCTTTTAATGATAACAACACCGACTTAAAGCTTTCTGAATAGTTTCCAGGAATGGCACTCACTACTTCAGCGCTGATACCTTTGCTGCTCCACTCTTTTTTCATTGTTTTAAGAAAAAGCCCTACCGCTAACGTACATTCGTCCGGTCCTTTTCCTGAACTGATTTGAACCCACATGTTTATTCCTCCTATCCTTTATATGTTAAAATAGGTTTTAATGTTGCGATCACTTTTACCAGTCCGGCATCTACAAGGTCTTGAATAATGATATCAATATTCTTATACGCTTCCGGTGCTTCTTCAAATAGAAGCTTATTATTACTACAAATAACCTTGCCTTTAAATTTAGTCTGTTTAATGGTTTCTTTGGTATACTTGTTTTCAAGCCGTCCTTTACACATACTGCGTTCCCACTTTCTCCCTGCTCCATGGGCAAGAGAATATCCAGCTATTGCAGTATCTTCTCCTGGAATAACGAGATAGGTTAAGGCCCCCCTAGAACCAGGAATTGCAACAGCCCCGGAATCTCCAGGTGCTGCACCTTTACGATGAACATATACGGTTTTATCTCCTACTACCTTCGTCGTTATGCTATTGTGGACACTATCGATGATTTTTGTGGTGTCAGTTTGCATATGTATTGCCTTGAGTAAGCGGTAACCAATCAATTCTCTATTCAGTGTCGCCCAAGTAACGGCTGCATCGTGCTTTATTAAATATTGCTTAGCGACTTCCGTATTTTTTGCCAGTCCGTTTTGCGCCTGGTGGTCATGAATAAATTGATCCAATATGGCTTGACCGTACCCTCTTGAGCCGCTATGCACTAGAAGCATGATACGATTCTTGCTCAGTCCCAGTTTCCCGAATTCTGCAGTATCATGTATCGTTGCAACTTCCTGAATCTCGGCAAAGTGATTTCCCCCACCGATAGTTCCCAAGCTGGCATGAAACTGAAAATCGCTGAAATCGTGATCACTCCTCTCAGGCATGTCAATTTGAGAAAGTTCTTCTAGCTCCTCTAACTTCCTCTCCCATCTGTCTAATTTCATTTTCTTTTTTTCAATAGCTGCCATAAACAGGCTTACCCCACAGCCGATATCATTACCGATTAGGTGCGGATAAATAATACTTTCTGTAATAAACGCAGCACCTACAGGAGTTTTCCCCGGATGCAGATCAGGCAGCCCAACGATTTTCTCAATTCCAGGTAAAGCAGCAATTTGGGTAAGCTGATCTACGGCTGCACTTTCCAGCCAATTCTTTTCTGATGAAATAATTGTTATTTTATTCAAAATTTATCTTTTTCTCCTTTGATTTCTTAAACCCTTAAATGAGCATAAAAATACCGTGGATTAGTAACCACGGTTCAAATGTAAGGGCAAATTTCCTACCCTTAAGGCTAAAATTAGCAATAAAAAATACACGATAACACATCGTGCATACCTGTTATAGCTAAATTCATTTACTTTTTTCAGGTGACGGTTACTTCACAGCTGATCAGACACAACTAAACAAAGGGTCAAGAATACCCACTCTCGTTGCCTCTGATCCTATATTTAGTTATAAACCATTTACCTCAAAAGATATTCTAATAGTCATAACTAACACGTCCTTTCACCATACTGCCTATATATTGGTAAATTATAATCAAATGTATTATAGTTCAAATATTTTTCCATGTCAATATTTTTAAAAAAGACGCAGGAACGGTAGAAGATATAATTTTGAGCTGCGACTGTAGCCCTGTTGACTGCCTAACTGATTCACTTGACCTTCCCCTTATACCATCAACTCTAATATGTGATAGTATAATCTCCTAGTTGTGTGATTGCGTGCAACATTGTACGCTTTTGTTGATCAAATACGTTCATTGCAGTAAAGGTAAAAGAAGCTAACTGCAGATACCATTCGGCTTATGGGGTTGGCACGCTTATTGCATTATATAGTATACATAAGGTTCTAGCCCATTGACCAACAAAAAAGGGAGGATTGGAAAAGGTTGGATCACTGGATCATTATCCAATTATGATTTTCCTGTTATAAATGAGAATAAAAAATGAAGGAGTGTTTCTTAATGAAAAACATAGTAAAAAATATAGCCGTATTGTCAATGGTAGGTGTGCTGCAAGTAGGTTTTGGGGTATCAGTAATAGAGGCTTCATCCCTGCAGAATAATTCAGCATCTGTTTCACAACAATCCAATGACTCAAATCGGGGTCAAAACCGTCCTTGCCTGGATCGAAATGGTGACAGAGAGCAACAACGGTATGATCTGGAACAAGCTCGACAAGGTCGGGAGCGTATAGAGAATGAAAGACATGAAATTGAGATGAAGCGACATCCAGATGAAGGCAGACGAGACTGGAAAGAACGTCAGAAAAAAGAAAATGAACGCCATGAAGAAAACATGAGGCGGATTGCCAACAATATTCCCTTCTTAGTTAGATAATAATATAGTAATCCACATAAGACCAGCCGTCTATCTTTAATAGATAGACGGCTGGTCTTAAAATAGATTAGCAATCTAACATCGATTTTCCTTCACCACATAGACTTTCAAAATCTTTTCTAAATGCTGCTACTGCACAATTCACTGAATCCAACCTTATTAATCCTTCAATTACATCAGGAGAGATCGTCGAAGCACCAATACCATACTTTGCTAATTCTAGTACTTGTTGTGAATTTTTAAAACTTGCTGCGAGAACTTCTGTTTTCAAATTATTCTTTTTAAAAATATCATGAATTTCTTTTGCAACTTTCACACCATCAGCGCCTAGGTTATCAATTCTGTTTACATATGGGGCTGCATAAAGAGCACCTGCTTTTCCTGCTAAGTAAGCTTGCATCTGTGTGTAAATAGCAGTTGCTGTAATGCTCACACCTTCTGCTGCAAGAGCTTTTATTGCTTTTAGACCTTCTCTTGATACTGGTACTTTTACGTAAGTCTTAGTACCTAATTCTTTTTGAATTCTATGTGCTTCTTGAATCATAGATTCAGCATTTAGTGAAACAACCTGAACGTGAAGATCAGCATCTGTTCCGATAAATTCTCGAATTTTGTTCAATACTTCGTAAGGATTTTTTCTTTCCTTTGCTAGGATGGATGGATTCGTTGTTACACCATCGACTGGATAATAATCATATAGTTCCTTAATTTGTTCTAAATTTGCAAAATCCACGATAAATTTCATGTCTTTCCTCCTACTGATTTGTATATGGTCATTGTTCAGCTGCCCTGTCTGTTCCCGAAAATGGATCAGTGAATCTCATTTCCCCATTCAAACTTGCATTCTCGATTACAATTATATCCGAATCACGAGTCAACCGATAATAAACCTTCACTATTAAGTTCTATTTACTTAATAGTGAAGGTTTATCCTTTAGTAGTTGCTTTAGACGGGAAGCAGCATCGTCTGCGACATTTGTTATCTGGGATATTATGCTTTGTTATTACTCCCAAATAAACGAATTTTATTAACGACTACCTCTTTTACAGCATTCATCATCGCTGGGACCATTTTTTCATAAGAGGTACTATCAGCCCTTTTCGCTGCATTCACTGCAGCTACACACATATCAGTGCAAATGTTAACCTTGCTTATCCCATTTTTTATTGTATTCCTAAAATCATCATCACTTAAACCAGATCCGCCATGTAAAACTAAAGGCACTGTTGTTACTTTGTTAATATCTTTTAGTCTTTCAATATCCAATCGGGGAGTCTTTAGATAGGTACCATGAACAGTTCCTATGGCTACCGCTAAGGCATCAATACCTGTACGTTCGATAAACGCTGGTACTTTTTTTACCTCTGTATAAAGAATTTCACTATTGTCTGAACCATCCTCACTGCCACCAACATGGCCCAGTTCTGCTTCTACCGAAACGCCCTTTCGCTTTGCATATTCAACAATTTCGAGTGTACCAGCTATATTTTCTTCAAAATCAAGTGCCGAACCATCATACATCACCGATGTGAATTGACTATCGATTGCTTTACATATTAACTCCTTACTTACACCATGGTCTAGATGCAGGCAAACTGGAACCTTAGCTTCACGGGCTAATTTAATCATAATATGCGCGGCATATTCAAAGGGAATAATTGATGTATGGACTTCTGCCACACTTAAAATGACGGGAGATTCTTCTTCTTCCGCAGCACTTATTATCCCTCGCGCCATCTCCAGGTTCAATATATTAAAGAGTCCAACACCATATTTTTTTTCACTTGCATCTTTTAAAATTTCTTTTAAAGTTACGATTGACATATCTCCAGCTCCTTCTTATTCTTGTGTCCAATGTGCAAGTAGATATTGTTCTGCCTCAACACACCACAGACCATTATTGCAATTGATGATTTCCGCTAAGCGAATAAAACGCGGATCATCCTTGCCCTTTTGTACAAAATGATCGATTTCTGTAAGTTCCATATTTATGTGGGTATAGATTAGCTTTTTGCCTCCCGATATGCGGGGTAAATTTAACGTTGTATCGATAACACTATCAAGACCTCCAATGTGGGTCAACATAACCGCAGGATTGATTGCTCCTGTTTCAGTCAGGCGCAAAGCTTCCTTGAGATCGTCGGTATTCCCCCCTGTTAATCCCATAATATGAGAGGCTGCGTAATGAATATTATAGAAATTCACATTGGCACTCAGATTGGCATCGGTAGGTCCAGAAAAGAAATTCAAACATCCATCCTGCCCTAAAATTTGGTCCCCCTGCTCAATGACTGCCGGGATGGGAGCAAAGACAAATACATCATCAAAACCGGTTCCCTTTGTCAATTCCTTTACATGTTGCGTTGAATTGGCCATGTCTTTGGTATTTACAAAAACAAGTTCTACACCACATTTTTTCGCTTCTGCCTGTGGAAATAATTTGTTGGCCCTTGCTAATCTCCTCTCGTCTACATCCGTAACAACTAACAAAGCTGGCCGTCTCTCACAGTGCAGAGCATAGTCGATAGCTCCCAAGCCCATCGGTCCCGCACCAGCAAGAATGGCCATCTTACCACCCTCTAGGATTCCCATTTTGTGTTCATGAACTCCCATGGTGGTATGATAGCTGGCATGAAAAGCCCCGATAATACAGGACATGGGTTCTGCCAGCGAAGCTTCATAATAAGATGCTCCGCTGTAGTTTAGCAGACTTCCTACTTCCATCGCTTCTGAAGGGATGATGTTGTAAGTTGCATCCCCACCGAAATAGGGGAAGGAATATCCTGGGCACTCTAACGATCCATCATAGTTGAGCGCCGGTTGTAATGCAAACTTATTCCCTTCTTTAAAATGGTCCTTCCACTTTTCGCCGACAGAAAGAATGTCGCCTGAAAATTCGTGCCCGATGATGACTGGATCTGTATCGATATTCTCCGGTACCCGCTTATGGGCTTTCCCCAAAGTAACAGCTTTGTAAGTGGACATACAGATACTATCTGATACAACCCTTACCAATATTTCATTATCCTTTATTGTTGGAATCTCAAATTCCTCAAGTCTAATATCATTGGCATCATATAGTCTTACTGCCTTTGCTTTCAAATAGATCACTCCCTCTATTTCTATTACTGCTATACATGATGTGCAATTACATTATACATATAGTCTACATTCTTAGTAATTTTCAGCTGCTCCAGCTTTTCCCCATTGTCATCTACTATCGCTCCCACCAAATTAGAGAGAATATCCAAGTGCTCATCGCCTTTCCCAGCGATACCTACTACGATATAGGCTATTCCCTCACCAAAATCAATTCCATCCGGAAATTGCAGTACCACTATGCCTGACTTTTTCACTTTTTCTTTGGCTGCATTAACACCATGTGGAATGGCGATCCCCTGACCAATATAGGTTGTTAACTCCGTTTCTCTTTGCAGCATGGCATCAACATATTCATTTTCCACATAACCACTCTGTACTAAGAGTCTCCCAGCCATCTTGATAGCCTCATATTTATCAACTGATTTTAAGCCTAGTTTAATATTATTCTTAACAAGAATCTTTGCATCAATCGTAAATGCAGAGGGTGCCACCACAGCAGCTATTTCAGGTCCTTCACTAGATATTTCTGCCCCTGTCTGCTTCAGCATTTCAACCAAACCGTTGGCAATGGAACTATCTAAAAAGTCTTTAACCGAAATATGCTGGGCATTCGGAACTACATTTTTTGCTCTTGAGGTTAAGCTTTCATGTGTAACAACAATTTGAGCATCATTAGGTATTTGATCAACTGGATAATTGACAACCTGAAGATCAAATCCAGCATTTTTGAGATTTCGTTCTAGCATTTTTGCCCCCATCGCGGAAGAGCCCATACCTGCATCACAGGCAAAAATGATTTTACTGATTCCTTTATGTAATTTTACGTGCTTAAACGCTTGCATTTTTGCTTTGGCACTTTCCAGTTCAGAATCATTCGATTGAACAGCAGCTCTCTTCACAAAATAAGTCGAAATTAAGAAGGAAACGGCTGTAGAAACCACTACCCCAGCGAGTACTCCTAAATGTCCTCCTTTAGGAGTCATTGCCATTAAGGCAAAAATACTTCCTGGCGACGGCGTCGCCACCAAACCTACACCAAATAAAGTAAATGTTAGTATCCCACTTGCTCCGCCAACTATAACAGCTAATAAAAGGATCGGATTCATTAGTACATAAGGGAAATATAATTCATGAATCCCACCTAAGAAATGAATGATGATCGCACCGGGAGCTGACTCCTTAGATGCTCCTTTGGCAAATGACCAATAAGCCAACAAGACACCAAGCCCTGGTCCAGGATTAGTAACGAGCAAAAATAATATCGATTTTCCAACTTCTTTAGCCTGCTCAACACCTAACGGACCTAATACACCATGGTCTATCGCATTATTTAAGAATAATATTTTAGCTGGTTCGATAAAAATAGCAGCCAAAGGCAGCATTCCAGCATTGACGATGGACTCAACCCCTGACTTTAGGATAAGATTTAATGATTGCATAATGGGACCTATACCCATATAGGCTAATACTGCCATCACTGCACCAATAATACCTGCAGAAAAATTATTTACAAGCATTTCAAAACCTGCTGGAATTTTTCCATCGATAGCCTTATCAAATTTTTTGATGATAAAGCCTCCGAGGGGTCCCATAACCATTGCACCTAAAAACATTGGCATTTTTGCGCCTACAACAACTCCCATTGTAGCGATGACACCTAGTATAGCTCCTCTAGGTCCGCCAACTAACTTCCCACCTGTATAACCGATCAGCAGTGGTAGTAGATATAGAATCATAGGGCCGACTAGTTTAGCTAATTCTTCATTAGGAGTCCAGCCAGTTGGAATAAATAATGTTGTAATTAATCCCCATGCAATAAAGGCACCGATGTTTGGTATAACCATTCCACTCAGAAAACTTCCGAATTTTTGTATTCGTTCTTGCATTACACTCACAAACATATCCCCCTCTGCGCTTATTTAATTACCACCAGACTACATTTATTGAAAATTATGTTTCAATCATAAATCGCACCTCTTTTGCAATATTTTGATTAATATTGACTATAATTCAATATTAACTTGATCGTTGTTGATTGTCAATGATTATTTAAATTATTGACAATGTTCTGAAAAGAATGGTTTTGCTCTCTGCCTTAATTCTTTTTTGGGGAAAATTAGATTTAATTTTCATGCAGAGTATATAATTTTAGTGATTTTTAAGTTTTAATTGTATATTTAGGCATAGAATCATCTATATTTATTGAATGTTCTGTATATTTTAATTGAATTTTTTATTCCAAGATTGACAAAGCTATATCTATAAACCTATAATATAATCACTATTTGTCATTAATATTTCATTAACGATCAAAAACTTAGTTAAGGATGGAATGTATTATGTTTGCAGAAGAACGAAGAAGAAGAATACTTGATATACTACAAAATCAACATAGAGTGACCGTCAACCAACTTATTGAAGATTTGCCTGTATCCGAAGCTACTGTAAGACGAGATTTACAGGATTTAGAACAGCAAGGCTCCTTAAAAAGAACTCGTGGTGGCGCGATACTAAATAACACGAATAACTTCGAACCTCCCTATCCCCAGAAAGAAGTCCTTGCCTCGGAGGAAAAGGAGTATATTGGTCAGTTGGCAGCAACCTATATAAATGATGGGGATACGTTAATCATTGATTCAGGAACAACTACCTTGCAAATCATCTCCTATCTGACCCAAAAGAATCTTACCGTTATAACCAATTCGGTATGCGCCATAAAGGCCTTGAGCCTAAACTCAGACATCAAATTTATTGTTACCGGCGGCTATAATCGTTATCATAGCCGTTCCTTAGTAGGAGATTGGACATTAACAATGCTAAAGCATCTTCATGCTAATAAGGTCTTTTTAGGTGTTGATGGGATTGATTTGATCTACGGTTTTACGACTCCCTCAATTGAAGAAGTTGCTATAAAGCAGCAAATGATCCAAAGTGCTGATGAAGTTTTTGTCATAGCTGACTCTAGCAAATTTAGTAAAGTAACGCTTAATAAAATTGCTGAAATAGAAAAGGTTGATTATATCGTAACCGATACGAAACTCCCACCAAGCCTTGCCGAAAAATATGTGAGCAGAGGTATAACAATTATCAATCAATAAAAATAGCTATCTTTATTAATGCCACAAAAAGCATTCATTGATTTCGTGGTTAGTCTGCCCTTTTAATAACAAAAGTCAATTTTAGCAGTACCGATATAAGACCAGCCGTCTATCTTAGTAAAGATAGACGGCTGGTCTTATATGTAATATATCCATTAAAAGTTCTGCATCAGCCGTGTAAGAGATCGTAAGATCTATCAGCTTGCCTATTGACGTATATTTATCGCGAATCAGACCAAGACTTAAAAATAAACCAATCTTAGGGGGATTCATATGAGTAATCAGACATTACTGTGGGCAAGTTTCGTAATTTCTTGGCTATCTGTCATTTTTCTGAAGAAAGAAGACCTTAAACGCTATATGCCTGTTGCATTATTGGGCGCACTACTATCAACCATTGTAATGGAGGCAGGAATTACTTTACATTGGTGGTCAACTAAGGAAACGGTCTTTCCCTTTGTAAATATGCCTATATTTATTTATGGCTCTTTCCTTGTTGGTATCCTTTGGATCTTTACATTTAGTTATAAACGGTTCTGGCTGTTTCTTGTTACAAATACATGTATTGATCTCATTCTCATCATCCCATTGGATAATTGGTTTGTCAGGCGGGGTATTTTAGAATTGCATAATATAACCCCCTTCCAAATGTTTCTGATAACGATTGGGAGTGCCATCCTTTTATATTGCTATCAGCTTTGGCAGGAAGGCGAAGCCAGCCCGTTCAAAAGGCTGAATGTAAATCTATCATCTAATGTGCAGTCTGCTGCCAGCAAGCCTCTTAAAGATGATCACGACAAAGATTAATTTCCATCTCACATATAAAGCACAACTATAATGTCACGTTCATGCAAGCTTTTCACTATATTCATCTTTTTTCAAATTCCCCTGTTTATTTCTAATGAGATGATATCCATATATTACAGCAAACGCTGCTAAGAATATAATAGAGATTCGATACATAGCAGCATAATTCGTATGGGTGGCAATTAGACCTAATAGTACGGCGCCAACTGAATATCCCAAATCCAAAGAAGATAAAAAGGTGCCGTTTGCAGCCCCTTTACGTTCCCCAGGTGACCGCTCAATTGCCCAGGCTTGCAGCGAAGGATGAGCCGCACCATATCCCAGTCCATAGAATAGTGAGGACGCAATCAGCATATAAGTCGTAGTTGAATAAGACAGCATCCAGAGGCCAGCGATCATAAGTATTATTCCTGGCACAATTACGAAGGCATGTCCCTTTCGGTCAAATAATTTCCCGGCAAATGGGCGGCTGATTAAAATCATTAAAACATGTCCAACAAAATAGATTCCGACATTCTCAATACCAGTTTCCTGACCAAACAGCATAATGAAGCTCATTATTCCACCAAAGGTGATCGAATGCAAGAAACATAAAAAAGCAGGCAGCAATGCACGTTTCTCAAATAAATCCCTCCACTGGATTCCTTTTTTAACACGTTTAGGTTTAAGCTGTTTTTTTGCAGAATCCATTGAAATACCTAGCGTTAATAACATTCCACCACCAACTAACATGGTAGAGATCAGTAAAATAACTTCAAAATTATAACGCTTCATCGCTTCTATTCCAAGTACCGTTGCAAAAGATGTCCCTAAAATAATGGATAACGCAAAATATCCTGTACCTTCTCCCCGTTGCTTAGGAGATACAATATCCGACATAATCGTTGCCAGCACTGTTGATGTCATCCCCCAACCGATTCCTTGACAAAATCGCAGCACCAGTATGATACCAATTCCTGAAGCTGCAAAATAAGAGCAGTTAAAGGCAATAAGGATGCACATACCAATGATCAGCAGTGGTCTTCGTCCAAATGTATCCGCTGCAGTACCGCTAATGGAGCGAACAATGAGAGCTGAAATTGAGATAACGGCAAAAGGAAGACTCGCTTCCAAATCATTTCCGCCGATTTGTTTAATGTATAACGGAAAGGTTGGAATTAGCATTAAAATGCCTTGATAAATAAAGAAATTTCCAAATAGGAGCAGCAGAAAATTCCTAGACCATAGTGTTGTAGTACTATGACTTTCGACTTTTTTTATTTCCATAGTACACCTCCATAACAATTGTGTTTTTCCTTGGTGAAACTTTTAGATTCACAGTGTTTTTTATTTTTCATATTGTTGTGCATTTTGAAAAATAGTCTTTAGCAGCATTGTTAATTCTTTCTGCTTTTCCTCTGAAAGATTATTTAAAATGGCATTTCTATGATTCCCTACGATTTCTTTCCAAATAAAGCATTGATCCACTGCTTCTTGACTTAACGTAACCTTCTTTTCCCTTTTATCAGCACCTGGTATCCTCATGATTAGCCCCTTTTGCTCTAATTTGACCAAACTTTTAGACACTGCAGGCGGTTCAATATTTAAATAGCTTGCTAACGCTCCCTGGGTCATTGATCCCTTTTCATTTAGCGTTGTTATAATCGACCATTCAGAACCATAGATCCCATGAGGCTCTAAGTTTTTATTTAGACCTTTGGTAATAATTCGAACCGTTTGAAAGAGTTGATGTAATAGTAATTCAGCGTTTTCCATCTGTTTCACTCTCCTTAATGAAAAGTATTTAACTAGTTAACTATTTTTCAATTATATAGTTCTCCAATTCATTTGTCAATGAATCCAGGATGAAGACTAGCGTTTTATATCCCTCATAATTTAAGGAGAAAACAAATGACCAATCACATGGATAATGCCAGGAATAAATTTCCTTATCTGGCACACAATAGAATTACTATCTTATTGTTTTTACAAAGCGTACCATTATATGTGAATGCTGCCATTGAGGTGATGATTCTGGTCTGGGTTGTTGGATTTATAGTTTCCTGGCTTATTTGGTTTATATTTGCCAATAAGAAACGCTGGAAAGAAATTTTACCTGTTTCCATTTTTGCATCATGGATATCTTTCGCCGTCGAAGCATGGATGCATTACGTCTACAACCTATGGTCCTACGCAGGATCAGGAATATTGCCTTTGTTCGGCAACGCCTTTGGAATTTATCTTGTGGTACCATATTTTTTCATCCAATACCTTCCCCAAGAGAGAACCCTAGTAAAAATGCTTGTTTACCTCTTTTTGTGGGCTGACTTTGCAATCGTATTCGAGTTCCTCCACTGGTACTTCTCAAAAATTGAGTATCACCTTTGGTGGAATATTGGATTCTCCTATCTTTCCGATTGGTTATTATTCTGGATTTTTTTCAAGTATTATGTTTCGACAAATTTACAGAAGCTATCGAAGTAACAACGTGTCCTATTCTAAGCTAAGGAATGTTATACTGTAATTAAAGCTGGATTATCCTTAAATGAAATTGCTTATGCCACTGGTTTTATTGACCAAAGTCATTTTACAAATCGGTTCAAACAATATCTAGGAGTTACGCCCGGACAGTACGCTAAGGGTTTTAGTAACCATTGAAATGTTACACGAAAAGAAGCAGGAAAGGAAGGATACTTAGCCCCCCACTTCCTGCTTCTTTATCCTTATATTTTACTTTTGAGTACTTCATATGCTTTGCAGCTCACCGGAACCTTTACTCCGCATGCCGCTGCAAGACGACATATTTCTCCACCAAACATTTCAATTTCACTGGCAACACCTGCTTGGATATCTCGTTTAAGAGAACTAGTGCCTTCCTCTTTCATTGCCCACATAATTTTCATACTGCGTTCAACGATGTCCTCTGGTTGAAAGATTCCAAGTGCTTTAGCGACCTTGGCTGTTTCCTCGGCTAAGGCTTGTACCATTTGAACTTTCTCAGGGTCAGCACGCAACTCCCCGGCATTGATACCATAAAGTGCCGTCACGACAGAAAAAGCACAATTAAAATTATACTTTGCCCAGATATCAACCTCAGCATCACGACTCACGATACATTCTATACCACTCTGCTGCAAAAGCTTTGCCAATTGGTGAAGACTTTTCTCAGCTCTTGCATCTAAGTTTCCACCTCCAACAATGATCTTATTATACTTGTCCTTTTGCTCAATGATTCCTGGAGCAACTGCCTCTGACGTCACGTAAATACAACCATCTAAAACAATACCCTTGCCGAGTAAAGCCTTAAGTTTACTACTGCTGCCCACACCGTTGAGCAGCGGTATAACCAACGTATTATCTCCAACCACAGGCATAACGGACTGACAAGCCGTTTCAATGGAATAGCCTTTAACACAAATAAATACTGCGTCAACAATGCCAATCTCAGATCCATCTTGCGTTACCATTCGAGGTTGTACAACAAAAGAACCATGTATATCACTATGCACCTGCAATCCCTTCGTACGTATCCTTTCCAGTGTTGTACCCCGTGCAATATAAGATATATCTTCTCCCGCTTTTGCCAACAGCCCGCCGATATATCCGCCGATTCCCCCTATGCCAATCACTGCTAATTTCACTTCCATCATCTCCTTTTTAAAAATCATACTAGGAATTCTCACAAGCAACATTTTTTTTAATCGATGAAGCCGTGCAATTGATTATGATAATACTAATCAAAATCATGACTCCACCTATAATCTGGGCAGGAAAAATAGTTTCTGCCAAGAAAAAATGACCGCTAAGTACACCAATAATAGACATCAGGTTTAAATAAAGTGTTGTGATCGTAACATCGAGTTTACTTAATGCATAGATATATAAAAAATAGCCGAGAGCAGAGCAGCAAATCCCAAGGTATAAAATATTCCCCAGGGCAATCCATGAAAATAAATTCCATTGATGATATTCAAGCAAGGAAAGAGGAATTAAAAACAGGGTCCCAAATAAAGTTTGATAGGTCGTCAAAAATAAACCAGAGTATTTACCATTTAGTGATTTATTAAGCAGTGTATACAAGGACCAGGAAAGCATAGCCCCAACAATACAAAGATTCCCAATAAAAGTCTGAGAAGAAAAGTCTAGCTGCCCATTGGCTGTAATTGCCAAATACGCTCCAGACATCGCACCAATAATTCCCATGGATTGGATCAGCGGCAATTTAGTCTTAAAGACAAGCACATCCAACGCAATCGCAAGAATTGGAATGATCGCTGTAATCAGGGCAGCGCTTGACGCTGTGGTGAGACTAATTCCCGTATTCTCAAGATAGAAATACAGAGTTATGCCGAAGAACCCTGCAATAGTCATTTTCCCCCAATCACAGCGTTGTAGTCTGGCAGCGGGTTCTTTCTTCTTTGTGATTGAGAATAAAATTGTGCTGGCAATCAAGAAGCGTAACAAGGCCAATGTAATCGGAGGAACTTCACTGACTGCGGTTTTGATACTGATAAATGACATCCCCCACAGGGTGACTGTGACAAGCATCGCCAGATTGGCAAGAACTTTATCTGCCATAAGAAATTTCATATTGTTTTTAATTTTTTCTAAGAATAATTGCATTGATTTGTTATTCCTCCAAAGCGTGAAATTGCTTCTCCAAAAGAAGCTCTATCGATGAGATAAATGATCACTCTTAAAGTCACTGATAGACTTATGTACTAGCATATTAAAACGAATTGCCCTTGTCAATAAAAGGGGTTGCTATCATCAACTATTTTCATACTGCATTTCCAATACGATAAAAGGCTTCCACACTATTAAAACATCGCCCAATGTCGATTATTAAAAATAAAAGAACCACCTACCTGGAAGATAGACGGTTCTTTTACTTATTGGATATTTGCACTTTGACTTTTTTGCCGCAATTGGGGCATTTCCCCCTGCCTTGAGGACTAAGAATAACTCTGCATCCGCATTGGGTATGAACCAACAAGTTCAACACCTCCTTATTTGCCAAAGACTAAATAGCATCTGCTATTGGATTTATTATACTACACAATCATCAATCCTGTTGTTAGCATCTTGTTAATTTTTTTATAAACGACAAAACAGAGCGATATAGACATGGATGCTAGCGGTAGTGAATTTCTCAGCCGCTTCTATACCGATCTGCCGTTTTACATTTTAAAATAAATATGTGACAAAACTGTGACGAAATAGAACCGCCTTTTTTTAATGAACAAAATGTCCTAAATAACCCTTTTCTATATTTTCACAATATTTCGTTTTATGATGAAATAGGATTTATTTTTGAAAGGGGTTTTTTATCATATTGACTTTTCTTGGATTTTTTATGGTTATTACCTTCATGTATCTAATCATGTCCAAACGTATGACTGGGTTTGCTGCACTCATTGTCATACCGATTGCATTTGGTCTATTGGGCGGATTTGCTCCCACAATTGGTAAGTTGATGATGGATGGCGTTAAGACCATAGCGCCAACGGCAATTATGATGATGTTTGCCGTTATGTATTTTGGAATTATGGTAGATGTAGGCTTGTTCGACGGACTCATTGTGCAAATATTAAAGAAGGTCAAGGGTGACCCGTTAAAGATTGTTGTGGGAACGACATTTCTAGCAATCATTGCCTCGTTAGAAGGAGAAGGCGCTGTGGTCTTTATGATTACCTGCACAGCAATGTTGCCTTTGTACAAAAGAATCGGTATTAATCCTGTCATTTTAGCAGTAATTTGTGCAATGGTTACTGCCGTAAAGAATATGTTTCCATGGGCAGCTCCTACAGCTAGGGTTTTAGCAGCGTTAAAGCTTGATGCCGCAGAAATATTTAATCCCTTGGTTCCCGTAATCATTTGCGGATTTGCTTATATCGCATTGATGGGATATGTCCTGGGTAAAAAAGAAAGGGCGCGATTGGGAGTCATTCAAATTGAAGATTCCATGATCGATGGCATCGCCAAAGAGGTGGTCTCGAAAAATCCTGAGTTTAAGCGACCCAAACTATTCTGGGTGAATCTGATTATGACCCTAACTCTTATGGGCTTGTTACTAGTAGAAAAGAAGATTGGGGTATCGATTCCAATCATCTTTTTGGCAGGAAGCGCGTTGGCTTTAATTGTAAACTTTCCAAAAGTTAAAGAACAGCAGGGACGTATGTTGGCGCATGCCAAAGAAGCTTTGCAGGTTACTGCGGTGGTCTTTGCTGCCGGGATATTTATGGGCATTTTGACAGGAACCAAAATGACTGATGCTATGGCAACCTTTTTAATCGGAATTATCCCTGTCGGTCTGGGATCACATATGGGTATGATTACAGCGATACTAAGTGCTCCACTGTCTTTCCTGTTATCCAATGACGCCTTCTATTTTGGTGTGCTGCCGGTGTTAAACCAGATGGCTGCAACGTATGGAGTAGGTGCTGCGGAAATTGGCCGGGCTTCCTTGTTGGGAACACCGGTACACATGCTGAGTCCGCTGGTGGCAGCATTATGGCTATTAGTCGGAATGTGTGATATTACATTTGGCGACCTGCAAAAAGGTGGTATCTGGTGGGCCTTTGGCCTAATGGTATTGAATATAGTGGTAGCATTAGTAACCGGAGCTATTAACTTATAATCCAATAAAAAAAGGTCC
>DJJR01000046.1:186219-199125 GCA_002434245.1 Pelosinus fermentans
GGACCTTTTTTTATTGGATTAACAAACATTAAACTTTTCTTTATATATCGTATGATAAACCCAAAATCCGTTCACTAGCAACAACGCCGCCGTAACGAAAAATACATAACGAATACCAAACGTACCTGCCATTTGTCCACCTAGTACCGAACCTAGAAATACACCCAAGAATTGTGCGGATTGATTATAGCCCAAAGCTCGGCCTGTGATGGACTGTGGTGTACTTTGCGCAATAAGACTGTTAACAGAAGGTAATAGTCCTGCCGTAGCGAGCCCCAGCAAAAAGCGAAGTACTCCCAGCTCCCAAGGATGCTCTACAAAGGCCTGAGGAATGAATAATACCCCTGCTACAATCAATGCCGCTAATAGTACTTTTTGGGGCCCAATTCGATCTGATATTTTTCCAAGCCGGGGAGCCGAAATTATACTTGCCAGACCGGAAGCAGCAAAAACTGCACCTGAAATGAGAGCAATATGATTCGTGCCTGAAGATAATTGAGCAATGTAGACAGTAATAATCGGCTGTATGGACATAAGCGAAAGCTGCATGATCAAGGTAGTAATGAACAAACACACCGTTATCTTATGATTGGGAAGAAGCTCCCAAACCTCACAAAAGTTAAGGCTTAATTGCTTGTTTATAACAATCTTATTTTCCTTAATGAATAGGAAAGATGCAATAAAAGCAACAAAACACATACAGCCAATTGCGATAAAGGTTGCTCGAAATCCTATTATTTCTGTTAAATATCCTCCAAATAAAGGTCCAAGTAAGGTACCTCCGACTTGCCCGCTAAAAAGGATGCCCATTGCCCATCCCACTTGTTCATTTGGTGTTTGCGTCGCAACTAGTGTAATGACTGCCGATTGAAAACCGGAAAGGGCTCCTTGAAAAATCCGCAAACCCGTTAGCTGATATACATTATCCACAAACCCCATACAAGTCACGATTATAGATAACCAGAGACTTGCTCTTAGGATCATAGATTTTCGTCCATACTTGTCTGCAAACTTACCCCAAATAGGAGCAAAAATTGCCAAGCTTATAAAGTTACTCCCGAAAACGATTCCCGACCATTTGGCAATCGCCGCTGCACCATGGACACCGAGATGTTCAATATAAAGGGGCAGCGACGGCGCCATCTGACTCATACCCGAAGAAACAATAAACACTGCAAACCAACAGACATATAAATTTTTCTTCCAAATTTCCATAAAGCACCTGCGTTATTCTGCATTCTATGTTCAAGACTACTTTTAGTTTACTCTTCTCTATTCAACTAAATTCCCAGGTTTCCTTCACAAAAAGATTACCATTGTGGATAACCCTGTGAATAAGGTGTGAATGTTTGTGGATAACTTAATTGCAACCTTATAGACGGTTCCTAAATCTAGCGTTTTTCCAATTGTTACCACCTAAAAAACTGTTAACCTTCACGTTGAAGAATATCTGCAGGTTCTTGAACAAACAAGGTAAGAATAAATCCTGCGATGGGTAAAAAAGCCAATATATTGAAAACCAATATTAATCCAGCTGCATCAGCCACCCAGCCTAGTAATAAAACACCAATCGCTCCCAATCCAATACTAAATCCCAGAGTCAGTCCTGAAGCCATACCAATATTGTCTGGCATCATTCTCTGCGCCAATACCAGACTGCTGGTAAACGTCGCTGCCAATAAAATACTAATGAGTGCCAAAAGAATAAATGCCCAGATACCGTCGAAAATTTTAAAGAGATACAACAACAAAGCCACTGGCAAAATGGAATAGAGCATTACTTTCCTGCTGCCGTAACGATCACTTAAGGTGCCCCCCAGCAACGTACCGATTGCTCCGGCAGCCAGATAAACAGTCAGCAAAGATGCAGCGTAAGCAGTACTGCCATGTAGAAAAGAGACATAATATAGGGGAACAAACGTACTGATACCGGAATTTACCGTTGCCCGCATCAATACCATGCCCAAAAGTGCTATAAGAGGCAAATTAACTTTGATCGCAACAGCAGATGAAGACTCTTTTCTCTGAGGCAAACGGGATAAATTTTTCATCACAGAAAGAAACATCACGCTGATAGCAATATAAGGAAGGATATACACATAAAGGAGAACTGGATCGCCGAGCAATAACGTTCCTAAAAACAATGAACCGATAGCAAATCCTGCATTTCCGCCAACAGCAAATAAGCTCGCTCCTTTTCCTTTCCCTTTGCCACTGAGCCAATTGACCATCTTCGCTCCTTCTGGATGAAAGGCAGCACTTCCAAATCCACTGATTGCCGTACATAGCAGCACCAGTGGATACGTCGGAACAAGCAAGGAAATCAGCATCACTGCTCCCGATACAAAACAGCCTACAGGCATCCACCATGGTCGTGACTTTTGGTCGCTTAAATAGCCGAAAAGTGGCTGACTTACTGAAGAGGTTAAATTTTGCAGCAGTACAATGGCCGTAAGCTCCGCATAGCTCAAGCCGAACTTTGCTTTGAAAAACGGCAGAGCCACAAATAGGGCACCCGATGCCAAATCATTTACTGCATGGGCGCATGTAATCACCCAAATCGAATAAGGAACATTTCGTATAGAACGCAACAATGAAAAACACTCCTAACCTGCAATCCATTCCCTTCCTAAGAATAATGAAGCAACCAGCCAGGGATGCTTCACATTAGGATAATATTGATTACATTAATTATTATGTGCTATTATTGTACTTATAAAACAGCATTATTTCATGAAGCATCTTGCTTGATCATAGCATGATCTTGATATTTTATAAAACCAAAGGAGAATCAGCAAACGATGTTCATTACAGGTAATAGTCAACTAATCGACCAAGATATCAAACTTGAATTTCCCGTAAAAGTAAAACGTAATGAATATCACCAACCCGGACCTATTTTAAAAAGTCATTGGCACGAAGAATTCATGATCTTTTATATTGAGCAGGGCCAAGCAATTATTCATTGCAACTCCCGCCCTATCTCAGTTGAGCCAGGAGATTTGGTGGTGATAAACGGCAGCGATATGCACTATGTAGAAAACCTCTGCCATCAGCTTGTAAATTACTATATCATTCTTGATTTGGCCTTTCTTCTTAGCAAGCAAGAGGATTTATGCCAAACTAAATTTATCTCTCCCCTGATGCAAAATCGTATTCGATTTGAAAACCAAATAAAAGGTGATGAAGAACTTCTTCAGCAAGTGCTGGAATTAATTCATGAATATCAACAGCAAACCAGGGGATATGAGCTCTTTATAAAGGGCGCTCTTTATCGAATTATCGTTTTGCTTATACGGCGGCATACAGCGTTAATAACTGATGCAGCGGAAAATAGCCGACACTATAATATACTTCATCAATTACGCCCTGTATTAGAATACATCAGCAAGCATTATGATCAAAAGCTAACATTAAGTAAACTTGCCGCCATGGCTAATATGAGCTGTCACCATTTTTGCCGTGTCTTCAAAAACATTACCGGTACCCCTCCCATTGAGTATGTCAATCAATTACGTATTAATGCGGCTGTGGGACTCTTAAAGAAACAAGATTTAAACATCAGCCAAATTGCCATGACTGTCGGTTTCAACGATAGCAATTACTTCAGCCGCCTGTTCAAGAAATATAAAAGCGTCTCACCGACTTGCGCCCAAAGAGAAGTTCAGTACGATTCAATATCAATTCAGCCAGCTGCAGCAAAGCCTTATTTAAATCAACAAGAGGGTGAAAAAGAAAATTAGGGTTAATTAAAAGCCTCCTGGTTCAAAATGCCAGAAGGCTTTACTTTACTAGATCGGGAATAAGCTTATTTTACCTGAGATTTTCTTTTTTAAAGCCACCACTAACGAGTATCATGCTAACCATACACCAATAAGCCATAAGTTCAGACCATTCTTCCAGCACCTGTGAATAAGGCTGCAGTATCAAGATTAAGTTTCTTTCAAAAATAAGCTGTGAAGCTATGGCAGCCAGAATTAACAGAATTCCATCAACCGCGGATATACACAGTTTTTCTTTCAACTTACCCCAGTTAAAATTACGCCATAGACCGATCAGCGTGGTAATGATAACAAGAGTGAGAACTGGATAGACGTATTGACCATACCATACTGCACGAATGGAAGGAAACATAGGCCCCTCTGGCCCAGTGCTGACTGGATCAAAAAATACCCGTCCCCAGCTTAGTTCCCGCCCCACCATAAGCAGCCAGACAAGTATCGACCACAGCCACAGGTTCCGCATTTGTATATCATCCCAATTGCAGCGTGCCGCCAACCAGGATACAATTGCCCCAATAATCAGGATAACCACTTGCGTGTTTTCTATTGGACCATTTTCCCAGCCCCACCACCCTGGAAGAAAAAGACCAAGGGGAAACAGCAGCGCTGCCAATAGTACAGATACCCCAGTTGATGGGAACAATCGCCATGTAAGTAGTTGTTTTTTAGGGGTTGACATTAGACACCCTCTCCTCTGATAAAAAAATAAGATATACATTCATAGACAGTTGGGCTTTCATATTACTGCCATGAACAGGCAGCGTTCTAAAGTATTCATTCTACGTGTTACATCTTGGAAAATGATTTGTGATAATGACAATGATTTAGATTGTGATGAGTTATAAATTGATTTGTTTTTGATCCCTTGCTTCTATCTGTTCTCTTCTTGAACCAAAAATGTTTTCTTGCATAGAATACATTTGAAGGAGATGAGCAGCCAATGAAAAAGCATATTGCCGTAAATCTTACCGCTTTTCGTGCTTCTTATTATGAAAATGATAGGTTAATCAAAGAATATTCCGTAGGTATTGGTAAAGCCGATACACCTACCCCACCAGGAAATTATCAGATTATCGAAAAGCTGATATTTGAAAAGATAGCCGATGTAGACCTTGGCTCCCGAAGATTGGTCCTATCGTCTGATAAAACATGCCTGCATGGCTCATGGAATGGTCCGGTAGAAGGCTATGTCTCTGGCGGCTGTGTTCGAATGTATAATCAGGATATTGAAGAGTTATTTGAAAAAGTCGAAATTGGCACATCCGTAATTATGATACCATAGTCATATCTAAAATTGTTCATAATTTTGAAATGATCATAATGAAATTGAGCATGCAAGATCGTTGTCATCTCTGCATGCTCAAATTTTTTAAGGTTGGCGGCGACTCTATTGCTTGTGTATCTTTATTTGGCTACCCTGAAAAAATAGCTGTTCAAGCTGTTGAATCCAGGGAAAGGATTGAACGGGAACTTTTATTAAAATAAATCACAAGTTTAATTAACTCCCAACGGTAAATACAACAAAAAACTGCCTCAACTCAATTAAGAGTAAGGCAGTTTTAATGTGATAATCTTTATTATATTCCAGTACCAGGTTTAATCTAACAGCAGCTTATGATTGCTTCTATAATTTATTTCATGGATTTATTTTCCATTTTTTTGTTCTAAACTTCTATGATTACGCATATATTTTATAAGGGCAGAGTTTCGGCCTCTGCCCTTAAACCGAATATGGGAGGTGACACTAATGCGTCTTGAGACGAAACGTTTCATTTTTAACGTCTCAGACTGGCTACTACTAGTCTTGCTACGCATTATTGCCGAATTGTTCACCTAATCGCTCCCATTATTCTACCCGATCGCCCTTGTTAACGCAAGGGCGATCAATGATTTATCATACGCTTAATGGATTCAAATTAGAACCTTCCCCAAAAATAAAAAATACCGACCTGCCAAAGGTAAGACTATCCTTCCTAAAGACTTATTTAGAACTTAATCCCTGCACCAACATAAGCAGCTGACTGACTAACTGCAAGTTGATAAGCCCCCAGATTACCAATACTGCCAGTGTAGCCCGCAGCAGGTTCAATCTTACCTTTTATGAACATCCCACCGACTGTGATCACATTATGCCTTGTCAAATCAATCGTCGGTATCTCAGCTTTTATTGTAATTGTGCTGGTCTGTTTTAAATCGATCATATTTTTTTCAAATACAAATTGCTCATCATCCGCCTTATCAAACTTGCCTGCCTTGCCATTCACCATATATATAAAATTTTGTTTGCCAATATCAAATTTACCATCTAACTTTGCAGGAATAGCACCAGGTGTATCGTTAGCCACTGGTTCTACTAAGACTTCTTTAACTTCACCTGGTAAATAGACCGTTTGCCCTGGCACATACTGCAGTTTTGTATTTGTAACCGTCTTGACTGTCTCCTTTATAGCAGGAGGCTTATTTTTTTCTACCGCCAAGGCTTGCCTAGCACCTTCTGCTAAGATGTGCCCTATGACTAATCCTGTAACGATGCCAGTAATTAAGGAGATAACAGCAACGATTATGAGCGTTTTAAGAGTATATTTTCTTGCGCCAATTTCCTCACTCATTGCGCAGCCACCTGCCAATCCGTTACACCCCTAGCAATTGCTGCCGCAAACATACGCTTCCCCTCATGACTTGCTAAAATAGCCTCTTCATCAGGATTTGAGATAAAAGCCAACTCAACCAGCACTGCAGGTGCATGGGTATTATTGAGGACATACAATCCTGCTTCCTTATCCACATCGCCGTCTGACCAGTCACCGCGGATCGGCAGCGTGGGAAATTCCCCTGCCATTTGCGCCATGATATACGTGGCCAAAGCATCAGCTCTGGTTTGCCCTCGACTAGTCCAGATCTCCATGCCAGTGGCTGAAGGAGCTGAAAAGGAATTACAATGGATACTTACTACTGCATCTGCTCCCCAGTCATTGGCTCTATGGCAAATATCCTGCAAGCTGTCCGACTGATATACAATAACCTCACTGCCAGCCGACCTTAAATAAACACAGACCATGGCACCCACTTCAACAGCAACATCCGATTCGCGCAATCCAGATGGTCCAACTGCTCCTGGATCAGGATATCCCCCTGGTGCATGCCCAGGATTAATAAATATTTTAGCCATTGATTTTATCCTCCCCATGTAAATTGGGTGTATTTGTTGCCTTTTGCATCTTTCTTATTACCGCCACCTCTGCGTCAATTACCCAGCCAATCAGTACCTCAGGGATAATAAATTTTCTCCACCTTAAAATATCGCTTATTTGCTGGATTGCAACTCTTCGCTTATCCTTATTTTCCATGCTGTCGGTAAATCGATCCAGCTCAAAAATGATACTTCGAATCGATTCTTTTAGCCTTCCATCCCGAAGTTTCGCAAAGAATAAAAATAACCCCATAGCCAAAACATTAGCCGCCAGCAATATGCCAACGGCTGCATAAATGATTTGCAAGTCATTTGTTGGTATCATTTAATGTACCCCCATTCCATCTAATCTTTTATGAGCCGATTTTGCCGATTCTTCCACAGCAACAAGCCTTTTATCCATTCCTTTTTGATCTTGATCTAACCGAAAAAGCATATCTTTCATTTCGGTAATTGCCTCTTTTAGTGCTGTTATTGCTGTTTGCAAAGGCTTAACGATTAAAAATTTTACTAACCCTGCTGTAAAACTAATGATTGTAATGAGCTGTACCGTATTGCTAAGATTTAATTCCAACGCCCCACCCCCAAAAATCAATTCTCATTTATCTACATTCCAGATTTAAAATAAATTAAACTCCTCTCTTTTTATCCGTACAATTATCGCCAGATTGAGGTAGGTATAAATCACTAAATTTAACGCTCTCATGAATCCCTTAAGCCCGACTTTGTAATTCGCGTATAGTAAAGCCTTCCGACTAAACGCCGGAAGGCTTAACTACATCTTTGGTATCTCCTATGCCAAGATACTCATATTAGGCTATTTCGTTATACCCCATATTCTTCTTACATCTTCTGGAGTTGCGATTTCCCGCCCCATAGCCTTTGCAATATTAGCAATACGCTCTACCAAAGCAACATTAGTTGCCAATACACCTTTACTATAATATACGTTATCCTCAATTCCTACCCGCACATGTCCGCCCAGTGCCATTGCCATTACGGACAAATTGACATGTTGAGGACCAATGACGGAGACGCTCCAAACTGCATTATGAGGTAAACTTTCATACAGAAAAAAGAGGTTTTTAGGAGTTGCTGGCAAAGAACCTTTAACACCTAATACAAAGTTGAATAACAAAGGTTCCTTAATCAGTCCCGCCTGCTCTAACCGAGCAGCATTGCTAATCATCGCCGTATCAAACACTTCTATTTCCGGTTTAATATTTCTTTCCAGCATGGTTCTCGCCAGATATTCAACAAGCTTCGGCTCATTGGCATTAATACTCCTGGGAAAATTAGAGGATCCGGAAGATAGACTAGCAGAAAGTGGATTTAGCACTAATGCTTCTGCCCTGGCCTCTCCTGATTTTCCGCCTCGTGCACCAGTGGATATTTGTTTTACAATAGGACATCCCGCCTCATCCAGTAACCGAACCGTCTGCGCAAAGTATTGTAAATCACAAGTTGGGACTCCCTCCCCGTCTCTTGCATGTATATGAGCTACAGCAGCACCCTTCTCATAGCAAGCAACAAGATCGTTAGCAATTTCCTCTGGCGTCACAGGAACATGAGGCGTCATACTTTTCGTTGGCACATTGCCAGTCGGCGCGATTGTGATAATTAGTTTTTCCATTGTACTCACCTCTTATTTCACTGATCCAATATTTTTATCAAATTCAATAAATCCGGCTACCATGCCTTCGATCAATTCATCGGCCTGGTTCTTTGTGATAATCAGTGGTGGCGCTAGAAGGAACTGATCCCCATTTTCTCCATCCGCATTACCATTACCCGGATATACAATCACCCCATGCTTTATTAATGTACTGGTAAGCTTTTCTGCCATTCCCATTTTAACTGGGAATGGTTCCTTCGTTACCTTGTCTTTTACAATTTCCACACCAAGCATCAATCCCTTACCCCGCACATCTCCTACATAAGAAAAGGGCAATAACTTTTCCTTTAATTGTACCAGCAGATACTCCCCAACAATCCGAGAATTTTCTACTATCTTATCTTCTACCAATGTTTTCACTACGGCCAATGCAACCGCTGCTGATAAAGGATTTCCCCCATAGGTGTGACCATGAACAAATACGCCAGAGCCTTGCTTAAAGGTATTGTAAATTTCCTCTTTCGCAATAACAGCGCCTAATGGAGAATATCCGGCACTCATACCTTTAGCAGCACAAATCATATCCGGGACAACGCCCCAATCCTCAATACTAAACATCGATCCTGTCCGGCCAAAACCAGCCATTACTTCATCAGCTATAAATAAAATATCATAATGATCACAAATTTCTCGAATAATTTTAAAATAATCTTTATGAGGAACAATCGCACCACAGGCTGCGCCGCCTACTGATTCTGCAATAAAGGCGGCAACATGATCCGCTCCCTCCATTTTAAGGGTCCGTTCCAAATCAAGAGCACAATCTACGTTACAGGTGTCCTGGCTTTTACCAAAAGGACAGCGATAACAATATGCAGGCGCAATATGAGGAAAATTCAAAAGCAGCGGCGTATATTTTCCACGCCTTTTATCGCCTGTCATGGACAAGGAGCCAATGGTATTTCCATGGAAACTCTTCCAGCGAGAAATAATTCGATATTTTGCTGTTTTTCCATCTCGCTCCATATAGTACTGCCGTGCCATCTTTAGCGCTGATTCAGTTGCTTCTGAACCGCCGGATACCAAATATAGCTTACTCAAGGAACCTGGAGCCAAGCTTGCTATTAAATCTGCCAGTTCTTGAATGGGAGTCGATGTCCAGCGTGATAAATGGCTAAAGGCTACCGATTTTGCTTGTTGCACCATCGCATCAATAATCCGGGGATGAGCATGACCTAAATTTGATACAGCCGCTCCTGAACAAGCATCAATATACTTCTTGCCTTCTTTATCATATAGATAAATCCCCTCACCATGATCGACCTCAAGATAGTTTTTATTTACATTACGATAAAATACATTACTCATATTTCCTTATCATCCCTTTTATTTATATTTATTTCTGTTTTACACCCGTTCCATGGTTATCAGAAAAATGCACTGGAGCAAGAGAATCTCATTAGAATGATCCCCTATCTTTTTTTAAAAGCATATAGACTTATTTTTGACGACAGTATATCATATAATTATCAATAGTAAAAACGATTGTTTTATATGATTATAATCATTTTTTTATATGGTTAAGAGGAGATGAATGGTATGGAATTACGCCAGTTACAGATATTTTACGTTGCCGCCCAAACACTTAACTTCACAAAAGCAGGTTTGAAGCTAGGCTACGCGCAATCCAACATTACCGGTCAAGTTCGTCAACTCGAAGAGGAATTAAAAGTGAAATTATTTGATCGGATAGGACGGAGAATTCAGCTAACAAGCGACGGTAAGAAACTTCTAAGCCATGCCAAGTGTATATTAGATCTATATGAAAAAGCTAAAGATGATTTCGTACCCCAAGGCGTTCGCGGCATCCTAAACATTGGTGCTGCTGAAACCGTCTGCGTTTATCGTCTTCCTCAAATCTTAACTGAATACCGCAAACTCTATCCCCAGGTTGAAATACGAGTTCAAACGGAAAGCTGTGAACATTTTTTTGAATTAATCAAGTCCAACACTATTGATATAGCGCTGGTACTGACCGACAAAATAAAATCTGCGGAAATGGTGGTACAAACACTGCATGATGAAGCAATGACGGTTGTGGCAAGTCCGCTTCATCCTCTGGCACATAAGAAAAATATTAAACCCCATGATTTTACCGATGAATGTTTAATCATAACATTACCAGGCTGCGGCTATCGCCCTATGGTTCTTTCTTTGTTTAAAGAGAAGCATGCTAAACCTGGATCACTTATGGAACTTTCCAGCATTGGTGCCATACGACAATGTACCATCTGCGGTTTAGGCGCTGCCATCTTACCCAAAATTGCTGTTCAAGATGATTTAGAGCGAGGCAAACTTGTCGAGTTGGACTGGACCGGACCTAAGATTGACGTGAAAACCCAACTAATTTACCACCATGAAAAATGGCTGACGCCAGCAATGCATGCTTTTTTAGAACTCTGCGGCTCAATGAAGCAATAAATATATAAACCGGTTAAAGCAGTACAAAGATATTATTACTTCAGGATACTGCACCCGGGATTAATCATTTATCAAGGTCAGCTGCATTCCATTGTTTCTATGGCAGAGCAGATGAAGGGAGCTCTTACGGCAAATCCGTACTCCAGAGCTCCTTACCATCTGTTTTGTGCTGAAAATTGCTTTACTTATCCTCGTAACTCATTCTAATTATGTTAAGCCTGCATCTCGTTAAATTGTCTAGGAGCATCAGGGTTTCCAAAGAAACGGTTCAGAAGGAGAGCAACAAAGGTATTGCCAAATACATTAACAACCGTACGTCCCATATCCATGAGGCGATCCACTCCAGCGAGAATAGCGATAGCTTCGGCTGGCAGCCCTATGGTAGTCAATATAACGGCCATTACAACAAGTGATGCTGATGGAACGTTAGCTGTTCCTTTATTTGCAATTAAAGTGGTCAACAGAATGGTCGCAAGCGCCCCCATGGAAAGATGCAGGCCATAAGCATCAGCGATGAAACAAATCGCAAGTGACTGATATAAAGCAGATCCGTCAAGGTTAAAGGTGTACCCAAGAGGCAGGCAAAACGCGGGTATCTTTGTCGGAATACCCATTTTTTCAAGTGCTTTGTATAGAACTGGCAGTGCCGGTTCGGAGGAGCAGGTAGCAAATCCCAGAAGTAAAGCATCCGCTATGGTTTTCACCATTTTTATCGGCTTGTATCCTAATATGGCAACTAAAGCCAAAAATATAAGTCCGAATACAAATAGACCAACATATAAGGTAAGAATTAACTTCGATAGCGCAATAATCATTGCCATGCCCTGTGATGCGAAAACCCAGGCCATAATACCTGCGACTGCCACCGGGGTCACACGTAAAATGCCATTAACAATTTTTATCGTGGCTTCGAATAAGGTTTCCAATATATCAATAATTGGCTTAGCTTTTTCCTTCATCGTCCCAAGCGCCACTCCAAATGCAATACAGAATGTTAGAAAGGGCAGAATTTTTCCAGCGGCAGCAGTTGCCAATACATTCTCAGGAATTAGGTCCAGAAAAAATTTCACCCAATCAATTGACTTTGCCAAGTCTTGGGGGATAACGCCAGTAGCGGTCATAGCAACTCCGAGACCCGGATGAAAAACCTGGTTAAGCGCAATACCCAACAATGAAGCCATACCTGTAGCAAAGTAAAACCATGCAAAAGTAACAGCTGCCATTTTCCCTAGCTGTTTCATGTCACTAGCCATATGATAAATGCCCATGACGACTGACGAAAATACCAAGGGAATGATAATCATCTTAATGGACTTGATAAATGCAGTGCCTACGGGTGCTAGAGTCTTGCCGAAATCAGGCCACAAACTTCCCACCACTACGCCTATGATAAGTCCGACTATCATTTGCTGCCATAAAGGAACTTTGGCCTCCAGCTTATCGAAAAAGCCCCTCTCATTTTTCTCCTTAATCGTCTCTTGAAGTTGTATACTATCCATCTTCAAAGTCCTCCCACAATCAAATTTTGCAATACCAAACGTTAAAAACAATGAAGCGTAAATCACCTCCCAACAGCAGCCTTTTTTTCACTTTTAGTAAATAACAGAAAAAAAGAAGACTCATTTCAACTTAATGAAAAGAGTCTTCTTTGACTGCAAAACATTTACGATTGCATTTACCAGTTCAGCAATCATAAGTATGATTTTTTCCTTGGTCACAGTATAACATGTGTATATCATTATTAAAAATCACCATTCATGATGATGAATCATCTTAGTCGTACCGCCTAAGCGAGTCGGTACGCAGATGGCAATAAATCCGTAGTTTTGCAATCGAAG
>DJJR01000036.1 GCA_002434245.1 Pelosinus fermentans
TGATAGGGTGGGATATAATATTACCTAAGTCCTAAGATACAGAGTAGTAGGCTTTATTTATGGTGCAGAAAGTTGGCGGATGATGCGAGCCAACCCTTAAATCTGCTGAACTCACTGTGGAGGATCAGCTATGAATTAATAATAGCTGACGCTTGATTAGTGTTAACAATCATTGAGAGGATGGCAATAGCTGTCAATCAGGGTGGTATCGCGGGTGTATATAACTCGTCCCTGGCTAATAAGCCAAGGGGCGGTTTTTTATTTTTTTATAAATAGGAGGATTTTAAATGAACGAAAGATATAATCCTAAAGAAATTGAATCTAAATGGCAGAAATACTGGGCTGAAAATAATGCTTTTAAAACGGAACTCAACCGCCAGCGTCCAGAATATTATGTTTTAGAAATGTTTCCTTATCCTTCCGGCAATTTACATATGGGTCATGTTCGCAACTATTCTATCGGTGATGTAATTGCGAGATTCAAAAGCATGCAAGGTTATAATGTACTTCATCCTATGGGATGGGATTCTTTTGGGATGCCTGCTGAAAATGCGGCGATCAAGCATGGTGTTCATCCCGCAGAGTGGACCTGGGAAAACATTGCCAACATGCGGCGTCAACAGCAGGAACTAGGCTTATCTTATGATTGGGATCGAGAAGTGGCAACCTGTCATCCTGATTATTATCATTGGACTCAATGGTTGTTCTTATTGTTCGTAGAACGTGGACTTGCCTATAAGAAGAAAGCTGCAGTGAATTGGTGTAATGAATGTAATACAGTGCTTGCAAATGAGCAAGTAATTGATGGTGCCTGCTGGCGCTGCGATTCTGTCGTAGTTAAAAAAGAATTAGAACAGTGGTTTTTCAAAATTACAGACTATGCGGACCGGCTTTTAAATGATCTTAGTGAGCTGAAGGGGTGGCCTGAGAGAGTTAAAACGATGCAGGAAAATTGGATTGGTCGTAGTGAAGGTGCAGAATTCAGCTTTGCTGTGGCGGGCTCTGAAGAGAAAATTGCTGTATATACAACACGACATGATACGGCTTTTGGTGTAAGTTATGTAGTCTTGGCACCAGAGCATAAATTAGTAGAAAAGCTGATTGCAGGTAAAGACAATGCAGGAGAAATTCGTCAATTTGTTGATAAAGTACGCAATATGAGTGAGATTAGCCGAACCTCCAGTGAGTTTGAAAAAGAAGGTATATTTACAGGGGCATATGCTATAAATCCCTTCACTGGTCAAGAGGTGCCAATTTGGGTAGCAAATTATGTTTTGGTGGAATATGGTACTGGGGCAGTTATGGGCGTTCCAGCTCATGATGAACGAGACTGGCAATTTGCCAATAAATATAATTTAACTAAAAAGATCGTGGTGCAGCCTGAAGGGCAGGAATTGGTACTAGATACGATGGTAGGCGCATACAGCGGCGATGGTATCATGGTTAATTCTGGGCAGTTTAGTGGCATGAAAAGTGAAGCAGGTAAAGTAGCAATTGCAAAATGGTTAGAAGAACAAGGCTACGGCAAACGTCATGTAAATTATCGTTTGCGTGATTGGCTGGTATCTCGTCAACGCTATTGGGGAGCACCAATTCCTCTTATCAATTGTGCTGACTGTGGTAGTGTGCCTGTTCCAAAGGAGCAGTTACCTGTTTTATTGCCCGAAAATGTAAATTTTGCTGCAGGCTCGGTTTCGCCGTTAGCCAAGGTAGAAGAGTTTGTAAATTGTACATGCCCTAAATGTGGCGGTCCTGCGAAGCGTGAGACTGATACGATGGATACTTTTATTTGTTCCTCATGGTATTATATGCGTTATGCAGACCCTAAGAATACAAATTTTCCTTTTGATTCCTCAAAGGCTGACTATTGGGCACCTGTCGATCAATATATTGGTGGTATTGAGCATGCGATACTGCATCTTTTATATTCAAGGTTTTTTACAAAGGTACTTAAAGATGCAGGATTAGTAAATGTAAATGAGCCATTTAAGAACCTATTAACACAAGGAATGGTTATAAAAGATGGATCCAAAATGTCTAAATCTAAGGGGAATATCGTGTCTCCTGAAGAAATTATTGCAAAATACGGGGCTGATACAGCTCGATTATTTATCTTATTTGCTGCTCCGCCGGAACGTGACTTAGAATGGAATGATCAAGGTGTAGAAGGTTCTTATCGATTCCTTGGACGTTTATGGAGAATTGTGGATCACTACGCTTCGTTCATGGCAGGAGAAGAATCGGGCTATGACAGTAACACTCTTAGTAAAGAGGAACGAAATCTTAGACGTGTATTGCATGCAACGATTAAGAAAGTAACAGAAGATATTGGTGATCGTTTTAACTTTAATACCGCAATTAGCTCTATTATGGAATTAGTAAATGCGATGTACACCGCTAAGGATCAGAATCTAGCTGTCAATCCTGGATTAGTGCGAGAACTTGTTTCAAGTTTATTGTGCTTGTTGGCTCCTTTCGCGCCTCATATCACAGAAGAATTATGGAGTGAAACTATTGGTCAAGGTAGTGTGCATAAACATATATGGCCTGTGTTTGATGAGGATGCTATAAAGTTAGAAGAAGTAGAAATTGTTGTACAGATTAATGGGAAAGTACGGGAAAAAATTGTTGTTTCTGCCACACTTACGTCAAAGGAATTAGAAGAAAAAGTATTAGAGCAAGAAAAAGTGCAGGCACTGATTCAAGAGAAACAAGTGATAAAAGTAATTGCCGTAGCAGGAAAATTGGTTAATATCGTAGTACGTTAATGAATTTATTTTAGAATGTAATGATATAGAAATAGTCCGGTCGAATATAGCGATCGGACTATTTCTATATATCATTTACGTGGAACTGCTTCTTAAAAACAGATCTCCTTTAATTGAATCAAGAAACTTTTCTGAAAATAAATTGCCAAGAGAATCAAGGACATGTATAATAATACTAATAAGATAATATCAAAATGATAATATCAAAATGATGATATAAGAATTATCTTAAAGTGGAAACCGCCAATTACTCTATTTTTTTCTAGCGAAGACTTGATTCTGGTGGAGTCTTAACTTCCATCGGATATGATAATTAGCGGGAGGTTAAGGATATGAATGAATCCAAACAAGGTTTTTTTAAAGATGATGGCAGCAATCAGCAAATACACTCCTCGAATACGGTAGATATGGTTATTTTCAGCGCAATTGATAGTGAAGATAAAGATCCAAGACGACTGCCTGATAAAGTACTGCAAATTCTTTTGGTAAAAAAGAAAAAGGATGTATTAAGAACGAATGGTAATGCATCACAAGAGGGAAAATGGTCTTTGCCGGGAGGGTTTGTTAATTACGAAGAAAGCATTGATGAAGCTGCTGTAAGAGAATTGAAAGAAGAAACAAACTTGGAGAATGTATATATGGAACAGCTTTATACATGGGGGCGAGTCTATCCTAACCTTCATAGAAGGGTGATCAGTACATCCTACATGGCCTTGGTAGATCGAAAAAAGTTTACTGTAAAATCAGGTGAAGATGCAGAAGATGTACGATGGTTTAACGTCCGCAGCAATGTCATTGGCAAATATAAACATCCAACGATAAATGGATATATTCTTGAGCAAACCTTTGAAATTATAATAGAAAATAAAGAGATTACCATAAAAGATCATGTGATAGTAAAAAATACAGTAGAGGGACATATCTCAAAAACAGAAAACACGTATGTTGAGAATAAAGATGGCTTAGCTTTTGAACATGCTAAAGTAATACAGTATGCTCTTGATAGGTTGAAAAATAAAGTAATGTATACGGACATTGCTTTTAGCTTGATGCCAGAATTATTTACGCTTACAGAATTACAAAAAGTATATGAGGTTTTATATCGCCGGGAATTAGCAGATGCTTATTTTCGAAAAAAAGTTAAAAGAATGCTTACCAAAACAGCATTATTATCAGAGGGTAAGCAGTTTAGACCTTCCAAGTTATATCTCTTTAATCCGCGATGGAAGGATGAAGAAGAATAGCAGAGTGAGGCGCTGCAAGGAAAATAAAGAATCATAGTTTGTGAGTTTAAATAGTCTGTATCTTTATTCAATGTGAGAGAGGGGCAAAAAAATGGCTATATTTAATGGTGAAAGATTAGCAGCAGAAATTTTTAAAATTGAAGCAGATAAAATTCGGCGAGGCTGGTATTCTGATAAATATTTTAGTAATAATGTAATTTTATTAGAAGCATTGGCAAAGGAAGGGTATACGTTTGCCGGCAATAGTGATATAAAAGATGTGGATTGTTCTATGGTACAGGTTGGCGATGTAGAAGTTGAAATGCAATTTTTTACTCGCAGAAGACCATGGAGTTTAGTCGCTGGGGTAGATGAGGCGTTAGCAATTATAAAAATGTGTACCGGTTACTTTGATGAAGAAGAAAATTTTGTAAATACCTACCATACATTAGAGGTTGAAGCAGTGCAGGATGGCACTTTTGTTGAGTATGATGGAGATCCATTGAGTGTGCAACCCGTTATTAGAATTCGTGGTCGTTACCGGGATTTTGCTAATCTAGAGACAGTGATCTTAGGGGTCATTGCTGAGCCAACTCGAATTGCCACAAATGTATATAATACGTTAGTCGCTAGCCGCTCTAAAGATATTTTATTTTTTCCCGCACGATTTGCTCACTATAAAATGCAGGCTTTGCATGGATATGCTTATTCATTGGCCATTCAAGCCTACAACCAAAAATATAGTAAGAAAAATTCTCGATTTGTAAGTACAGATGAACAGGGAACTTGGTGGGGAGGAGAAGGTGGAGGAACCATTGCCCATGCGACAATTTGTTGCTTTTTGGGAGATACCGTTGAGACTATGATGCAGTATTCCCGCATTTTTGATAAAATCGTTTCCAGATTGGTATTAGTTGATTTTCATAATGATTGTGTCGGTGAGACGAAAGCTGTAATGACGAAGATGTTTGCCGCCTACCTTGCTTATTATAAGAAGGGCCAATTTGATGAAGCAGAAAAATATAAACTATATGGGGTACGTCCTGACACCTCTAAAAATATGCGGGATAAATCCATTGTTCCTACGGGAAATAAGCAGCAGGATATGGGAGTGTCTCCGAGACTTGTCTGGAATTTGCGAGAAGCAATTGACAGCGTTTATCATGAGTGGGATCTAAATGAAGAGGAAACTGCAATTGCCAAAGAGTGGTGTGAACAAGTCAAGATTTGTGTCACCGGGGGATTTAATGCAAAAAAAATAAGAGAGTTTGAAGAGATGGACGTACCTGTGGATATTTATGGAGTTGGTTCTTCTTTATTGGAAAACTCTGATGAAACCAATAATGATTTTACCGCGGATATCGTTCGTGTAAAGATTAATAATCAATGGTACAATCTTTCTAAAATTGGCCGATCTGTCTGCGAAAACCCTAATTTGGAAAAAATTCAATAATAAATAAGAAAATAATCCCTATTGTAAAGGAAAAACTATGTTTTTGTCGAAGGAATAGGCAAGTTACAATAGGGGGGATATCAATGGTTGAGCAGCGGAATAAGTTATTATTTATTGTGATGCTGGCGATATTGATTGTAGCAGGCAGTTTCTATAGTTTTTGGCAGAAAAATACGGTAGAGGAAGTGGTGTCTTCTTCCGATGACGTTGCAGCTAAAAATGACTTTCGTCAGCCAGAACGATCTGATAAGGTCTTTGTATATATAAGCGGTGCTGTTCATAAACCAGGTGTATTTAAAGCGTCTGGTAATGCTAGAGTATTTGATATTGTAGAGATGGCTGGCGGTCTTACAGCTGAGGCTGATGTAGCTAAAACCAATTTGGCTCAGGGAATCAAAGACGGTATGCATATTCATGTAGTGGATAAGCTTCCGGTTTCCAATGAGCATTCAGCAACGACTGGCATCACTACGACAAAAGTGGGTAATAAAGTCAATATTAATCATGCTGATAAAGGCGAACTAGACACACTGCCAGGTGTGGGACCTGCGTTAGCAGAGCGAATCATTGAATATCGCCAAGCAAATGGCAGTTTTAGCAGTATTGATGAGCTAAAGAATGTTCCTGGAATCGGATCAAGTAAATTTGAAAAAATGAAAGAAAAAATCACAAATTGATAATTAGATCAATTTCAGCATGGACCGGATAGTGTGGAAAATGCCGAATATTTCCGAGGTATACTAAATGAAAATACTTGACAGCTTATTTATCGTGGTGTAATATCTATATAAAGTTACATATCTTTAAAAAAATAATGATTATGGTTGATCAGTTGAGCTGAAGACCAGAGATGTTTTTATACGTCTCTGGTCTTTTTTGTCGTCTTTTTGACAAGAAAGGACAGAGGATGACAAAGAATTATATTCATTATTTTCGAATTGTATCTTTTATGCAATAGGTATATCAAATCAGAAAAGGAGGTTGATAGTAATGAAAAAGCTAAATGCATGGCTACCGGTATTATCGGCGATTTTGGCAATCCTTGTAGATTATGGAGTTGGAAATATTGATAAACATATGCCTGCAAAACATCCTTATTTCATGTATTTACTTGTGGTTTTGCTTGGAGCTTTTACAATCATTGCATTATTATCATATTTTAACCCAAAAGCAAAGGAATGGATTGAAGACAGATCGTTATTTATTGCCGCAACAATCTTATTTCTAAATGTAATCAATATAGTGACCAAGAAACTCGGACTTCTTCCTGTGATCTTCTTTCCAACACTTGACAAAATAATAAGCATTATTGTAGAAGACCGAGATTTTCTTGCTTTGTGTCTCGGTTCTTCAGGAAAGCTTCTTTTTACAGGATATTTTTTTGGTGCAATTGCTGGGTTTGCTACAGGCATAGCTGTAGGATTCAGCAATTCGGCAAACTATTGGATTAGTCCTCTAATCCGTATATTGGGGCCAATTCCTGCGACGGCATGGATCCCACTAGTACTCATTAGCTTTCCAACAACATTTACAGCCAGTGCATTTTTGATTGCACTTTCAGTATGGTTTCCGACAACTGTTATGACAAGCAGCGGTATTTTTAATGTTCGCAATGCGTATTTTGAAGTGTCAAGCACACTAGGAGCGGGAAAGTATTATCAAATATTTATGGTTGGTGTACCTGCCGCTATGCCTCATATGTTTATCGGGCTTTTTAATGGAACTTGTGCTTCCTTTATCACATTGATGACAGCTGAAATGTTAGGTGTTAAAAATGGTATAGGCTGGTACATTAATTGGCAGAAGGAGATGATGGCTTATGCCAATGTCTACGCAGGACTGATTATAATTGCTGTTACATTCTCGATTCTCATTACACTGCTGTTTAAAGTGCGGGATAATGTGCTTGTATGGCAGAAGGGAGTCATAAAATGGTAGGAGAAATTAAAGTAGAGGGGGTTGTGAAACGTTTCCAGCAACAAAATGCAGAAGAGGTTATTGCCTTAAGTGGTATTGATCTTAGAATTGAGACAGGAGAATTTGTATCACTTATTGGTCCCTCTGGCTGCGGAAAATCTACACTTCTTCGTCTGATTGCCGGTTTAAATGGTGCTGATGAAGGCAAGCTGTATATCGATGAGGAAGAAATAAAAAAGCCATCTTACGAACGGGGCTTGGTATTTCAAGATCCTATGCTTTTTCCTTGGCTGAGTGTCTATGATAATGTTGCATTTGGATTGAAGGCGCGCAACATATACAAAGCAAATCATATGGAAGTTCAAAAGTTTATTGATTTAGTAGGATTATCAGATTTCAGCAGATCCTATCCTCATCAACTTTCTGGTGGCATGGCACAAAGAGCATCTCTTGCCCGGGCATTAGTAAATCATCCTAAAGTGCTGTTGCTGGATGAGCCGCTTGGAGCTCTTGACGCTTTTACGCGAATGAACATGCAAGACGAACTCATTCGTATTTGGAAGGAGCGAGGTACGACCATGATCATGGTAACCCATGATGTAGATGAAGCGATCTATTTATCCGACCGCGTAATTGTCATGACACCAAGACCAGCCAAAATCGAAAGATGTATTGAAGTACAGCTTGCAAGACCGCGGGCGCGAAACAATCCAGAGTTTCTCAGCTTACGTTCAAAAATATTGGAAATTTTACATTTTACAGGGACTGTAGCAGAGCCTAATTATTATTTATAAGGGAGATATGTTAATGAAAAAGAAGATTGCAATTATTTTAGTCGCTGTAGTATCAATCGTATTGGCACTTGCAGGTTGCGGAGAAAAACCTGCAGCGGTTAAAAGCGATGATTACGTTTTAAAGATTGGTTATAGTGGAAGCCTATGCGAGGCTCCGCTGCATATGGCCATTGAGAAAGGCTTTTTTGAAGCAGAAGGCTTAAAAGTTGATGTGACGAAGCTCGCGCCAGGCACAGCCTTTGAGGCTGTTACGGCAGGAAAGACAGAAGCAGGCTTTGGACTGCTTGCCAGCTTAGTTCAGCCTCTTTCCAATGGATTGCCAATCAAAATTACTTCCGGTTTGCATACAGGATGCGATAAAGTGCTTGCTCCTAAAAACTCTGGGATTAATTCTCTTACAGATTTAAGAGGCAAACGAATCGGGGTTCCTAGCATGAACAGCAGCCCTATTATTTTTGCAAAACGCGCCCTTGCAGATGCCGGTGTTGGCGTGAGTGAAAAGAACATGGAAGTGGAATTCATTGTATTCAGTGCCACGGACTTACCTCTTGCGTTGAAAAATGGTGCAGTTGATGCACTTGCAATGAACGACCCGACAGCTTCGATTACACTAAAAGAGTATGATTTAAGGAGCATCGTTGATTCTGCAGTTGATGCGCCATATAAAGATCAATATTGCTGCTCTGCTTATGTTCGTGACAGTATAGCAAGCGAGCATCCTGAGGTTGCTGCAAAATATACCCGTGCTATGCAAAAAGCAAGTGCATGGATACAGAAGAATCCAGATGAAACTGCAAAGATTCAAGTAGACAAAAAATGGGTTGCAGGTGATGCTGCATTCAATGCAAGCGTATTAAAAACCTATAATTTCATTCCATCTGTTAGTGGAGCATATGATGCTTTTGGTATTACTGCAAAACAATTGCAAGAAGTTGGGATGCTTGATAAGAACGTCGATGCCGATGCCTTGCAAAAGAAAAGCTTTATTAAATTAAAAGATGTGCCAGATGTAGTTCAATAATTCAATTACCTGATCTTCAAGATGATTGTATATCCTAAGCAATCGAATAAATTAAAGGCCAGAGAGTTTTTTTGATGAAATCTCTGACCTTTAATTAGATTCGGTTATGACCGTCTGCTTACTAAAAGATGTGAATATAATACATTCTCTTACGTTGAACTTCGTTTAGATACCAGATGTAATAAAAAATACTGGATAGGTTGAAAAGATGTTGACGTAGTTTAATTCTTGTGTTATGCTATTTTAAACATAATAATTGCTGATCAGGATAACTGAAGGCTAAAGGCATCTCTATATCGGAGATTCTTTTAGCTTTTTTTATATTACTAAGCTGACTGGATAACCAGAGGCTGGCTTCTTTCGTAAAAACGAAGAAACCAGTCTTTTTGATTTTAAGGAGGTGAGAAAATGTCAATTATGCTAGTTGGCGCAGATCATTTAGGAAGTATCGAAAAAAAACTGCAGACATTAGGAATTCATGCAATTGATCATGTTACAGGTAGAAATGTTTCTGATCGAAAACACTTTAAGTTTCCGTTATCAACAACTTTAATTGTGATCTTTATTGATTATATTAATCATACTACAGCGAAAAATATTAAACAACTGGCCAAATCCCAAGGGGTTCCCCTCGTGTTCGCAAATCGTTCTTGGAGTTCATTACAAGATAAATTAGTCGATTTCAATTTAAAAGAACTAGGATAATTATACTATGTTTTATTAAAAAGGAGGTCTTTGTAGTGCAATCCTGTTCCGATGCGAAGAATAATGTGGCAAATTTAAGAGGAGCAATTAAACCATTGCCGTCTCAAGTGTTTGATATTATTGAGCATTTTTTATTAAACGTTCAACATGGTCACTTAATTTTAATGATACAAGATGGATTTGTTGTTAAAATAGATAAAATTGAAAAGTTTATGATCTCGGCTAAAAGTAGAGAGGGCAGTTTTTCAATAAAGGAAAAGACAAAGAAAAAACATCCTATGCAAATGAAAATTTTATCTGATTTACAAAGTATACGATACGGACAATTGGTCATTCATGTGAATAATGGGCAAGTAGGACAAATTGAAAAGACTGAAAAAAGGCGTATTGATGAGCTGGAAGGACTGTATGGTGATGGCATCTGAAAATCTGAGAAGTCTTTTAAGAGTTAGTAGCTTATAATAATGAAGGTATACTTTTGTAATGATTTTTTAATGCTATGGTTGACAACAACATTTATAAGCGTATAATAAAATGAGAAAGTTATTGTTGTTGATAATTATATAGATGCATTATTATCTTGGTTGATCAGACACACTGAAGACTGAAGATGCTCTTTTTAGGCATCTTCAGTCTTTTTTATTGTGATAAAAGTAAAAATGGGGGAAGAAAGATGAGTAGAAAAAAAGATATAGAGAATTTAAGTTGCACAGACTGCAGTATTTACAATTGTAGAAGCCAGGATAAGAAATTCCCGGAGTTCTGTTTAACGACTAAAGATAATGATGGACATTCCATTGCTGATGATATTGAAGAAATTAAAAATTACCTGCAGGGAGATGAACAAGATGCAGTGGTTGCTAGAGCATCAGCTCAAGTAGAGGGGCTTTTTTATGGCAAGTTAACAAGGGTAGAGGAAATTATTGAATTTGCTAACCGCATTGGTGCTAAGAAAATTGGTATTGCAACTTGTGCTGGTTTGATAGAGGAATCAAAAATCTTTACCAATATTCTTACAGCCAGAGGCTTTGATTATTATAGTGCCATTTGCAAAGTAGGGTCTGTCGACAAAACGGAAATTGGCATATTAGAAGAGCATAAAATAAGACCCGGCGGTCATGAAGCAATGTGCAATCCTATCTTGCAAGCTCGTATTTTAAATTACCATAAGACAGATTTAAATGTCGTGGTTGGTTTGTGTGTAGGACATGATTCTTTATTTATAAAATACTCTGATGCACTGGTTACTACTCTTGTAACTAAAGATCGGATCACAGGTCATAATCCAGTTGCGGCTTTATATACGGCTCACTCGTACTATAGAAAATTATTGCAAGCAAAAGAATAATTCGGCTTTTGTATGTTCAAGAAAATGTGAATGGCTTTTGAGGTGGAGTGGTATGATACAAGTAAAAGGGATGCACAAATCAAATCATCTGGAAAGCAGCAAGTAGTAAAAGGAATTTTATCGATTTTGGATTATTCTATATAAAGACAGGAATTACCGCTGTTTAACTATATAAATGAACAGTATAATGTTCAGTGAGGATGTGGTAACATGACAAATCGTACTATACAATTTGATTTTGATAAAATAATACCTCGCCAAGGGACTGGCAGCCGCAAATGGGATGCTTTGGAGAATGTATTTGGCAGTAATGATGTGCTGCCTCTTTGGATCGCTGATATGGATTTTTCTTCACCCAAAGCAGTGTCTACTGCGATCATAGAACGTGCTAATTATCCAATCTATGCGTACAATACTCAGGAAAAATCTCTTTATCAGTCTGTAATTGAGTGGGCGAAGAAACGTCATGACTGGGAAATTGAAGAAGAGTGGATTCTGCTTGCTCCTGGTGTTGTTCCATCGATAAGTCTGTCAATTTTTGCACTTTCGGAACCAGGGGATGGTATTATTATTCAACCTCCTGTGTATCCGCCATTTTTTGCTTCTATTAAAGATAATGATCGTAAGGTAGTTGAAAATCCCCTTCTTTTAAAAAATGGACGTTATGAAATCGACTTTGAGGACTTAGAACAAAAACTAGCAGATCCAAATAATAAATTGCTTTTATTATGCAGTCCCCATAATCCTGTTGGTCGTGTGTGGAGCAGAGCAGAGCTGCAAAAGGTATATGAACTTTGCCAAAAATATGAGGTTGATGTATTGGCAGATGAGATACACAATGATTTAGTATTTCAAGGTCACAAGCATACTGTTTTTGCCTCATTGGGTACACCTGTATGTAAGCAAACTGTTACCTTTATGGCTGCCAGTAAGACTTTCAATGTGGCTGGACTCAATTTTTCTTTTATAATTGCTCCGTGTAAACGCAGACGTGGGTTGATCCAGAATTGGATTACCAAATTGCATATCGGTCGCAATAATGTTTTTGGTGGAATTGGTACTGAAGCTGCTTACAGAGATGGCGAAACCTGGCTAAATGCATTGCTGCTATACCTTGAGAAAAATGCGGATACATTGGTTGATTTTATTCAAACCAGGCTGCCAGAAGTGAAAGTAAGTAAACCAGAAGGCACTTACTTAATATGGTTAGATTTCCGTGCATATTTTACAAATGATAAAGAACTGCAGAAGTTTCTTGTACAAACAGCGAAGGTTGGATTAAATGCAGGCAGAAATTTCGGAACGCAAGGTGAAGGATTTGCTCGTATTAATATTGCCACGCAAAGAAGTGTCTTGCTAGAGGCGTTGACAAGAATTGAAAATGCATTGTTGAACTACAAAAAAATATAGAAGACTAGACAAAAGAAACAATACAAAAATCCTGCACATTCATGCAGGATTTTTGTATTTAGTGGAAAACCTATATGCTTATAAAGAAGAAAGGTGCCTTGATCATTAAGAGGTAAAAGTAATCATTGAAGGGGTAATTGTCATATGCCCAATATCATTATTTTGATTACAGCAGCATTTACAGCTGGTATTTGGTGTGCTAATTATTTTATATGGCTGTTACCTTTCTTATATGTTGGCAGTTTTATTATTACTGTTATTTTGATTTGGAAAATTCACAAACAGCAGTCAGTGGCTTGGCTGTTGGCGGTATTATTCTTTATAGTTGGTATGTTGCGCTTTATTCATGCAGATGCTTTTGCTATAAACGATGTCAGCCGCTATGCAGGGGAAAGGATAACTGTATATGCTATTATTGAAGAACCAGCTCATGTGACGTATTTAGCACAAGAGAAAAGTAGAGTCAGATACATTCTGGCAATTGATGAAGCGCAAGCTGAAAATACTAAAAAAGAAACTGCTTCAGGAAAATTGTATTTGTATGCTAGACAAACAAATCAAGATCGGGTTTTTAAAGCGGGGGACAAGATTAAAGTAACTGCTGAAGTTATTGCTTTACATGGCTATAATAATCCAGGACAATATGATAGTGTCGCCGCTGCACATCTACAGGGGATTAGAGGACGAATGTCTGTTTCGGGTAATGCGATACACTTAGTTAGTGAAAGTCACTCAATCTGGAAAGAAAGTATGGAAAGATGGCGGATAGCGATAATCAGTAATATTGAGCGTGTAATGCCATCGAGCCATAAGGCGATTCTTGTAGGAATGCTGTTTGGCGGTTATAGCGAAATTCCTCGTGATGTGGTGGCTGATTTTGCTACAACAGGAATTGTACATATCTTATCCGTATCCGGCTCGCATATTGCTTTAGTAGTAGGGGTCATAACCGTATTAGGCACAGGAATGTTCAGGCGTTTTACCTATGCGAATCAACTAATTCCCTTATTTGCAGCTTTTTTTATTACTTTATATGCTGTGTTTTGTGGCTTGACACCACCAGTGTTGCGTTCTCTTATAATGGGGTTGATTGGGTTAGGTGCGGTATGCTTGAATCGGGAGAAAGATGCTGCCGTTGCATTATGTTTATCTGTGTTAGGTATGCTGATTTATCAGCCAGCATTAATTTATGACCTAAGTTTTCAATTATCTTTTACCGCAACAGCAGGCTTAGTGTTTTTTAATGCTAAAACTGTAAATATGCTGGAAAGTATGATTCCGCTTTACCTGGCTCGGCCTTTGGCTGTTACCATAGCTGCCCAAGTAGGTGTATTTCCTTTTATTGCTTGGCATTTTAATAGTTTTTCTCTAAGCTCTTTTGTAGCGAATCTATTCATTGTTCCTATTATTGAAGGGATTGTCATATTAGGCTTGTTTGGTGCCTTTAGTAGTATGATCGTTGGTGTTATTGGAGCAATATGCTCAGTGGCTTGCAGTTTAATGATTAGTTTGGTTTTGCAATTGACACAATGGCTGGCAGACATGCCTGCAGCAAAGCTGTATGTGCCTTCGATTGGACTGGCTGGTAGTATAATATATTATGTTTTGGTAAGCTGGGTATATGGGTATAAACCGAAAAATATGTTATCCTTAAAAGATACGGTGGAACGATGGCCTCAAAGAAGTGCTGTAGTAGTGTTGATCCTTGTTTTTTGCATCCTAGTATATCGTGTTTATCCTGCTCCTCTTTCGGTTCATTTTATTGATGTAGGGCAGGGAGATGCGGCTCTTATCATAACGCCCCATGGACGAACAATTTTAGTGGATACAGGAGGTACTTTAGGGGAAAGTACAGATTTTGATATTGGCTATAGAGTTCTGGTGCCGTATTTAAGACATTATGGCGTACTGACAGTTGATTATCTTTTTTTGACCCATGGTCATCAAGATCATGCTGGGGGAGCAGCAGGAATCGCTGGAGAGATACCAATAAAGCATATTATGTTGTCTCGTGAGAACTATACCCAGGCAGTGCTAAATCTATTGAAGGCGGCACCTAACAGTGCCCGTATTGCGGTTTATGAAGGGCAAAAAATAGAGATTGATGGTGCAATTGTTAACGTATTGCATGCTGATACAGGATTGAGCCAAAAACAACCAAGTAATGAGGTGTCCAGCGTCATACAGGTACGTTATGGAAAACATAGTTTTTTATTTACCGGAGATCTTCCAGCCCAAGGAGAAGACGAGATAATACATAATGGTAGGGATGTTTCGAGTACGGTATTAAAAGTAGGCCATCACGGTTCAAAAACATCTTCTACCGATGAATTCTTGCAGACTGTTGATCCCGAATATGCAGTTATTTCTGTAGGGAAAAATAATTCTTTCGGGCATCCTCATGAAGAGGTCATCCAGCGTTTGTTGTTTTATGGGAGTAAAATCTATCGTACAGATGAGCAGGGAGCTATCGTCTTTAAGACGAATGGCAGCGCGCTAACAGTTGATACGTTTTTAAAAGATTGAAGGATAACAGGAGGTAGTTATGGGGTATGCAGAGGTTATTCAAGGGCTAAAAAAAGGGCAGGTAAAATCTGTTTACCTATTATACGGCGAAGAGGCTTATTTTATAAAACAGCTCGAGCAGGCAGTGATCACTGCCGTATTAGCACCTGAGGAAATAGACATGAATCTTCTTACTTTAGATAAGGACCCTGCTATAAATGAATTAATTGCTTTAATTGAAACGGTTCCGTTTATGGGGGGGAAGAATGTAATTCATATTCGGGGCACTGCCTTACTGCGTCCACGAAAAAGTGGTGGAAATGAGCAAGGGGAAATTAGTGACAAAGTTGAGGAACGCTTATTTAAGGTCATTAGTGATATGCCGGATTATACGCATTTGATTCTCTCGACTACGGATAAAGTAGATAAACGGCGTAAATTGTTTAAACTAATCGAAAAACACGGAGCTGCTGTAGAACTAGCCAATATCAAAGCAAGGGATGTGAGAGGCTGGCTTACGGCTAAATTGGCTGAACTGAATAAGAAAATGGATAGCGATGCTATGGAGTATTTTCTGGGAGTAGTTAGCATTATGCCTCAAATATCCCTAAGTTTTTTGCATAACGAATTAGAGAAAGCTGCTTTATTTACAGACGGAAAAACTAGAATTAGTCAATCTGATCTTATAACGATTATGTCAAGTATACCGGAAATTTCTATTTTTTCAATGATTGATGCGGTTAGTCAAAAGCAAATGGGTAAAGCATTACAGCTAATGGGAGAGCAGTTAAAGTCGGGAGAACATCCTCTTAAGTTGGTATCTCTATTAGCACGGCAAGTACGCTTGATGTGGCAGGCTAAAGAGATGTCAAAGGATGGATATGGTAATAGAGAAATCGCTGAAAGACTTGGCTTAGTACCTTTTATCGGTGAAAAAATGCTGAAACAAAGTAAGAATTTTACCTCAGAGATATTAAAAGAAGTTACGTTTGCCTTAGCGGCAGCCGACTATGATCTAAAATCTGGCAGGGCTAATAAGTCGGCTTTAGAGGAAATCATTATTGCGATGTGCAGATAAAAGCAAAGGGCGAAGAATCTGGTGCACTACCAGTTCCTCGCCCTTTGCTTTTATAGAAAATGATAACGTAAAAAGCCTCTGAACATAGCAAAATGAACAGAGGCTTTAATCTTAATTAATTAGCTAAAGCGTTAATTTTACGAGCTAATCTCGATTTTTTACGAGCTGCGGCATTTTTATGAACAACACCTTTGCTGGCTGCCTTGTCAATAGTTTTGCTGGCATTAATTAGAAGAGCTTTCGCTTCATCAGTGTTACCAGCAGTTACAGACTCAACTACTTTGCGAGATACAGTTCTAATGGTTGATCTCACCGCAAAGTTTCTAGCACGTCGCTCAGCATCAGTTTTTACGCTACGTTCAGATGACTTAATGTTTGGCAAGTGATTCACCTCCTTAAAGAGCATGTTACCTATAGTATCTTAGCATGTGATTATGGAAAATGCAAGTAACAAATAATAATTTATAGCTATAAGTTGGGAATTTTCCAAGGGTTTGCATACTTATAGGAAGATACTTTTATTACGGGATGTGTTAATTGCATAGCTAGTAATATTTTAGGGCAAAATAATTTTGATTTTAGACCTAAGGAGTGGATAAAAGTGGAGCATTTTACAGGTACTTCTCGTACTGATTTAGCATTAGAAGCAAGGGAATTATTAACCAAACAAGTGAGTGAAGATATTCCAGGGGTTTTGGTGGAAACATCAGAAGATGAAGAGGTTGTCCTTACTAAAGTTGATATTACTACACCGGAAGCGGAAAAGATCATGGGAAAGAAACAGGGAACTTATGTCACGATAGAAGCTCAGGGACTCCGTTATAAGAATACTCCTCTGCAAGAAAAAATAATGAAACTATTAGCAGATGAGTTGGTAGGTATGGCAGAACTATCCAAAAAAGCAACAGTCTTAGTCATTGGTTTAGGCAATCGTAATATTACTCCTGATGCTTTAGGTCCGCGGGCTATTGACAAAATTGTAGTGACACGACATTTGCAGGAAATCTTATCACCTGAGCTCAAGGGCGGAGTACGGTCAATTTGTGCCATTGCACCAGGTGTTTTAGGGATTACTGGTATGGAGACTGTAGAGATTGTACAGGGATTGGTTAGTAAAATAAAACCAGACCTGGTTATTGCTATTGATGCCTTAGCAGCAGCTTCTAGCCGTAGGGTGATTACCACTGTACAATTAGCCAATACAGGCATCAGTCCTGGTTCTGGTGTAGGCAATAAACGATTTGGTTTGACTCAGGAATCCTTAGGAGTGCCTGTAATAGCTATTGGCGTACCGACCGTAGTTCATGCTTCTACCATTGCCATGGATACAATTAATGTCTTGCAAGAGCATGCGCCATTCGCTCGCTACTTTAAAAGCATGGAGAATTTATCCGATGCAGACCGTCATACGATATTGAGTCAAGTATTACCAGAGGTATTGGGTGATTTGATGGTAACCCCCAAAGAGGTAGACCGTTTTATTGATGATATTGCAGTGGCTGTTGCGGGGGGAATTAATCAAGCTATGCATCCTCACATTGATTACGAAAATATACATGCTTATTTGCATTAATAAAATGTAATCTGGCAGAAAAAAAGCTTTGTTCCTCCTATGGATCTCTAAGCGTATTTCAGTACTATCCCTTTCCTCCCAAGCATATACATTGTATGTAAACAAAAAAGTGTGACAACCTGTGCTTTATTTCGCAGCGCAGATGTCAGGGGAGGAAAGGATGTTAACAAGGCGTGCACGTCACCAGGCAAAGTATCTCTGGCATAAAAAAATAGGATTTGCAATACTTGCTCTGCTTTTCTTAAGCGTAATAATGTGGCAAGGTTTAAATAAATCTCAAGAGGCTGTCCCAGCAAGTGCAAATGGTTCCTTGCGACAAGAACAATATGGATTGCCTCAATGGCGTGATATATTATTTTCCGGCATTCCCGGTTTGATTCATACTACAGAGCCCAGGCCAGTCGTAATTGTAAAAAATGAGCAGAGTGCACAGCAGCTGCTAAGAGAGACGATGCGGTTTTTAATTGGTGTGGATATTGCTGATATACGTTCTATATTGCAGGTTGAAATTCCCTTGCTGACAAAGGTTAAATCTGTACCGCAAACAGTGAGTGCTATGACCTTGCCCAATTTTCCCAAGTTTGAAAAAAGCGAAAAGGTGCCAAGCGGGAAGCCTTTGGTTGGTCTTTACTATACACATACAGCAGAATCCTATGTTCCTAATACAGGTGCTACTCATAAACCGGGAGGGCAGCTAGGTGACATTGTAGATGTAGGGGGAGCCCTCGCCAAGCAGTTAGGTACTTATGGCATTTCTACGCTGCAAAATACTACTGTTAATGATTATCCAAGCTTTATGAAAGCTTATGATGCTTCAGAGGTTACAGTAAGAAAAATGATAGCCGAGAACCCATCGATTCAGATGTATTTTGACATTCATCGTGATGCTGGTAATAAAGAAAGTCACACCGCAATGGTAAACGGCGTTGAAGTTGCAAAAATCAAAATATTGGTTTGCATAGGGCAGCAGGATTTAGTTCAGCCTCATTGGCAGCAGAATCATGCTTTTGCTAAGTTAATTGATGCTAAATTAAATCAGCGTTTTCCAGGTCTTTCTTTTGGAATTCAAATGGAAAATTGGCGATATAATCAGCATCTTCATCCACGGGCTTTATTGCTTGAGGTAGGGTGCCAGGAGAACACAAAAGAAGAAGCACAGCGTGCCATGGAAATGTTTGGTGATGTATTAGCTGAGATTATTAACGAAAATAATATACAGTAAAGAATGTCGATGTATTTTTTATTAAGAGGTGAGGATGTGTTTTGCTCCTTAGCTTATAGGGATGTTTTAATGATTATTCGTGGTTTAATAATTTTAGTTGTAGTTATAGCCCTAGGGTTATCTGTAGCAGAACAACAATTAAATACGTTAACACAGCGACAGGAATTTGTGCGTATTTTTGATATAAGCCGCAATCGCGAGGGTGTTTATACTATGGAAGTGTTAGGTTCTGACTGCAGTATCAGTGCAGTGTATGCAATCGCTGAAATTAAGAATCAGGATGCTAGTGTAACGATTAAGACTCCCTTGATTACCTGGACGGTTCCTAAGTATTTATATATTGATTGCCGTAAAGAGCTTGCTTGGTTGACTTCAAAAATGAAGTATTTGGAAAAGTATCTAAAGCAAGGATGGGAAATCACAAATGTTTATTTACGGCAATTTAGGTAATACTTGCAGGTGTTAGGTTCCAGGTGATATAATCAATAGCAGTAATTATGCTATTGATTTCGAGAGGAGGCCTATATGAAGACGAATAATATCCGCAATTTCTCGATAATTGCTCATATAGATCATGGAAAATCTACCCTTGCTGATCGCCTGATTGAGTATACAGGCACCCTATCTTCCCGTCAGATGGAAGCTCAGGTTTTGGATAATATGGATCTGGAACGAGAACGTGGTATTACAATTAAAGCTCAGTCTGTAAGGCTGGAATATACGGCTAAAGATGGCGAGACTTATATGTTAAATCTTATTGATACACCAGGGCACGTTGACTTTACCTATGAGGTATCACGCAGTTTGGCAGCTTGCGAAGGAGCACTCTTGATTGTAGATGCTGCTCAGGGGATTGAAGCCCAAACTTTGGCAAATGTGTATTTAGCTTTAGACAATGATTTAGAAATTATTACAGTTATTAATAAGATAGACCTGCCAAGTGCTGACCCAGAAAGAGTAAAACAAGAAGTAGAAGATGTAATTGGTCTGGATACTTCAGAGGCTGTGCTAACTAGTGCTAAATCGGGTATTGGCATTGAAGAGGTACTAGAAGCCATTGTGAAGAAAATTCCACCTCCTAAAGGTACCGTAGCAGAACCATTATGTGCACTTATTTTTGACTCCCACTTTGATGCCTATAAGGGTGTTATTGCTTATGTAAGAGTAATTAATGGTATTATTAAGCCGGGTATGAAAATGAAGATGATGGCTACAAATAAAGTTGTAGAAGTAACTGAAGTAGGCGTCTTTAGACCTGCGATGACTAATGTCAGTGAACTTGCACCTGGCCATGTAGGGTTTGTAGCTGGGAGTATTAAAAATGTAAAAGATGTTCGTGTTGGCGATACGATTACTGATGCCGACCGTCCCGTTGCCGAGGCACTACCCGGCTATCGTAAAGTTACACCTATGGTATATTGTGGTTTGTATCCAGTAGACAGTTCTGAATATGATCTTTTGCGGGATGCTTTGGAAAAATTAAAACTGAATGATGCATCCTTGGTCTTTGAACCAGAGACTTCCAGTGCTTTAGGTTTTGGTTTTCGTTGTGGATTCTTAGGACTATTACATATGGAAGTGATTCAAGAACGATTAGAACGAGAGTATAATATTACATTGATTACAACAGCACCAAGTGTTATTTATAAAGTCTTCAAAACAGATGGGGAAATCTTTGAAATTGAAAACCCTTCTAAATTGCCAACACCTCAGGAAATTGAGCATATTGAGGAACCATATGTTAAGGCAATGGTTATAGTGCCTAATGACTATGTAGGCGTGGTGATGGAACTATCACAAGAAAAACGTGGCGAATTTAAAGATATGAAGTATTTAGATGTGACTAGAGTGATGTTGACATATGAATTACCTTTGAGTGAAATCATTTATGATTATTTTGACCGTCTAAAATCGGCAACAAGAGGCTATGCATCTTTAGATTATGAATTGTTGGGCTACCGAGAATCTAAACTTGTTAAATTAGATATTTTACTGAATTCAGAACCTGTAGATGCTTTGTCAATTATAGTACATCGTGATAAAGCAACCTATCGAGGTCGGATTTTGGTTGAAAAGTTAAGAGGAATTATTCCCCGACAAATGTTTGAAATTCCCATTCAAGCTGCGATTGGCAACAAAGTAATTGCTCGTGAAACAGTAAGAGCCATGCGTAAAGATGTTTTAGCGAAATGCTACGGGGGCGATATTAGCCGTAAACGTAAACTTTTAGAAAAACAAAAAGAAGGTAAAAAGCGTATGAAGCAGGTAGGTAATGTAGAAGTACCGCAAGAAGCCTTTATGGCTATATTAAAGATTGATTAAGGTGATGAAATGAAGACGGGTTTATATATTCATATCCCTTTTTGTCAGCAAAAATGTTTATATTGCGATTTTCCTTCCTATGATAATCTTACCCATCTATATCAACCTTATGTTACCGCCTTATGCCAGGAAATTTCTGGCTGGGGCGGTGTTTTATCTGGGGCCTTGATTGATACAATTTATATTGGCGGGGGAACACCTACTGTTTTGCCCGCAGATGCTTTAAAAACCATCTTAACTAAGGTGCATGAAAGCTTTTCCATTGACGAAGCTGCAGAATTTAGCGTAGAAGCCAATCCCGGCACGACGAATCAAGAAAAATTATTAGCCTTAAAATCAGGTGGCGTCAACCGGATTAGTTTTGGTGTGCAAACTTTTTCCGATGCATTATTAAAGTCAATTGGCAGGATACATAGCGCTGATCAGGCTGTAAGATCAGTAAAGGAAGCGCAAGATGCAGGTTTCAGTAATATTAATCTTGACTTGATGTATGGATTGCCAGGTCAATCTTGCAATGATTTAAAGGTTAGTATTCAAAAAGCAATGAAACTTGATGTTACTCATATCTCAGCTTATGGATTGAAAGTAGAAGAAGGTACACCTTTTGCTGCTATGGATCAGATAGGAACACTTATATTACCAGATGAAGATGAAGATGAAGAGATGTATAATTTTGCAACTGAATATTTACCTCAGCATGGTTTTAAGCGCTATGAAATATCAAACTTTTCAAAAGTAGGGTATGAATGTCGTCATAATTTTAAATATTGGAAATACTATCCTTATGTAGGGATGGGAGCCGCGGCTCATTCTTTTTTCCGGAAACAGCGGCTGAGTAACATAACTGATGTATCTCAATATATAGATTGTGTGGAAAAAGGAAATCTGCCAATTGAATTTCGAGAAAATCCTAGCACTACGATCGCTATGGCGGAATATATTTTTTTAGCCTTGCGGACGGTACAAGGTTTATCTATTTTAGATTTTCAGGAATATTTCAACCGTAGTTTTTACTTGGAGTATGGAGAAATTGTGTCAGAACTACTTCGCAAAAAGTTGATTGCTGTAAAAGAGAATCAGGTAAATCTTACTGTTTCAGGCATGAAGTATGGAAATGTTGTATTTCGTGCATTTTTACCTGGATAAATCAATTATTATATCTTGACATTCAGGCGCAGGAGTGGTATTTTTTTAGTAGGTGTTAGCACTCTACAAGGTCGAGTGCTAACAATAGGAGGTGGAACTCGTATGTTAGATAAGAGAAAACGTAGTATTCTTCAAGCGATTGTTGATGATTATATTTCCACCGCGGAGCCTATTGGCTCACGAACTATTGCCCGTAAACATGATTTAGGCGTTAGCCCTGCAACCATTCGCAATGAAATGGCTGATCTTGAACTGTTGGGTTATATTGAGCAGCTTCATACTTCATCAGGGAGAATTCCTTCTGCAAAAGGGTATCGCTTTTATGTAGATTCTTTATTATCACCGACCCAAATGCCTGAAAGGGAAATTGCGTTAATTAAAAATTGGTATCAGGAGAAAACTCGTCATGTTGAAGAGGTTTTTCAGGAAACCGCAAAAATATTATCCAAAATAACAAGCAATATTTCATTAGTTTTAGTGCCGCAAGTAACTCAATGCGCCTTTAAGTATCTAAAATTTCTACCTTTTGATGACTGCCGCACGATTTTGGTTGTCGTGACAGATACAGGATTTGTAGAAAACAAGGTGATTGATATACCAACAGGGCTTTCATTTAATGATTTGCAGCGTATTGCAGAACACATTAATAGACGTTTATCAGGATTATCCTTTGAGAATATCGAATTATCTATTCTGCGGGAAATTCAAAATGAAATGCTAATTGATGTGGACTTGTTTGAAACTGCATTAGGGATACTAAAACAAGCATTGGTTGTGGAAAAGAATGAGCGGTTGTATCTTGGTGGCACCACACAATTATTAAGTCAGCCAGAATTTAAAAATATCGAAAAAGTAAAATCTTTTTTAGATATGCTGGAAGAAGAACATTTACTGGCGAATATTTTGCAAAAACAAAAAAATGATGGTGTTATTGTTACAATTGGCGATGAAAACAAATATAGCGGAATTCAAGACTGCAGTATGGTGCAGGCTACTTATCGCATTGATGGTCAAGTTGTGGGAACGGTAGCTGTATTAGGTCCGACCAGGATGGATTATGGCAAGGTCATGTCAGTTTTAGAGTTTATGCATAATCATTTAGGAGAAGTACTTAAGAAGTATAAAATATAGAGTGGTCAATACTCTTCCTTCTATAGTAAAGGGTATTACTGGCTCTATTATACATATAATAGAACTGTAATTTGGGAGGAACCAAGGATGAAGCTAAAGCAAGCTAATAGTGGTTCTGAAGTAGATGAAAGATTAGCGGCACTAATGACAAATGGGAATGCCATCAGAGTGGTTACGTCAGCTGTTGAGGGCACTATTGGTCCTAAGGGGCTAGATACCATGTTATTGGGTTCTTCCGGTGAAGTCATAATTACAAATGATGGCGTTACTATTTTAGATAAAATGGATGTAGATCACCCGGCAGCCAGAATGCTGATCAATGTTGCCAGAGCCCAGCAAGCTGAAATTGGAGATGGTACAACAACTGCAACTATTATGGCTGGTGGTCTGGTAGGAGAAGGCGTAAATCAAGTCATAAGAGGTGTACCCATTGCTCGTGTCATCGAAGGAATCAGACATGGCGTGACGCTGGCATTAGAGCAGATTAAGGATCGAGCAAAACATATTTTTGATATACAAGATCCCATTCTACACCGTATTGCTATGATTGCTGGCCGCGAATATAGTGATATTGCTCAATTGGTTATTAAGGCCGCAGGGCTTGTCGGTATTGAAAAATTACGTGAGTCCAGTTTTAAACTGTCAGATATTATTTTCTCTCAGGAAGGCGCTGAGAACGAGGTCTTTATGGGTGTTATCGTTGATAAACAGCGATTAAATCAAGATATGCCTGTAGAGAGTAATCAAGCAAAAATATTGGTCATTGATGATGCCTTAGAGCCTGAAGAAATTGGTGATGAGGCGCTAAGTACAGAAGCTGGCTTTAAGCGGTATCTGGAATTGCAAAATGAGTTCAAAACAAATGTACATAAAATTGTAGAACTTGGTGTTAAGGTAGTATTGGTAGATCGGGGTGTCCATAATAGTGCAGAAGAAATATTGACAGATGCCGGTATTATGGTAATTCAGCGAGTAGTGCCAGAGGAACTGCGCCGTGCTGCGGATCATGTAGGAGCGCGTATGATTAAACGCACAGGTCTTAAGAAAGAGATTACGAACATTGCTAGTTCTTTGGGGTTGGCGAAGAACGTGTATGAAGATAAAAAATTGAAGCATATTCGTATCTTGGGCGGTGCTGGCAAGCCGATGGCTACCATTTTAGTGGGGGCTGCTACTAAAGAAGTGGTTGGTGAACGGCAGCGTATTGCCAAAGATGCAGCCTCTAGTGTGCAAGCTGCTGTTAAAGGTGGTTATGTGCCTGGCGGTGGGTCTATTGAAATTGCTATTAGCCGTGACATTGCTAAGACTAGGGATGCAGTTAAAGGTATGGCGGCTTATGGGGTAGATTGTGTAATACATGCATTACGCAGACCATTAGCACAAATTGTAGAAAATGCTGGCTATAATCCTCTGGAAAAGGTAGAAGATGTCATTGCAGCCCATGCCAATCAAAATAAAGATTCTTTAGGCATTGATTGCGATACTGGTGAAGTGGTTGATATGATGACTCTTGGCGTAGTGGATCCTACAACAGTGAAATTACATGCCGTGAAGGCGGCGGGAGAAGTTGCTATTGCTATTTTACGCATTGATACGATTATTAAGAAAAAAGAAGAGTAGTATAAGGCCGCTGAATTTGCAGCAGAAGTTCGTATATTTTAAGATGGGGTGATTTATTTGAACGAAACAAAAGAAGAAGTACAAGAGATAATTGAGGATCGATGTGTTGCACCTGATGAAACAATAGAAGTTTTAGATGAGATAGAAAATACTAAAATGCAGACGGAACTTGCAGAAAAAGAGCGTCTGTTAGAAGAGAGTAGTGATCGCTATAAACGATTGCAGGCGGATTTTGATAATTTTCGAAGACGTACTCGTCAAGAAAAAGAAGAGCTATCAAATATCGTAGCACAAAATCTTATTTTAGAATTACTGCCTGTTATTGATAATTTTGAAAGAGCCTTATGCAGTGTTCCTACTCAGGATGCGAATAAAATGCTGTCAGGAGTAGAAATGATTTATCGTCAATTGATACAACAGTTGGAAAAAAATGGACTAGTGACTGTGGAGGCAGTTGGAAAAACCTTTAACCCTCAAGAGCATGAAGCTGTAATGAGAGTGGAGGATGCCGATCAGCCTGACGGTATAATTGTAGAAGAGCTGCAAAAAGGATATTCTGTAAAAGGTAAGGTTATTAGGCCCAGTATGGTTAAAGTCGTAAGTAATTAGAAGTTACTTAAAAACTTCATTTTAAAAATAAAATTTTACATATTTCAAGGAGGAAGAAAAAAATGGCAAAAGTAATTGGTATAGATCTTGGTACTACAAATTCATGTGTGGCAGTAATGGAAGGTGGAGAGCCGGTTGTTATTGCAAATGCTGAAGGAAACAGAATTACTCCTTCCGTAGTAGGTTTTTCTAAAAATGATGAGCGTTTGGTTGGTCAATTGGCAAAGCGCCAAGCCGTGTCCAATCCTGAGCGTACGATTAGTTCCATTAAAAGACATATGGGTACTGATCATAAAGTAAAAATTGATGATAAGACTTATACTCCTCAAGAAATTTCTGCAATGATTTTGCAAAAATTAAAAACAGATGCAGAAGCTTATTTGGGGCAAACTGTTACGCAAGCTGTTATTACTGTACCTGCTTATTATAATGATAGTCAACGTCAAGCAACAAAAGATGCTGGAACCATTGCAGGTTTAGAAGTGCTTCGTATTATCAATGAACCAACAGCTGCAGCTTTAGCTTATGGTATTGATAAAGGCAACGATCATACAGTATTGGTTTTTGATTTGGGTGGCGGTACTTTTGACGTATCGATCTTAGAACTTGGCGAAGGTGTGTTTGAGGTAAAGGCTACCAATGGTAATAATCGTTTAGGCGGAGATGACTTTGATGAACGTGTTATGAAATGGTTAGTTGCAGAGTTCAAAAAAGAAAATGGTATTGATTTATCAAAAGATCGTATGGCAGAGCAACGCTTGCGCGAAGCTGCTGAAAAAGCAAAAATTGAACTTTCTGGTGTATTGACAACTAATATTAATTTGCCATTTATTACTGCGGATCAAACTGGTCCTAAGCATTTAGAAGTGAACTTAACAAGAGCTAAGTTTGATGAGTTAACTGCTGATTTGGTTGAATCTACTATGGGACCAACTCGTCAGGCAATGAGCGATGCGGGTTTGTCACCTAAGGATATTGAAAAAGTAATTTTGGTGGGTGGTTCTACTCGTATTCCTGCAGTGCAAGAAGCTATTAAAGGATTCTTGGGCAAAGAACCACATCGTGGTGTAAATCCTGATGAGTGTGTAGCAGTAGGCGCTGCGATTCAAGCTGGCGTATTGGTAGGAGAAGTTAAAGATGTTCTTTTACTCGATGTAACTCCATTATCATTGGGAATTGAAACATTAGGTGGAGTATACACTAAAATTATTGAACGTAATACTACCATCCCTACATCAAAAAGCCAAGTGTTCTCTACTGCGGCTGATAATCAACCATCTGTAGATATTCATGTTCTGCAAGGTGAAAGAGAAATGGCTGCGTATAATAAAACATTAGGACGTTTTGAATTAAAAGACATTCCACCTGCACAACGTGGCGTACCTCGTATTGAAGTTTCATTTGACATTGATGCTAACGGCATTGTTCATGTATCAGCGAAAGATTTGGGTACTGGTAAGGAACAAAAAATTACCATCACTTCATCCGGCGGTATGAGCAAAGATGATATTGAACGTATGGTAAAAGAAGCCGAAGCACATGCAGCGGAAGATAAGGCTCGTAAGGACGAAGTAGAAGTTCGTAACAATGCCGATTCTTTGGTATATCAAGCTGAAAAGACAATCAAAGACATGGGGGATAAAGTAGAAGATAAGGATTTGCTTGAAAAAGTACAAAAAGCTGCTGACGCATTAAAAGAAAGCCTTAAAGGTACTGATACCGAAAAGATTAAAGCAGATACAGAAGAATTAACAAAGCCATTGTATGAAATGACATCTGCAGTCTATAATAAAGAGCAAGAGGCTACTGCTGAGCAAGCTCCTGGAGCAGGCACTGAAGAAAAAGTGGTTGATGCTGAGTATAAAGTAGTAGATGAAGACAAAAAATAGGATTGTATAAGAAAGCTTAGTCATTGAATCAAGTAAGTTGACTAATGTTTGGCAGGGATGTTTTCTTTCCCTGCCAAATACTATATAATTGGTAACAGGAAATAACCGCTAAAACACATGGTCTTTTATGGCATTGTGTTTTGGTGGTTCAACTGTTTTTCTATTAAATATAAGTTTTAGGATGGTGTAATGTGAGTAAACGCGACTACTATGAAGTATTGGGCGTAAATAAAGGTGCGTCTGATGATGAAATAAAAAAAGCATTTCGTAAAATGGCCCGTAAGTACCATCCTGACGTAAATCGCGATAAGACAAAAGAAGCCGAAGAGCAATTTAAAGAAGTCAATGAAGCATATGAGGTTTTGTCAAATAGTGAGCGTCGGGCGCAATACGATCAATTTGGTCATGCTGCTTTTGATGGAAATGGTGGCGGCGGTGGCTTTGGTGGATTTGGCGGCGGTAGCAGCGGTGGATTTAATGATATATTTGATATGTTCTTTGGTGGGCAATCTGGCTTTGGCGGAAGACAGCCAGGACCTGAAAAAGGATCAGATTTGCGCTATGACATGGAAATTACTTTTGAACAGGCTGCGTTTGGCGTAGAGATGGAAATTCAAATCCCAAGAACAGAGGATTGTCAAAAATGTAGTGGATCAGGAGCCGCGCCGGGAACTCATGCTGAGACTTGCAGCCAGTGTAAAGGGACAGGGCAAATTCAAGTGGCGCAAAATACACCTTTTGGCCGAATGATTAATACGAGGACTTGTGATCGTTGCCATGGAGAAGGAAAAATTGTACAAACACCTTGTAAAGAGTGCCACGGACAAGGTAAAACCCGTGTTAAGCGCAAAATTAAAGTGAAGATACCTGCAGGGGTTGATAATGGGTCAAGGCTTCGTGTCAGCCATGAAGGAGAAGCGGGCATGCGCGGCGGTCCTCCGGGGGATTTATATGTTTATATCTTTGTAAAATCTCATAAACTGTTTACTCGTGAAGGTAGTGAGGTTATCTGTGAAGTACCAATCAGTTTTGTTCAAGCCACATTAGGAGATGAAATTGAGGTTCCTACGTTAGATGGTAAAGTTAAATTAAAGATTACAGAGGGAACGCAATCTGGAACGATTTTCCGGCTGCGGGAAAAAGGTATTCCTCACTTAAGAGGTAATGGACGTGGTGACCAGCATGTAAGAGTAAAAGTGCTGACACCGCAAAAATTAAATGAAAAACAGCGCGAGCTTTTACAAGAATTTGCAAAGGCGAGCGGTGAAAATATTAATCCTGAACAAAAGAATTTTTTCAAGAAAGTAAAGGATGTGTTTGGGGTATAAGTAGGTTTAATAAACCACCAATGCACAATAGTGATTGTGCATTGGTGGTTTCAAATACCCTTTGTAACTCCAGGCTAACCAGGCTTTTTGGTAAGTATAAGTTTTATAGGTGGAAAACGATAAGATATTTTATGAACCACAAAGGCACAATGCCGCTGATGCCGCACACAAAGGCGTGCACAAAAAATATAAATAACCCCCTTTGTGTCCTTTGCGTCTTTGTGGTTCGATTCGTGTTATCTGTTTTAAGAAATACGTTAACGTTTTTCTTAGTAGAGAAGAAAAGGGGCGATTGGTATGAAATGGGCTGAAATAAGCATTCTGACGACGCATGAAGCTGCTGAAACGGTGGCTAATATTTTTCATGAATTAGGATCGAGTGGTGTGGTTATTGAAGACCCCGAGCTTGTGAATTCATACCTTGCTTCAGGTGTATGGGATTATTCGGATATTCCTCAGGAAAGTAATACAGAAGTGGTAACGGTTAAGGCATACTTACCTGTTGATCATCAGCTAGATGATAAGCTGCGGAATTTTGAAGAAGAGTTTCAGCAGATTTCTTCCCGTGGAATGGATAAAGGTAAAGGAGAGATGCAGTGCCGAGAGGTGCAGGAAGAAGACTGGGCATCCTCGTGGAAAGCATTTTTTCACCCAATAAAAGTAGGTCAATATATTGTAATAAAACCTTCTTGGGAAGAATATATAGCTACTATTAATGACCTAGTGATTGAACTTGATCCTGGCATGGCTTTTGGTACGGGTACTCATCAAACAACAGCTATGTGCTGCCGGGCATTGGAAGAAACGGTAAAAGCCGGTGATCTTATTTTTGATGTTGGTACAGGGTCAGGCATACTATCCATAGCTGCAGCTAAACTTGGTGCTGCTAGTGTACAGGCGGTAGATTTAGATCATGGTGCAGTTCGAGTTGCCCAAGAAAATGTTGTGATCAATCAGGTAGAGGACATCGTACAGGTAGGTCAGGGAGATTTATTAACAGGTGTCACAGGCCAAGCTGATATTGTGATTGCAAATATTATTGCAGATGTAGTGATTAAGTTATTGGTCGACATACCAGAACGTTTAAAAGATGAGGGAATCTTTATTGCCAGCGGCATTATCACGGAACGGCTTAGTGATGTTGCGGCTGCCATGTTAGAGCATAATCTAATAGTAGAGAAAGTCATTGAAGAAGGTGGCTGGGTTGCGATTATAGCACGCAAAGGGGGCCGGTGACTTTGCGTCGGTTTTTTATAAAAACATCTTTATCTAAAGAAATGTTTATTGATGGACAAGATGCGCATCATATTAGTAAAGTACTTAGACTGCAAGTCGGCGATAAGATTATAGTGATACCTCCTGATGGACAAGCGGGCACAGCCCAAATCATAGAGATTGCTGTTGATAGAGTTAGGCTGCTCCTGGAGAGGACTCTAGAGGAAGCAAAAGAAGCACCTATACAAGTTTATTTAGCTCAAGGATTGCCGAAAAGTGATAAAATGGACTATATTATCCAAAAAGCAGTAGAGTTAGGGGTAACGGCCATCTTTCCCATACAAATGGATCATTCAGTGGTACAGTATGATCATGCTAAAAAAAAATCCCGCGGCGAACGCTGGCAAAAAATTTCTTTAGAAGCAGCTAAGCAGTGTGGACGCAGCTTTATACCTTCTGTGGAACCCATCCAAAGCTTGACAGAACTCTTTTCCCGGCTTTTGGATGAAGTAGTTATTATTATGTTATATGAAGGACAAACTGAAAAGGGATTAAAGAAAGCCTTAGCAGAAAAAACGGCAAAAAATTATCTTTTGTTAGTTGGTCCTGAGGGTGGTTTTAGCAATCAGGAACTTATTATTTCTCAAAAGCATGGAGCTTTGGTTGTTACTATGGGACCGCGCATTCTACGCACAGAAACGGCATCCTTAGCTGCTGTGGCTATGATTATGTATGAATATGGTGATATGGGGGGCTAAGTGTGCCGCAAGTTGCGTTTACTACCTTAGGGTGTAAAGTGAATCAGTTTGAAACTGAAATTATGGAAGGCTTATTTAAGCAGCGGGGCTATGAAATGGTTCCCTTTGATCAAGTTGCTGATGTCTATGTAATTAATACTTGCTCTGTTACTCATTTGGGTGAAAAAAAATCCAGGCAAATAATTAGGCGGGCAATACGTCTTAATCCAAAAGCAATTGTAGCTGTAGCTGGATGTTATGCTCAAGTCTCGCCGCAAGAAATTGAAGCGATAGAAGGTGTAAAAGTAATCGTTGGCACACAAGATCGCCAGCGTATTGTGGATTTAGTAGAGCAAGCTGCTCAGTGTATGAGTCCAGTAAATATTGTGACGAATATTATGAAAGCAGAGCATTTTGAAGATATTCCTTTATTTGATGCCCCTGGTCGTACACGAGCTTTTTTAAAGATACAGGAAGGTTGTACTAATTTTTGTACGTATTGCATTATTCCATATGCTCGTGGCCCCTTAAGATCCCGTCCTTTGTCGAGTATTATTCAGGAAACTGAAAAACTGATTGCCGCAGGCTTTAAAGAAATTGTATTAACAGGGATTCATTTAGGGGCATATGGTCGTGATGTGGAAGACAAGATTACGTTAGCGGATGTTGTTAGAGCGATCCTGAAGATACAAGGTCTTGTTCGCCTTCGATTAGGGTCTTTGGAGTCTATTGAAATATCAGATGAATTAATTGCCCTTATGAAGCAGGATGATAGGCTATGCAGTCATCTGCACTTACCGTTACAAGCAGGTGATGCTGTTGTTTTGAAAGCTATGAACAGGCATTATACCCTGGATGAATACCAACAGCTTATTGCTAATATTAGAAATAAAGTTGAAGATATTGCGATTTCTACAGATATTATTGTCGGCTTTCCCGGTGAAACGCCAGAGATGTTTAATAATGCGTTAGCTTTTGTAGAGAAAATGAATTTTTCTCGTATGCATATTTTTCCTTATTCACGGCGTAGTGGCACTCCTGCTGCTGAGTATTCTGGGCAAATACCCGAAGAGGAAAAAAGACGACGAGTACAAATTATGCAGGAGTTGGCAGAAAAAAAAGCTGATGAATTTCTGCAATCTTTCCTAAATCGGCAATTTACCGTCTTATTTGAAATGGAGAGCCAAAAAAGTGAGAATATCATCGATGGCTTAACTGGAAACTATATTCGTGTTTATACAAATGGTAATCAAAATATGCAAGGAAAATCTTTTCAGATAATATTGGAAAAACCATATCGTGATGGAGTATGGGGGAAAATAGTGGATTAATTTTATAAAAAGAAGTCATTGGTAGCAGGATATCTGAGAAAAAAGCAGAATAATTTTAAAGACTCAGCATAGAATGTGTGGATTTACTAGTATTTTGACCGGGTTAGGTTGAGGAGATTTTTTCGTCGTGGGAGGCGAAGGAGCCGCGCATATCGGCTGACGACAACGAAGCAGGGCAGAAAAAGATCCTCAAGATAAACCAAAATTTAATGCGGTCAAGGTACTAGTGATAAAGATTAACCAATATTGAATCTTTATAGTTAGCTGTTTGGGTAGTAACAAAGCGAAGGGAGGTGTTGTAGTATGCCGCAGGAATGTATTTTTTGTAAGATTGCAACCAAGGAGATTCCTGTAACTGCTTTATATGAGGACGAGCATATGATCGTTTTTCCTGATATCAATCCAGTTACTCCAGTCCATGTGTTAGTAATTCCCAAAAAGCATATTGCTAATCTCCTAGAACTAGCACCTGAAGATGCATCACTAGTAGGTCATATCGTATTTACTATTTCACGGCTTGCTCCTCAGTTAGGAATTGCGGAAGATGGATTCCGACTGGTTGTAAATACGAAAGATAATGGTGGACAAACAGTTCATCATTTGCATTGGCATGTACTTGGTGGTAGATTTATGACTTGGCCACCAGGTTGATATTGACAATGCTTACCTGTATCGTGTATAATTTCTAGGTGTATGTAGAACAAATACACTTCCCCATATCGGTTCAGTGGAGGGAGGGATATCAGATGTCAGAAGTTAAAGTAGGAAAAAATGAAACAATTGATAGTGCACTCCGCAGATTTAAACGTACTTGTCAAAAAGCCGGTACTCTTGCTGAAATAAGAAAGCGCGAACATTATGAAAAACCTAGCGTAAAGCGCAAGAAAAAATCCGAAGCAGCGCGTAAACGCAAGTTTTAATTAGAGTTTCTAAGTTTCGGAGGTTTTTATATGTCTTTAAAAGAAAGATTGACAGAAGATATGAAGCAGGCTATGAAGGATAAAGAGTCAGGTAAATTGCGCCTTTCTGTTATTCGCATGGTACGTGCTAACATAAAGAATGTCGAGATAGACAGTAAACAAGAGCTTTCTGACGATGAGGTTTTAGGTGTTGTTTCCAAAGAAGTAAAGATGCGTCGCGATTCAATTGAAGAGTTCACGAAAGGCAATCGTTTAGATTTAGTTGAAAATCTTGAACAGGAAATTGAAGTTTTGATGAAGTATTTACCGGAGCAACTTAGTGAAACCGAAGTTCGTACTTTAGTGGAGCAGGCTGTGGCAGAATCCAAAGCGGTTAGCCCTAAAGAAATGGGCAAAGTAATGGCTGTTCTAATGCCGAAGGTCAAAGGACGTGCTGATGGTAAACTGGTTAATACCATAGTGCGTGAGATGCTAAATCAATGAGTTAATCTGGTACTTATTTTTTAATAAGTACCAGATTTTAATTTTAGCGATAATTGCTAATACAAGTTTATCACTAGAATTAAAAAAATAAGACAAGCTAAGGCTTGTCTTATTTTTAATGTAGTTGTAAGTGAAGCATAATGATTATATTATTTCGTTGGGTACTAAAATAATTATAGATTCAAATCAATAACTGCGATTGATGATATAATCGTAGTAAAAAAGCTATAATAGTAAATAGTAGAAAATAGTTATATGTTTTACAAATATTTTATAAAAATGAAAGTAAGAACAATTGTTATGAATAATAGTACATAGAATACAAATATATAGTATAATTAGGTTGTAAATTATGTCTTATGTCACTTATTCCTTACAATTAGACATTAACATACATGCTTCGACAAGTCAAGAGGTTTATTGTAAAAAAGAATTAAAAATAAAGGAGGAATAATAGGATGAGGCATATCGTAAAAATAATGGCTGTATGTATATTTATTAGTATGCTGATAGGGGCTTATAAGCCGACGGCAGTCGATGCTCAGCAGGTAGTAATCATAAATGTGAAAGGCGAAATTGATGGCAGCCAAGTAGCACTCGTAAATCGTGGATTAGCTGAGGCTGAAAAAAACAATGCTGCTGCGATTATCATTGAAATGGATACTTTTGGCGGCTTAGTCGATTCCGCTGTTAAAATTCGTGATGTGATTAGCCAAACACCGATTACAACAATTTGTTATGTTAAAAATCGAGCTTGGTCAGCTGGAGCCTTAATTGCCATTGCTCATAAGCACATTGCCATGGCACCAGGCGGCAGCATTGGCGCAGCGGAACCGATACCGACCACGGAGAAGACCATTGCTGCACTAAAAGCTGAATTTGCTGCCACAGCAAATAAAAGTGGGCGTAATGTGAAAGTCGCGGAAGCGATGGTGGATAAAACGGTAGGTTTCCCGGGATATGCTGAACCAGGACAGATTCTAGCTCTTACTGATTACCAGGCAAAAGAAGTGGGCTATGCTGATATAATAGCTGCTGATCGTAAAAATGTATTAACTCATTATGGATTAATGGATCATGAAATAGTTGAATATCATCTTGGCTGGACGGAAAAAATAGCGGGATGGCTTTCTGACCCGGCAGTAAAGTCATTTTTAGTATCCGTTATCTTTCTAGCTGTATTTACAGAAATTAAAACTGCTGGTATGGGAGTGGCAGCATTCATTGGTTTATTAGCGGCAATGTTGTTTTTTGGCAGTCAATGGCTGACAGGTTTAGCGGGATGGTTTGAGCTTATTTTATTTGCCAGTGGTGTGTTACTAATTCTAATTGAATTATTTGTTCCAGGTTTTGGTTTTTGGGGCATTAGTGGCGTTAGTTGTATTTTGGTAAGCATGTTTCTTACTTTAGGTGGAAATGCAACAGCTCTTAGCTTATTATCCATTAGTTTACTTATGGCAATTGCTGTTTTCTTATTCATACTTAAGTATCTGCCCTCAAGTAGATTGTGGGCTAAATTAATTTTAAAGGACTCGGAAACAACGGAAGCAGGGTTTAGTAGCAGTCATAACTATAGTGCTTATGTGGGACGAGAAGGTGTTGTTGTTACGTTGCTGAGACCATCGGGTTTAGTTGATTTTGATGGTGTACAGCTGGATGTAGTATCAGAGGGGCAATATATTGAACCAGGAGTACGAGTAAAGGTGGTGAGTAGTAACGGCAGTCGAATTGTTGTAAAGCGAATTTAAAATAGAGTGGGAGGTAATCGAATGGGAATTTTTAGTGTAATAGGACCTTTATTTCTAGTGTTGTTGGTAGTAGTGGGTATTGCAATCTTTTTGCATTTTGTACCCCTTGGTTTATGGATTTCAGCCATTGCTGCTGGAGTGCGGGTAGGCATCTTTACGCTAGTTGGAATGAGGCTTCGGCGCGTGCCTCCTGCCAATATTGTATTACCTTTGATTAAAGCCAATAAAGCGGGACTTGAGGTAACTGTAAATCAATTAGAAGCTCATTATTTAGCAGGAGGGAATGTGGATCGTGTGGTAGATGCTTTAATTGCTGCCCACCGAGCTGAAATTCCTTTGCCTTTTGCCAGGGCTGCTGCTATTGATTTAGCAGGCAGAAATGTTTTAGAAGCCGTACAAATGAGTGTTAATCCTAAAGTTATTGAAACACCGGTTGTAGCTGCTGTTGCAAAGAATGGGATTGAGCTTAAAGTAAAAGCCCGTGTAACCGTAAGGGCCAATATTGATCGTTTAGTCGGCGGTGCCGGTGAAGCTACTGTATTAGCCAGGGTTGGTGAGGGAATCATTACCACAGTTGGTTCTTCAAACGACCATAAAGATGTATTAGCCAATCCAGATCATATTTCCAAAACTGTTTTATCTAAAGGGCTTGATGCAGGAACGGCATTTGAAATATTATCAATTGATATTGCGGATGTGGATGTGGGACGTAATATTGGTGCCGAATTACTGACAGATCAGGCAGAAGCTGAGAAACGAATTGCTCAGGCAAAAGCAGAAGAACGAAGAGCTATGGCTGTTGCTCAAGAACAGGAAATGAAGGCATATACGCAAGAAATGCAGGCTAAGGTTGTAGAAGCGCAGGCAGAAGTCCCTCATGCCCTTTCAGTGGCATTAACTGAAGGACGTATTGGAGTCATGGATTATTATAATATGAATAATATTGTGGCAGATACGCAAATGCGGGATACTATAGGTAAAGCGGGTCCAGCAGCACCGTCTTCTAATAGACCTGAAGAACCAGGGAAATAGGTGATATTATGGATGACTTAATACCTTTACTATTAGTTGCTATCATGTACTTAGTACCAGCCGTGTGGCGCAGATTTATAGCGAAAAATCAAACACAAACGGCGCATGTACCGGAGCAGGTGATCATTCCTGAAATTGAATTTATTCCAGAGGAAAGCCCAGGGGAAATAAAGGATTATAGTACAAATTTACCATTGGCAATTACCTCTCAAATAGAAACTAGCCATGCTATTGAAGAAGAAACATTGCCGTGGCAAGGTAAACTGACGGAAAATGTAGTAGTTAATGGTGTAATTTTTGCAGAAATCCTTCAGCCTCCCCGTGCATATCGTCCCTTTGTAGGAAGGATGAAATAAAGATAATCATTGTATTCCATTGCAAAATAATTACCATAAAGTTTTATATCTAGAGAAAAATAACAGGGAAAATAACCCCTGTTATTTTTTTTGTTATTTTGTGCAACATACATATGTAAGGGTGACTGTTTTTTTAAGACAGAAGGAGAATCATTCATATAAATAGTAGAAAGGGGCGTGAACATCTATGGAGACAGAGTATAAAGGAAGATTAACCTATGCAAAAGGTACATCAATCGAATTTGTGGTCGCACCTAACCAAGATGTTGATTTTGGTGATATTTTAGTAATAGAAGGTAATAATAATGATCGTTTTTATATCAGGGCTCATGATTTTAAGGTGAAATCACGCTGGTCAGGTTTAAATGGTGTAGGTTACTTAATGAGTAAATTAGATGAAAATGGTCAGGTAGAAAATCAAGAAGAATTAGATTTTTATATGGGTGGTAACCATACTGTAAAAATTGGTTTGGCAGAACAATTGTGCTATGTTAATGATAAAGGGCAACTATTGAATCCTAAAACCTGCCCAGATTTTTTTTGTCAAGTGAGAACGTTAAATGCTCAAGATTCAAGTTTGCTTTCTGAAATTAAAGGTGATTTAGAAATTGGATTCTTGAAAAGCGGGCGAGGAGCATTGACAATGCCTGTTGGAATTTATGGTGCTAAATCCATAACGGAACATATTGGTATATTTGGGACTACGGGATCAGGTAAAAGTAATGTAGTAAAAGTGCTTGCAAGTTCTGTAATTGATAGTGGAAATTATGGTTTGCTAATTTTTGATGTGCATAACGAATATTTTAAAGACTTATCCTCTCATCCAATGTCAAGAGAGCGTTTATGTGTGTATCATACAGATGACAAGCAGTATGGAAAAACGATTGAAGTTAATTTTTCGGAAGTGGGTCCAGAAGATATTACTGCTTGCGCTACCTTCACAGAACCTCAGCTGGATGCAATTTATAAATTGTCATCTATGTGGAAAGAAGATTGGATGCGCTATGTTCTGCAATACGATACAAAAGATATAATCGATGAATTAGCTGGATGCACAGGGCAAAAATTTCACTCTCGAACCATCGGGAAAATAAAGAGCATTTGTTGGAACTTAGAGCAGGAGTTGCATGTAAAGCAGGAAGAAGCTGCAATCATTTCTCAAATTATCACGGAATTAGAACAAGGCAAGGTTGTACTAGTAGAGTTGAAGAATATTTCACCTGTAGGGGAGCAAGCCTTATCCACTTTATTATCTAAAAAACTTTTAAATAATTATGCTGGCAAAACGGAAGAAGAACGTAGCCAAATAAAGCCAGTATTAATTGTGTTAGAAGAAGCTCATCGGTTTTTAGGTAAAAAAGAAAATAGCAGTAGTAATGTATTCTCTCGTCTGGTGAGCGAGGCACGAAAATTTAATTTGGGAATGTGCGTAGTAGATCAGCAGCCTCGTTTGCTGGCAGATAAAGTATTATCTCAGTTAAATACGCTATTCATTCTTGGCTTGGCTTCTAAGGCTGACCGCAGTAAGATAGAAGCAATGTGTCGTAAAGATATATTGCAGCAGCGTAATGAAATAAAAAATTTAGATTGTGGTGAGATGATAGTAGCAACTAACTATATGCGCTTTGCAGCTCCTGTAAAAGTTCATAAATTTGAAAATTTCTTGCAACAACGATATGCTGACTATATACCAGCATTGCCCATTGTATAAGCGTGGAAAATATCCACGCTTTTTCTTATAATATGGAATTTATAAGTTTTTTTGGTGCGAAAATACGGAACGGCGAAGAGGCGAAGTTAATAGGTCGAGTATGTTTACTTCGTGCTCTTCCTATTCTTCGCGTCTTCGCGGTTCAAAAGGTCTTGTTTTTAAAGGTGTAAAGTATTTTTTATTTGCTATGCTAGCTGTTGTTTTACCCTGTTGTACTACATGTTGGTTTTAAGCATATATATTTATATAGAGGGAGGGGGTTGTTGTGCAGTATCGTAGAAATAGGCATTTACAACGTTTAGCTGGCATATTAGAAATTCCTCAGGATATTGTGCTGGATTTGCCCCGCATTACGATGTTGGGTAACAAACAGTTATTATTGGAAAATCATAAAGGCATTATTGAGTATACTCCTTCGTTGGTACGTATAAAATTAGACCAGGGTGAACTTATCATTTGCGGTAAAGATCTAACACTTGGTAATTTACAGGTGGAACAAATATTGGTTGAAGGTACTGTGGAGGAAGTCAAGTATGATACGTAATATGTCCCATTACATTCATGGTACTGTTAAAATAAAGGTTAGTGGGCCTATGCCTGAGAAGTTTATTAATTTGTGTGTTATGAAAAATATCTTTTTATGGGGCCTTACTAAGAAAAATGAAGGACTTTTTGTTTGTATGAGTCTTTCGGATTTTTTTTCCATTAGACCTATCGTACGTAATAGTAAGAATCATATTAAAGTAGTAAGATATTATGGATTTCCATTTTTAATAAATAAAATAAAAAAACGTAAAATGATGGTAATTGGTTTAATTCTATTTTTATGTGTACTTAATACTTTGGTATCTTATATCTGGTTTATCGATATTATAGGTAATAAAGCGATACCTGCTCAGCAAATTAGAGATCTTATAGCGGAAAATGGGCTAAGACCTGGTATGCTTAAAAGTGATATTCCTGTAAAAAATATTGAGAATCAAGTAGCATTCACATTGCCTGAGGTTGCTTGGGTCGGAATTCGTTTCACTGGTATACATGCAGTCGTAGAAATCGTGGAGAAAACAATTTCCAAGCCTCAAGATAAAGAACCAGCCGACATTGTAGCAGTAAAAGATGGCGTTATTACAGAAATTATTGCCTTATCTGGACAGAGTGCCGTTAAAAAAGGTGATACAGTGAAAAAAGGAGATGTACTGATTAAAGGAGTTAGCTATGAGGGAGCAGTGGTGGATTCTACTACGATAAACCCGCCTCAGCAAAAAATTAGAGCCAAGGGTATTGTTAAAGCGCGGGTCTGGTATGAAAGTTATGGAGAATCTGAACTGTTAACAACTGTTCATGAAAGGACAGGACGTCAGAATATTGGTGTTGTCCTAAGAATTGGACAACAGGAATTCCAATTGAAGAAAGTTGCAGTAAAACCAGATGATTTGGTGGAAGTAGATACCTTTAAGAAAAAGCTTTTCTGGTGGAGGAATCACAATATAATTGTCGAATCTACTATAAGTACATATTATGAACTTGATGAAAAGAGAGTTGAAATAGGTATAGAGGAAGCGAAAGAGCAAAGTAAGTCTAGGGCTTTTACATCATTACAATCCTTAATTCCTGAAACAGCACATGTAGTATCAAGGAATATTGAAGTATTGCAAATGCCCGAAAAAAATTTGGTTCGCGTTAAAGTTAATGTAGAAACAGTTGAAGATATTGGTGAATTTACGAGTATAACTATAAAAAATGAGGTTAGTGCACCGCCAAAATAGAATTGATGATAGAGTTAAAATATGAAAAAGGGCTTGCATTTTGCTATAATCTGACAAGATGCCTAGGAAAGCCCTTTCTTCTCTTTTATTACTCATAGGAATGATCCTAGTTGGAAGTTCTTATAATGACGAGAACAAGTGGTTAAGAATAGGATTTAGGGTAATGGGGTAAACTCTTATTGTTATTTATTGCCAAAGATCTGATTGTACATTGAATCTCATGTTGCTAAATATGGAGTTGAAATTCGTGATATCATTAAATAATAAGTTGCGAGCATTTTTTACTCAGCCTACAAGTATATATGGAAAGCCAATTGCACGGCGACTTGTATTAGGAGTAGCTTTTTTTCTGTTGTTCATGATTATTTTATCATCTGATTTTGTCTCGGATAAAGTATCTCTTGAAGTCGGACAAGTTAGTGAGCGTGATGTAATAGCACCAAGGACGGTTGCATATGTAGATGTAATAAAGACGAAAAAATTTGAAGATGAAGTCTTAGCCAGTGTAGCAAATGTCTATGATTTAGATGTTACTGCAATCGCTAAAGCCGAAGAAAATATAGGCATGATTTTTAACGAGGCAAAGCAAGTTGTAGGAAATAAGGAGCTAGTTTCAGCAGAACAAAAAAAAGAAAAATTACAGCAGGGGTTGCCGCTGCCATTGCCTAATAATGTTCTTGATGGATTAGTTCACCTTGATGCGGCATCAATGATCAATGCAGAGGAACAGTCTAAATCTATTTTACGTAAATTCTTTCAGCGAGGTATTCGTGATGATGATTTAGATATTGCCAGAAAGCATATTGTAATTGAAACAGAAGAAATGGGTTTAGATAAAAGGGTTGAGTCTGTAATAGCCGGAATTGGACAAGCACTATTAAAACCAAATTTTATTTTAAATGTTCGTGAAACGGACAAACGCAAACAGTCCGCTATAAACAGTATGGAACCAGTACGGGAAACAGTAAAAAAAGGTCAGATAATGGTAAGACGCGGAGACATCGTCACTCCTGAACAAATTCACGCTGTAGAAGAATTAGGCTTATCTAAAGGGCATGTTAATGAAATGCGTATATTTGGGCTTGCCATTTTTGTTATAGCTGTCATGATTATTATTTTGGGATACATGTATCGGTTTGCTTACCCGATTTATATAAATGATTTACATTTAGTGTTATTAGGATTAATTACGCTGGTAACCTTATTACTGGGGAAGGCTGCTCATTATTATTCTGATTTTTCTGCTCCAATTGCTGCTGGAGCTCTTCTCGTTGCCATATTGATCGATGCTCGCCTAGGAGTAGTGATTAGTATTGCTTTAGCACTGTTATTTGGCATTATTGTTGAACATGATTTACGAGCCGTATCAACAGTGCTAATTGGAAGCCTGATTGGTGTTTATAGTGTATCAAAGATGGCTCATGGTTATAGTCTGACAAAAACAGGAATTATCATTGCTGGCGTTAATTTTGTAGTGATTGGTGCCACTGGTTTCATTGAGCAATTAAATAGTTCACAAATTCTCATGCAAGGAGTACAGGGTATTGTAAGCGGTATTGCAGCTTCTGTTATTACAACTGGGCTCCTACCTTATTTAGAAAATGCTTTTAATATCACTACACCCTTAAAGTTATTGGACTTAGCGCAGCCTAATCATCCTTTGTTGCAACGTCTGCTTTTAGATGCTCCAGGAAGTTACCATCATAGCGTCTTAGTTGGAAATTTAGCAGAAACAGCTGCAGGTTATATCCAGGCAGATCCCGTCACTGTGCGCGTAGGGGCATATTATCATGATATTGGTAAAATTAAACGACCTTACTTTTTTGTGGAAAATCAAGCAGGGAATGAAAATCCTCATGATAAAATAGCACCTTCGTTAAGTACCTTAATTGTAACCTCACATATCAAAGATGGCGTTGATTTGTGCCGTGAGTATAAATTGCCTCAGATTATTATTGATATTGTGCAACAGCATCATGGTACAATGTTAGTGTCCTATTTTTACAAAAGGGCCACCGAAAATGAGCATAGTGAATGCATTATTGAGGCCGATTTTCGGTATGAAGGTCCACGTCCTCAGAGTAAAGAGGCAGCTCTTATTATGCTGGCGGATGCTTGTGAGGCGGCAGTACGATCCATTGGCAAACCCAATAAAAATCGAATAGAAGCAACTGTTCGTAAAATCATTCGTGAACGATTACATGATGGGCAATTAGATGAATGCAATGTAACATTAAAGGACTTGAACGTAATCGGCGATGTATTTATTCGAGTTCTTTCCAGTATGTTTCATACCCGGATTGAATACCCCGATACATTGAAAGAGCTGGAGAGGAGAAAAGCAAAGAATGGAAATAGCAATAAGCAGTCCTCTGCAAAAGATGATAGTAACACTGGAAATGGAGCAGATAGTGAAATCGGTGTTAAATAAAACTGCTGAAGTCTATGGAATTGGGTCTCATACAGAGGTGAGTGTTGTCTTGGCTGATGATGGTTACATTCATCAGTTAAATCGACAATATCGAGGAAAAGACTGCTCTACTGATGTATTATCCTTTGCGTTAAATGAAGGAGAAGAGCCTCAAATCCTTAATGAACCAGAAGAGGTTTTACTAGGTGATATTATTATTTCTCTTGAAACCGCAGCGCGGCAAGCCGAGGAATATGGACATAGTTTAGAACGTGAATTAGCTTACTTAACAACTCATGGCATCTTACATCTGTTGGGATATGACCATATGACAGAGGATGAAAAAGCAGAAATGCGTCAGGAAGAAGAACATATCTTATTTTTGTTAGGCATTACTCGTGTATAATGAGAAAGAAGCAAAGTTTGCTAATTTCCATTAAAAGTGCTTTTGAGGGGATCTATTATTGCGCTATCCATGAGCGCAATATGAAAATTCACATTGGAGCGGGGCTAACTGTAGGATTTTTATCTTGGTGGCTTGCATTAGATAAATATGAAATACTGATCTTATTAGTAACTGTAGAAGGGGTATTAGTAGCTGAGATGATCAATACGGTTGTGGAAACGCTGGTGAATTTGATATCGCCAGAGCGTCATCCTCTGGCAAAAATAGCTAAAGATGTAGCTGCTGGAGCTGTTTTGATTACCGCTATATTTTCATTAGTTGTTGGGTATATGCTCTTTTTTTCAAAACTTTAAAAAAGGTAAAGGGGCGTATTATGAAAAAATTAATTCAAGCAGCAAAATCTGGAAGAGAGTGTGCTTATGTGCCTTATTCAAACTTTAAAGTGGGTGCTGCAGTATTAACAAAGAATGGAAAGATATATACCGGCTGTAATGTTGAAAATGCTTCTTATGGCTTGTCTAATTGTGCAGAACGTACAGCTATTTTTAAGGCTGTTTCTGAAGGACATCAAGAATTGACAGCGATAGCTATTGTGGCGGATACGATAAAGCCTGTAGCGCCTTGCGGAGCTTGCAGGCAGGTAATGTCTGAGTTTGGTATTAGTAAAGTGATTATGAGTAATCTGCAAGAGGAAGAATACATTGTTACTTTAGAAGAGTTATTACCCTATTCCTTTGAAAAAAAACATTTGTCAGGAGAAAAGAATTATGGAAGTTAATAAGGATCATAAGTCAGGGTTTGTTTCAGTAATTGGCAGACCAAATGTTGGTAAATCTACTTTAATTAATAGTCTTATTGGGCAGAAAGTCGTCATTATGTCAGATAAACCTCAGACTACGCGTAATAAGATTATGTGTGTTCTTACACTCGATGATGCACAAATTTTATTTATTGATACGCCTGGTATACATAAACCTAAGCATAAATTAGGCGAATACATGCTTAAAGCAGCAGAAAACACGCTGCGTGAAGTAGACGTCATTTTTTTTGTTGTAGATGCTACTGAGGATATTGGTGGAGGCGAGCGATACATACTGGAATTATTATCACTAGTTAAAACACCAGTTATTTTAGTAGTCAATAAAATTGATAAGATCGAAAAAACCAAACTGCTGCCAATCATACAAAAGTATTCTGCTTGTTATGATTTTGTAGGTGTGGTACCTATTTCTGCGATGGAACATACCAATCTGGATGGTTTGATTATAGAAGTGAAAAAATATTTAGAACCTGGTCCTCAATATTATCCGGATGATATGATTACAGATCAGCCGGAACGTTTGGTAATTGCCGAGATGATTCGAGAGAAAGTTCTTCATGCTACAAGAGATGAAATTCCCCATTCTATTGCTGTGGATATTGAGGAAATCACAACTAGAGCTAATGAAGATTTATACATCCGTGCTGTGGTTTATGTAGAACGGGAATCTCAGAAAGGAATTGTAATTGGTGCTAAAGGACAATTGCTAAAAGAAGTGGGGAAGCTGGCACGGATTGATATTGAAAATCTTTTAGGATCAAAAATATTTTTAGATTTATGGGTTAAAGTGAAAAAAGACTGGCGTAATAAAGAAGGCAGCCTGCGAAGCTTTGGTTATGAGTAAAAGTTGATCGCTACAAACTTCATTAGATAATTATTTGCTGTGGCTGTCACATTGTGATAGCCATTCTTTATTGACCGAAATGCTACAAGATGGTATCATTTGTAAAGAAGGTGAAATCGGTCTTTATGTTGGAAGGGGTTAATATTATTATGACAATTTGGGTTATAATAAATTAAGGGATAAATCATTGAACGTTTTCTAGTTAGATAAATTGTTTTTTCCATGTTATATTGCAAGAATTGCATAGGAAGCATTAAGACTAGTTTTCACTGCCGAACCGTAATATTTTGAGGGAGAGATGCGCTATCGAGTCGCCTTTATATAGCTCGCTAAGTTTATTGGCAGCTTTTTTATTGGTTTTACTAAATGGTTTTTTTGTAGTTGCAGAATTTTCTTTGGTGAAGATTCGTAAAACTCGTATAGAAGAATTAGTACAGCAAGGGAATTCACGAGCTGAACTAGCATTAAAAATTATATCTTCGTTAGATACGTATCTAAGCGCAATTCAATTGGGGATTACACTTGCTTCATTGGCTTTAGGTTGGATTGGGGAACCTGCCATGTCCTCTATTTTACAGCCTTTAATATTTGCCTATTTACCAGGATCACAATTAGTATTACACACCATAACAGTTGCTATTGGATTTACTATTATTACTTTGCTGCATGTAGTGATCGGTGAATTGATTCCGAAGTCACTGGCTATTCAAAAAGCGGAAAGCATGCTGCTTTGGGTAGTATGGCCATTATATATATTCCATAAAATCGGTTATCCTGTGATTACGCTGTTTGATCATACTGCTTGGTTTTTCCTGAAACTTTTAGGTGTCAAGCCAACGAGTGAATCTGACTTAGCTCATTCGGAAGAAGAACTAAGGATGATTGTTAGCGCCAGCCACCGAGGCGGGGTACTAGATCAAATGGAAAGCGATCTTCTAGATAATGTTTTTGATTTTGCTGATCGTTTAGCACGTGAGGTTATGGTACCTCGTCAAGATATTGTTTGTTTATTTGCAGATGACTCATACGAAGAAAACATAAAAGTAGTCCGTGAAACGCATCATACTCGTTTTCCATTATGTTTAGAAGATAAAGATCATATTATGGGCATGATCCATCTTAGAGATCTAATGGACTTCGATCTTTGCAATACAGAGCAAAAAGATTTAACAACGATTATGAGGGAAATATTGGTAATTCCCGAAGGCATGTCAGTAGCTAAAATCTTACAGATGATGCGGCGCAAGCGTATTCATCTTGCGGTTGTGGTTGATGAATACGGCGGTACTGCGGGACTTGTTGCCATGGAAGATATTATTGAAGAAATCGTTGGTGATATTAAAGATGAGCACGATGAATTGATTCAACCAGAAATTCAACGTATGCCTGATAATACCTATGAATTTGATGGCAGAGTATTGTTAGAGGATGTAGCGGATTTATTAAATATTCGTTTGGAAGAACATGAAGAGGATACCATTGGCGGATATATATTTGGCGTATTAGGGCGTCGTCCTGAGATTGGGGATGAGGTAACAATTGGTGAATATAGCTTCATTCTGCTGCAAGTCAATGGTTTTCGTGTAGTTCGGGTAAAAGCTCTGCCTCTACCTAAAATGGATGAGAGTGAAGCTTAGCTATAAAAGAAGATACTATAGGAAGGAGGTTTATAAGGCGAGAAGTTGGAAGGGCGTATCAAAAAAATATGTGCGAAGGGATGATGTCAAGTGTTGTTACGGGATTTAATGTGGGAAGTTTTCCAAAGCACCGGACAAATTGAAGCATATTTGATCTATCGTTCATGCACTGAATCTAACGTGATACCTGAAACACCACCAGTTACTAAGATCGGCTTATAATCTCTTGGAATTAAAATCTTATAGCTTTAAACAAAATAGGGGCGTAAGCATTGTGAACGCCTCTTACATATTCAAATTATATTTTAGGCAGTAGGTTAATTGAGGGAAATATGGCACAATATCAAACAGAAGCCATCTTGGTTGCAGCACGTGATTGGGGTGAAGCGGATAAGATGGTAACTTTATTTTCTCGGGAGCATGGTAAGATTATTGCTTTTGCCAATGGAGCTAGGCGGCCTAAGAGCCCCTTAGCTGGTGGCATGCAGCTTTTTACTCATATGGATGTAAGGGTGGTTTCGGGGAAAAACTATGATTCTGTGAAGCAATGTGAGATGAAAAATTCTTTTCGTCAAGTACAAGAGGATTTTAACTGTATGGCTTATGGTACATTTATTGCAGAACTAGTAGCAGAACTTTGTCCGGAAAAGCAGCCTGAACCTCAAGTATTTGATTTGTTATTAGAAGTATTAAAAATACTTCCTATGCGTAATCCGCGAATGGTAGCCCTGGCTTGGGCTTGGCAAATGCTATTTATTATGGGATATTATCCTGACTTTAAGCAATGTGTTATTTGTGGACAGGCCTTAGTATTACCTGGTTATTTTTGTTTTTTAAATGGAGGCTGCATCTGCTCGAATTGTAACCATGGGAATCTGCCAGAAGTGAATGGAAAAATAGTTGATTTTATTGATTGTTTATTACATGTCAACTGGAAAAATCCAGTTGAATTTACTGTAAGTGGCGCAGTTTTAATGCAAACAGAGAAAATCTTGATGGAGTATTTGACGCAATGTTTGGACAAGCCACTTAAATCTATGAAGTTTATAAAGCAAGTTGCTGATGTAATGCAAAATGAAAAATGAGAGCAGCTAAAAGTTGTTGCCAGAATAATGTAATAAACTGGAGTTTTTGAATAAGGATTATCACTATTGGAAATAATAACAAAAACATTTCTTAGGAGGATTTCATTATGGAAGAAATAACATTAGAAAAAATTGATATTATACGTGGACGTACGGGGCTTTCCTATCGAGAGGCTAAAGAAGCATTAGAGCGGAATCAAGGAATTTTACTTGATACGTTAATCGAATTAGATGAGAAAAAAGAAACAAACTGGACAGAAGGGTTTTCTGTACGATCGGGAGAAGTGATTGACAAGGTAAAGGCTCTTATCCATGAAGGTAATGTTAATAAAATTAGTATAAAGAGTGAAGGACGTACCTTAGTTGAAATTCCTGTAACACTTGGCGCTCTGGGAGCTGTAGTGTTACCGCAAATTGCAGCATTAGGAGTATTGATAGCAATGTTTAAACGGTGCAGTATCGAAGTTGTGCGCAATGATGGCAGCACTACAGAGACGACAATATCAGATGATGATACAGCCGTTGATGAAGAAAAGAATGATTTTCATAAAAATAGTGGACTTTAGACGCTGCTATATACCATTGACAATATAAATAACTTTTGTTATGATTTTAACTAAATTAAGGCAATGAAGGAAAAAAGTAGCCTGGTGTTTTTTAGCGAGTCAGGGATGGTGCAAGCTTGGCAATGTAATAGGTGAAAGGCATTCCTAAGCCGTAAGAGGAAATTCTGCACATGCGCTCAATGGAGCCTTTTTTGTGGAAGAGTAAAACTTGCTATAACTTAAGGTGGATCATGTTTTCATGGTCAATCAGGGTGGAACCGCGGGAAAACCTCTCGTCCCTGTAACGATATGTTACTGTGGACAGGGAGGTTTTTATTTGTAAACAAGCAGTCGCATACGTTTTATTTGCATCAGCAAGGTGAGGATTGCATCTTGGCAGAAACTTGATGTAGATTAAGTTTTTACTATTAAAGGAGGCGTATTATTAGTGACTTTTCAAGAGATTATTTTGACACTGCAAAATTTTTGGGCTGGGCAAAAATGTATTTTAATGCAACCGTATGATGTGGAAAAGGGTGCAGGTACAATGAATCCTGCTACTTTTTTACGAGCTTTAGGACCAGAACCTTGGAATGTTGCATATGTGGAACCTTCGCGTCGTCCTGCAGATGGACGTTATGGAGATAATCCTAATCGTTTGTTGCAGCATCATCAATTTCAAGTTATTATGAAACCTTCACCTGCAAATATTCAAGAACTTTATTTAGAAAGTTTGGTAGGTTTAGGAATTGATCCCAGTCAGCATGATATTCGTTTTGTTGAAGATAACTGGGAATCTCCAACCTTAGGGGCATGGGGACTTGGCTGGGAAGTATGGTTAGATGGTATGGAAATTACCCAATTTACTTATTTCCAGCAAGTTGGCAGTATTGATGTAAAACCTGTTTCTGTGGAAATTACCTATGGTTTAGAGCGTTTGGCAATGTATATTCAAGGAAAAGAGAACGTGTATGAGCTAGAATGGGTAGACGGCATTACCTATGGCGATGTGTTTCACCGTAATGAAGTAGAACAATCTCATTATAATTTTGAAATTGCTGATACGGATTTACTGTTCCAGTTATTTGATATGTATGAAAAAGAAGCCATCCGAGTCATTGAAGCAGGTTATGTATTACCCGCCTATGATTATGTGTTAAAATGCTCTCATACTTTTAATCTATTAGATGCCCGTGGTGCGATTAGTGTTAGTGAACGTACCGGTTTTATTGGAAGAGTTCGTAATATGGCGAGATTATGCGCACAAGGCTATTTAGAACAACGAGAAAAACTAGGCTTTCCCTTGCTTAAGGAGGGTAAATAATTATGGCAAAAGATTTATTATTTGAAATTGGTACGGAAGAAATTCCTGCAAGATTTATGGCAGGCGCTTTAAGCCAACTTGAGAATATTGCTAGAAATAAATTTGATGAACTTAGAGTTGGCTATAGAGATATTCAAGTGCTCGGGACTCCTCGACGATTAGCATTAATTGTGAGAGATGTAGTAGAAGAACAAGCAGATAAGAATAGTGAAAATAAAGGCCCTTCTATAAAGATTGCATTTGATGCAAATCATCTGCCAACAAAAGCTGCTCAAGGATTTGCACGGGGGCAAGGTGTTGATCCAGCTGATTTGGTAGTAAAAGATGGATATGTTTACGCTCTTGTGCATGAGGTGGGCAAACCTGTTGTAAACTTGCTGCCTGAGATCTTAAGCAATATTATCGATAGTCTCAATTTTCCTAAGAATATGCGATGGGCTGACTTTGATAGAAAGTTTGTCAGGCCTATCCGTTGGATAGTAGCACTTTTTGGTAGTGAGGTTATTCCTTTTACCATTGAAAAAGTAGCAACGGGGAATGTGACTCGCGGTCATCGTTTTTTAAGTAAAGGCGAATTAATCGTAATTTCTGTGGATGATTATTTTACTGTATTGCAAGAAAACTACGTTATGGTAAATCAAGAAGAGCGACGTAGCGTGATTCGTGAGCAAGTTCAGGAAATTGCTCTAAGCCAAGGTGGTACTGCTACTATTGATGAAGATTTATTAGAAGAAGTAATATATCTTGTGGAATATCCGACAGCTCTTTGCGGACGATTTGAAGAAAAATATTTATCATTACCTCCAGAAGCTGTTATTACGCCTATGCGGGAGCATCAGCGGTATTTTCCTGTAGTCTCAAAAGATGGAAAGCTTTTACCTGTATTTATCACGGTACGCAATGGTGCCGCTGAGCATATTGATATTGTTCGTCATGGTAATGAAAGAGTGCTCAAAGCAAGATTAGCCGACGCTCAGTTCTTTTTTGAGGAAGATAAGAAGATAAAACTAATTGATCGCTTAGATAAACTTAAGACGATCGTTTTTCAAGAGGGATTAGGCACTGTTTATGATAAAACCATACGTATTGAGCATCTCGCGTTAGCGATTGCAAAATTTATTGGTGCTGAAAATGTAAATAGGATTATTGAACGAAGTGCCAAACTTGCTAAGGCTGATTTGGTAACAGGGATGGTTTGCGAGTTTACCGAACTGCAAGGAACTATGGGAAAAGAATATGCATTGTTAAATGGAGAACAACCTGAAGTAGCTCAAGCAATATTTGAACACTATTTACCCCGTTTCGCTGGTGATATTTTGCCGGAGAGTGTAGCAGGAAAAATGATTAGTATTGCTGACAAACTGGATAATATCGTAGCGACTTTCAGTCGTGGTTTAATACCAACGGGTTCTCAAGATCCTTATGCATTAAGACGCCAGGCATTAGGAATTGTTAATATCTTAATTGATAGTAGCTATCATGTTTCGATGAATGCTATGCTTGTTCAAACTATGGATTTGTTGGGTATTGTTCCAGAAAATCGTGAGAAGTTGCTCATAGAAATTCAGGAATTTTTCCGCTTACGAATTAAGAATGTTTTGGCGGATGAAAATATTCGTTATGATTTTGTTGATGCTGTAATGGGTATTAGCGTAGATGATGTATATGATACTTGGCTGAGAGCTAAAGCTATGGCAAATGATGGCGGCAGCGTCGAAATGCAAAAGGCTGTGCAAGCATTTACTCGAGTTGGTAATTTAGTCAAAAATGTTACAGAAGTTCAGGCAATTGATGAAAGTTTATTTACAGTAGATGAGGAACGCGCTCTCTATTTTGCCTATAAAGATGCATATGAAGACATTCAAAGTATGACAGAAAGAAATGACTATTGCGGTATACTCAAGGCAATGATCAAAATGACTGAGCCAATTGATGCGTTTTTTGGTACAGTCATGGTTATGGTTGAAGATATAGCAGTAAAAAATAATCGTTTGGCGTTACTCAAAAGAATTACAGATCTTACTACGAATGTAGCAGATTTAAGTAAAATTGTAGCTTTGTAAATTATATAAGAAAGAGCCTGTACAATGGATGCAGGCTTTTTTTATACTTTGAACATGTAATAATTATCTGTGTTTATTGGCAGAATGTTATAAAGAGAGTCTTTTAGAAGAGGATTTCGTATGATTTTAACGTATTATATAAATTGGAGCTGGCTTTTTATTAAAATAAATATACAATTGAACTATATGTATAGGAGGGAGCATCATAGCTAAATCATCAGTAATTTATGCTTTATCGGATTCTATTGGTGAAACGGCGGAAATGATAGCTAGAGCCACAGCAAGTCAATTTAAAGCTGGAGCGTTTGAAATTATTCGTATTCCGTATATTAATAGTACCATTCAAATTGAAAGAATTTTAGAAGATGCAGCAAATTATACCAGTGTGATTTGTCATACCATTGTAGGACGTGAATTAAGAGAAGCATTATTGGAACAGGCACAACGTTATAATATTCCTACGATTGATATAATGGGCCCCATGATTGATGCTGTACAGCATCAATCAGGATTGATTCCGCAATTAAAGCCAGGATTGGTTCATACTTTAGATCAAGCTTACTTTAAACGGGTCGCAGCAATTGAATTTGCGGTAAAATATGATGATGGAAAAAATCCCGACGGTATATTAAAAGCCGATGTGGTACTTGTTGGAGTATCGCGTACCTCAAAGACACCCTTGAGCATGTATCTGGCTCATAAAGAATTGCGGGTTGCTAATGTGCCGATGGTGCCTGAAGTGGCTCCACCAAAAGAATTATTTGAAATTCCTACCGAAAAAATTGTCGGTTTAATTATTGATCCTGCCAAATTAAATAATATTCGGGCCGAGCGACTGCGTTCTATGGGATTAGACCCAGAATCCTGTTATGCTGATTCTGCACGAATTAAAGAGGAAGTAGAATATGCCAAAAGCATTATGCATACATTAAACTGTCCTATTATTGATGTGTCAAATAAGGCTATTGAGGAAACTGCAAATAAAATTTTGGAATTGATCTGTAGTAAAAAACAAAATAATATTTATAGTGCGGATTATTGCTCACAAGTATAAAAAAGCCTCCGGAAAATCCGGAGGCTTTTTTTCTTATAAGAATGTGTCGGTTGTTATGTTATATTTTGCTGTATCTGCCGACCAGCAATTACCATTTTGTTCAATTTGTACATTATTACTAAAAAGTGCATTTTTCTCTCGCCAGTTGTAATCGACGTGATTCGCTGTAACATTTAAATTTGTGCGAGTAAAATGTACGTTTCCTTCGACAATAGCCCGATCTTGGGCACCATATACATAGACACTATCTGCAGTGAATAAAATATCATCTTGCTTTACTGTAATATTGCCGCTTCCCCAAACTTCTAATGATCCCATATTAACTTTAGCTTGATCTGCAGTAATTACACGGTTTTTAACTTGTATGTATACATTTCCATTTAATACATATAAACCGGTATTAATATCAAAATATTGCTGATCTGCTGTAATAGTAGGTTTGGCAGCGAGAGTAGTTGCTGTAAATAGCAGCATAAACAGTAAAGTGAATATGAAAGTTTTAGTTTTCATAATAATCTCCTCTCCGTATAAGTAAAGCCTATAAACAAATCTTTAATTATATTATAACAGATTTTGCAGGAAAATGGAGGTGTAAATGCTTGGTATGCTGAAAAGAGTATGTATGATTCGTTCGTTACAAACTAGGTATAATAATGAAGCAAACAATGCTTCTATCTTGATAATGAAGGTTAAGGAGTAAAATGCGGAGGCGATACTATGAATATACGTGAACGTATTGAGGAGCAGGAATATAAAATACTATCATCCTTTGCTAGTAAAAGTAGGGAAGCAATACGAGATAAAGAAGAAGAGGTATGTGAGTTTCGAACCGCTTTCCAGCGTGATCGTGATCGTCTTATCCATAGCAAGGCTTTTCGCCGATTAAAGCATAAAACCCAAGTTTATATTTCTCCTGGAGATCATTATCGCATGAGAATGACACATAGTTTAGAGGTCTCACAAATATCTCGAACCATTGCCCGGGGATTAATGTTAAATGAAGATTTAACTGAAGCTATTGCCCTGGGACATGACGTTGGTCACACTCCTTTTGGTCATGTTGGTGAGTACGCTTTGCGTGAAATTATTGGTCGTTACCATCATAATGAACAGAGTTTAAGAGTCGTAGAACATCTCGAACGAAATGGCAGAGGACTGAACTTAACATTAGAAGTTAAAGATGGCATATTAAATCATACAGGTTTAAATAAACCTTTTACCTTAGAAGGAAATATAGTACGTATTGGTGATCGTATTGCTTATTTATGTCATGACTATGATGATGGTATTCGAGCAGGGATGATTAGAACGGTTGATTTACCAGAAAGGGTGGCAAAGACATTAGGGATAAACCCGTCTAATATGATTACTGTCATGGTTTCTGATATGATTCGGGCATCTGAGGGACGTAATGAAATACATATCTCGGCTAAAGTTAAAAATGCCATGGATGAATTTCGTGAGTTTATGTTTCAAAAAGTATATCATTCAGCAGATTTGGAGCCTGATCGCAAGAAGGCAAAATATATCATTCAAAAATTATATGAGTACTTTACCCTTCACCCTGAAAGTTTACCACAGGAGTTTTTAGAACGTGAAAGTAGTTGGGGATTGGAGGTAACTATTGTTGATTACATTGCAGGTTTGACAGATAGTTATGCCGTTCACTTGTTTGAAGAGTTATTTATTCCTGCAAAGTGGATTGCGCGATGAGTTATTAAGAAGAGATTCCAATTTATTATCAAAAAAAATATTAGTTGTCAAGAGGGAAAAGAGGATATTTATAAGTTATATTGAATACTATTGTTTATGAAAGTAAAATGAATGGAGTTATGTCCTAATTTGGAGTTCATTCTAAGATCTTCAATTAATAGTATGAAATAATAAGTACTATGACGCATGAATCTTATAGCAGGATTATGGGAATTTGTGTAGAAATAAATCACAAATCGAAAGTAGTTTTTCTTTTAATCATATTGGATATGCTAGTATTAGCAGGAATATGGGAAAAAATCGCGAAAACAGGAAAACAGGATATTCTTGTATCATAAGTCGAAAAGTTGATGAATAGGAATATTTATTCATGAAAAATTAACAGGCTATATGCTTACAAGTAGGTTAAAGGTGAGTTTATGAAAGATGGGATTTATGATGAATTTATTGATAGGTTGCGTTCGGAGAGTGATATTGTAAGCATCTTATCAGATTATGTCCCTTTAAAGAAGAAGGGAAAAAACTATTGGGGCTGCTGTCCATTTCATCATGAGAACACTCCTTCATTTTCAGTAACACCTGACAAAGGTTTTTTTTATTGTTTTGGTTGTCAAAGTGGGGGAAATGTATTTAATTTTTTAATGAAAATTGAAAACATTAGTTTTTTTGATGCGGTAAAAGTATTGGCGCAAAAAATGAATATTCCTTTGCCAGAAAAAGAGAAAAGTTCGCGGGAATTGGCAAGGGAGCGTGAGAATAGCAAATTATACCGTGTCAATGAAATGGCTAGGGAGTTTTTTTATGCTTGTTTGACAAAAACTGTTTATGGCAAAAAAGCAAGAGAATATTTAAATTCCCGTGGTGTTACAGATGACGTCATTGAACGTTTTAAAATTGGCTTTGCTCCTCCTGCTTGGGATAAATTAGTAAACGCTTTTTTAGAACGTGGTGTAGAACAAGAGGTTCTGCTAAGAGCTGGTCTAATCGTAGAGAGAAATTCTGGTGATGGTGTTTATGACCGGTTTCGCAGTCGTGTAATATTTCCTATTTCTGATGCTCGGGGGCGGGTAGTTGGTTTTGGGGGAAGGGTGATTGATGATAGCCAACCTAAATATTTAAATTCACCAGAAACCTCTGTTTTTAATAAAAGATATATTTTGTTTGGCTTTGATGCTGCACAAAAGTTTATTAAGGAATCCGGGCAAGCCATTGTGGTAGAAGGATATATGGATGCCATTACGGCTCATGCTTTTGGTATTCGAAATGTTGTGGCATCATTAGGTACAGCCTTTTCTCCTGAGCAGGCTAAATTATTGCTTCGTAATGCTAAAGATATATTTTTTGCTTATGATAGTGATGCTGCTGGGCAAAATGCTACAGTACGAGCTTTGTCAATTCTACGCAATTTAGGTGCAAATGTACGAGTAATTTTGATTCCTGATGGCAAAGACCCTGACGAGTTTATTCGCAAACATGGAGCTGAGGCTTTTCAATTACTCATCGCAGAGGCAGCTGATATTTTAGAATATCAAATTAAGCAAGCTTTTCAAAGTATAGATTATAGTGGTCTGGAAGGAAAAGTTGCTGTTGTATCTAAAATAGTGCCTATATTGGCAGAAGCGGATAATGCAGTAGAAGTGAATGCATATATTGCTTCTATTTCACAGACGCTGGCAATTGATGAAAGTGCTATACGCAGTGAAGTTCGTAAATTTTTGTTTCAGCAACAAAAGGATAAAAATGTAAATAAAGGGAAGAATATATCTAATATGTTGGTTGTGAAGCAACCTTCAGCGGCATTAGAACAAGCTGAAAGTCATATTGTTCGATTAATGTGTGGGGATAGCTCTCTTATACCATATATTAGAGAGAAACTGTCTATTGAAGAAATACAAGGAGAAAATAGACGCGAAATAATTAATTTAATATTTAAAGAGTATAATATGGGAAAAGATATTACAGATACTGCTTGGACAATGATGCTAAGTGAAGCAGCAAATGCAGAATTATCTCATATTATGCTAATTGATATACAATATAATGATACTGATAATATCAAAATGGTTGATGATTGTATAAAAAATATGCGCCTAACAAATTTAAAGTTTTTATATGAACAGCACCGATTAAGGGCTGATGAATTAGAACGTCTGGGGGATAGTGGTTTTCTGCAGGCATTAGCAGAAAGTCAGCGAATAAACGATGAAATTAATAAATTGCGCAACTTATAATTCCAAAAAGAAACTACGCCTTGATTGGAGTGGCCAATGGAGGAGGGGAGTAAAATGACAGAGAAAAAGATGATATCAAATGAATTTGTAACTAAATTGGTGAACAAAGGAAAAAAACAGGGTGGCGTGTTAACTTATAGTGAAATCATGGATACTCTCCAAAGTGAAGATTTATCTCCTGATGAAATTGAAGAGATATATGAAGTCTTTTCTAGTAAGGGGATTGAAATAGTTGATGAGCTTCCTGATGATACTGAAAGACATGATGAACCTGATGTAGCAGAAGTAGAAGAAGTAACTCCAGAAGAAGTAGATATTGATTTAACAATTCCAGAAGGTATTAGTATTGATGATCCGGTTCGCATGTATCTTAAAGAGATTGGTCGAGTACCTTTACTGACAGCTGATGAAGAAATTAAATTAGCGCAGCGTATGGAAGAAGGCGACGAGGAAGCAAAAAGGCGATTAGCAGAGGCTAACCTGCGCTTGGTTGTAAGTATTGCAAAACGCTACGTTGGGCGTGGAATGCTATTCTTGGACTTAATTCAAGAAGGTAATTTGGGCTTAATAAAAGCCGTTGAGAAATTCGATTATAATAAAGGCTATAAATTTAGTACCTATGCTACTTGGTGGATTCGCCAAGCAATCACAAGGGCAATTGCTGACCAAGCTCGAACGATTCGTATTCCAGTGCACATGGTGGAGACGATAAATAAATTGATTCGTGTGTCTAGGCAATTATTACAAGAACTAGGACGTGAGCCTCAGCCAGAAGAAATTGCAAAAGAGATGGATATCAGTGTTGAGCGTGTAAGAGAAATTATGAAAATTGCTCAAGAGCCAGTATCTTTAGAAACACCGATTGGCGAAGAAGAAGATTCTCACTTAGGTGACTTTATTGAAGATCAAGATGCGCCAGCTCCTGCCGAAGCTGCTTCCTTTATGCTCTTAAAGGAACAATTAGAAGAAGTGTTAGAAACTCTTACTCCGCGAGAGGAAAAAGTTCTTAGATTACGGTTTGGTCTTGATGATGGGCGAGCGCGCACACTAGAAGAAGTAGGGCAGCATTTCGGTGTTACCCGTGAACGTATTCGCCAGATTGAGGCAAAAGCTCTTAGAAAGTTACGTCACCCTAGCCGTAGTAAGAAATTAAAAGATTTCTTAGAATAATAATAAGTTTAATTTCATTTCATAAAAAAAGTTGTTGACGTAACATTGGTATTGTATTATAATAGTTAATGTTGACGACATTCCTCGATAGCTCAGTTGGTAGAGCAATCGGCTGTTAACCGATCGGTCGTAGGTTCGAGTCCTACTCGAGGAGCCATCTTATACAGATTACAAACAGGCTTTCTATGGAAAACCTGTTTTAATATCTCTAGGGCCTATAGCTCAGCGGTAGAGCAGCCGGCTCATAACCGGCTGGTCCCTGGTTCGATCCCAGGTGGGCCCACCATTTTATAGTAAACAATTTTGGCCCGTTGGTCAAGCGGTCAAGACACCGCCCTTTCACGGCGATAACGGGGGTTCGATTCCCCCACGGGTCACCATAACGGGCGATTAGCTCAGCTGGGAGAGCGCCTGCCTTACAAGCAGGATGTCGGCAGTTCGATCCTGTCATCGCCCACCATTTAAGAATAAAATGCAAAGCATATGCTTTGCATTTTTTTACTATAGAGAAGATGATATTGAATTTTAATTGATTTGATTGTTAAATTGAAACTTTAGTATAATAAGAAAAGTAATAATAATGAGGTGATTGTAATTTGAGGCTTGTGGGAAGATTGGCCGCATTGGCGGCATATGTGCCTCGAGGGGCTCGTTTAGCTGATATTGGTACGGATCATGCATATTTACCTATTGAATTAGTCGAAAAAGATGTTATTGTTTCGGCTGTAGCTGGTGATGTTCATAGCGGTCCTTATAAGGCTGCTAAAGAGCATGTGGAAGGCTTATCACTGGAAGGAAGAATTTCTGTACGTTTAGGCAACGGATTAGCAGTGCTTTCGCCATTGGAAGTAGATGTGGTTGTTATTGCTGGTATGGGTGGACAAACAATTATAGAGATATTAGCGAACCATTGTGAAATCGTTAGCTCTCTTAAACGTCTAATATTACAGCCTATGGTGGGAGCGGCAGCTGTGCGGCGTTGGTTATGTGAAAACCATTGGTATGTGCTAGAGGAGCGGTTAGTTAAAGAGGAGGGAAGACTTTATGAAATCATTGTGGCAGAGCAAGGCGATTCTCCTTCTTATGAGCCTGTCATGTATGAAATTGGGCAAAAACTATGGGATGAAAAGTCCCCGCTGTTACTATTGCATATTGATCAATTGATTTCTCAGACTAAGCGTGTAGTAAGGGAAATGGAATGTAGTAGTAATGCCCCAAAAAGCCTTAAATACCAGGAATATGTCACGCGATTAAAACAATTGGAGGATAAGCGGCGATGTCTGTAAAGTGTCAGGTAATTATAGAGGCAATGGATAAACTGGCGCCTAGGAGCTTGGCAGAAGATTGGGATAATGTGGGGCTGCTAGTTGGCAGTTCAGCCCAAACAATTCATAAGATACTAATCACCTTAGATGTAACAAAAGCAGTAGTGGAACAAGCTGTAAAAGACAAAATCGATTTAATCATTGCTCATCATCCTGTTATATTTAAGAGCATCTCTGCCATAAGGACAGATTTACCCCAGGGGCAAATTTTATCTGCTTTAATTAAAGCAGATATTGGAGTATATGCTGCTCATACGAATCTTGATACCGCCTCAGGAGGTGTGAATGATGTATTAGCAGATGCTTTTCAGTTGTGTGATGTGCGACCCCTTGCGGATAATTTTAGTGAAAAACTTTGTAAATTAGTCGTATTTGTTCCAGAAACCCATCGAGAAATTGTTGGAGATGCGATAATGACGGCTGGAGCAGGACATATTGGTAATTATAGTCATTGTAGTTTTGCTGCTAATGGTATCGGCACATTTTTGCCTTTAGATGGTTCTAAACCATTTATCGGGCATGCTGGCAAGCTGGAGCATGTACAGGAAAGTCGCTTAGAAACGATTATGCCAGAGAAAGTTTACAAGTCAGTTGTTAAAGCAATGTTAAAAGTACATCCTTATGAAGAGGTTGCTTATGATGTATATCCGTTGATGAATTCTGGTGAAAAGCTAGGACTTGGGCGTGTTGGAAAGCTAGTGAGCCCTATCGTGCTTGCGGATTTTATTGAGCAGGTAAAATCTGCATTGGGAGTATCTGCTGTAAGTGTAGTAGGAGATCAAAATAAATTGATTAAAAAAGTAGCGGTGTGCGGTGGCGCAGGCGCTAGCTTATTACATAAGGCTGCATTTGCTGGAGCAGATGTCTTGGTAACAGGAGACGTAAAATATCACGAGGGACAAGATGCTGTTGCCCTTGGAATTTCAATTATTAATGCTGGTCATTTTGCCACAGAGCAGCCTGTGTTGTCTTATGTAGCAGAATATCTTAGCAAATGTGCTGCTGATGCAAAGTGGTCTGTAGATATTAAGGTTGACGAAATCAATAAAGACGTTTTTCAAAACTTTTAATGATAGTAGCAATATATTAATTATTTGACAAGGATGATGAATATATGATATAATAAATTTCTTGTTAAGTGAATATAGTATTGTGAGTAGGAAAGATGATCGCGGATGCCCATAAAGCATACGAGGAAAGTCCGAGCTCCATAGGGCAGGGTGCTGGATAACGTCCAGCGAGGGCGACCTTAGGGAAAGTGCCATAGAAATGTAAACCGCCAGCTATGCTGGTAAGGATGGAACGGTGCGGTAAGAGCGCACCAGCAGCCAGGTGACTGGCTGGCTAGGTAAACCCCACCTGGAGCAAGACCAAATAGGGAAGGGATGAAGCTGCCCGCTGAACCTTCCGGGTTGCGTCGCTAGATCTGTCAGGTAACTGCCAGACTAGATAGATGATCATCACCGTGCAAGCGGTACAGAACTCGGCTTATTGATTACTCACAATTTTATTCAAATGAACCCTTTTTTATTTTGATATAAGAAAGGTTTTTTTGCTTAATAAAAAGAGAATAATTATTAAGAGAAAAACGAATCGAAACGATAAAAAGTATCCGACGAGTATTGACTTTTAATTTGATATTTTCTATTATATAAGTAAGATCGTAATGAAAATTCAATAATAGTGAAATAATAAAATAAAATGTATTGGAGGTTACATAATGAGTGTTTTAAATATTACAAGTGAAAGTGATTTTAAAGAAAAATTATCTCAATCAGGTAAACCTGTACTTGTAGATTTCTGGGCTTCTTGGTGCGGGCCATGTAAAATGGTTGCTCCGGAACTTGAAGCGGTTGGGTCAGAGTATGAAGGCAAAGCTGTTGTTGTAAAAGTTAATGTGGATGAACAACAGAAGCTGGCCAGTGAATACAATGTTATGGGAATTCCTACTTTGCTTCTCTTTAAAGATGGTGTAGAAGTCAATCGCATTGTGGGATATCGTCCACGCAAAGATTTAATGGATGCAATTGATAAAATAATCTGAAACTTTTAAAGAGGCTTCAAATGGCGAAGCCTCTTTTTTTATAATCATATAGCATATTGTAGAAATTTATATTGTCTAAACCTTATTAATTTGCGATAATATGAAGAGGGATAGGATCATCCTATTTATGCTATGCCTAATTCTTATTAATATCAAGTTGCATGTTTTTTTATTGTAAAAGTATACTGTATTATAAATTCGTTATCCTGAAAGGAGTTATATATGATTATCTCATGGAATACTACCCAGGTCTGTAATATTAGCTGTCTGCACTGCTATCGTGATGCAGGAAAGAAAAGACCTGATGAACTAAGTACAGAAGCAGGCAAAAAATTATTAGATGAAATGAAACGTGCTGGCTTTAAAATTATTATTTTAAGTGGTGGCGAGCCGTTGATGCGTCCTGATATTTATGAATTAATTTCTTATGCTAAAAGTATTGGCTTAAGACCAGTACTTGGTACAAATGGAATTTTAATTACTAAGGAAGTAGCTATAAAACTTAAAGAAGCTGGACTTGGCGCAGCTGGCATCAGCCTTGATAGCCGCGATAAAAATGTCCATGATAAGTTTCGTCAGTCCGAAGGAGCTTGGGATAAAACCATTGCGGCGATGAAGGCTTGTCGTGAAGTTGGACTTCTTTTCCAGATTCATACAACTATCACAACTTGGAATGAAAAAGAAGTTACTGATATTACAGATTTAGCTGTTGAAATAGGGGCGATGGCTCACCATATTTTCTTCTTAGTTCCTACTGGCAGAGGAAAAGATATTGAAGATACAACATTAAAAACAGAGCAATATGAAGCTGTATTAACACGGATTTTGGAAAAGCAAAAAGAGGTACCGATTGAACTTAAACCTACCTGCGCTCCTCAGTTTATGCGTATTGCAAAGGAGCGTAATATTCCAATGCGCTTTACCAGAGGTTGTTTGGCAGGTACGGCTTATTGTGTAATCTTACCAAATGGCGATGTTCAAGCTTGTCCATATTTACCGATCAAAATTGGTAACGTAAAAGAAACCGATTTTGATGCAATATGGCGTGATAGCGAGATGTTTAATCGATTGAGACATGAGCCGCTAAAAGGTGGCTGTGGAACCTGTGGTTATGATGGTATATGCGGTGGCTGCAGGGCTCGGGCATATTATTACTATGATGGCGACTATATGGCAGAAGAGCCATGGTGTAATCGTGGAGTTAGAGAAGAGAAGAAATAAAACTTTTATCTGCGTTTATTAAGACTTGGCGCATAGGCGCCAAGTCTTCTTGTAAAATGAGAGGGGGATAATTGTGAAAGATGTGGAATCTTTATGGGACTTATTTCAAAAAAGAAATGTAAGCCGGCGAAACTTCTTAAAAACTTGTGTCACAATAACTGGGATTTTAGGATTATCGCCAAGTCTAATTTCGGACGTGGTGTCTGCCGCAGAGAAGCAGCCGCTAGTCCCCGTTATTTGGTTGCATGGACATGAGTGTACGGGATGTGATGAAGCCTTCATTCGTTCCCAAAGCCCATTTGCATCAGATGTTCTTTTAAATATGATTTCTATGGAGTACATGGATGTTTTAGCTGCTGCTGCAGGTGAGCCGTTAGAGCATCATTTGCAAGAGGTTATGAAGAAATATAATGGTAAGTATTTGTTGGCAGTGGAAGGTGCAGTGCCTTTAAATGATGATGGCATCCATTGTATGGTTGGGGGTAAAACCTTTGTACATAATCTTAAAGAGGTAGCTAAAGGAGCTGCTGCAATTATTGAAGTTGGTTCATGTGCAGCTTGGGGAGGGATTCAGGCTGCAAAGCCAAATCCTACAAAATCCGTATCTGTTAGTGATGTTGTTAGTGGAAAAACCATTATTAAAGTACCGGGATGCCCGCCGATTCCAGAAGTGATTACGGGTGTGATTATGCATTATACGTTATATGGACAGATTCCACCTCTTGATAGTAAAGGGAGACCCAAACAGTTTTTTGGCAATCGAATTCATGACACTTGCTATCGTCGTCCTTTTTTTGATTCAGGTATGTTTGTGGAAAAGTTTGATGATGCGGCAAGTAAAGCTGGTTGGTGTTTGTATAAGGTAGGGTGCCGTGGACCAGAAACTTACAATTCATGTGGAAATCTGCGTTGGTGGAATGGACTTTCTTATCCGATCCAATCAGGTGCACCTTGTATAGGTTGCTCTGCTAATAATTTTTGGGACAATGATCCCTTTTATAATCGTATGCCCAATATTCCTGTTCCCAATGCAATTGTGAATGCTGATCAAGTCGGAATCGTAGCAGCAGGAGCACTTACGGCTGGAGTGGTTATCCATGGTGCACTTTCTACGATTCAACATAAAAGGCATCATAAAGAAACCCATGAAACAGAAAATGATAATGAATAATGCATATGTATGTGAGGAGGATGCCTTGTGAAACGTGTTGTTGTTGATCCAGTAAATCGAATAGAGGGTCATTTGCGGTTAGAAGTAGTTGTTGATGAAGCTACAGGTAAGGTGCAAGAAGCATTATCTAGTGGTACTGCATGGCGCGGTATCGAATTGATTCTTAAAGATCGAGATCCTAGAGATGCATGGGCCTTTGCTCAACGAATTTGTGGTGTATGCACCACCATCCATTCTTTAAGCTGCTTGCGGGCTGTAGAGGATGCTTTGGGTATTGAAATCCCTAAAAATGCCAACTATATTCGAAATATTATTGAAGCGACGCAAATGGTACATGACCATATTGTACATTTCTATCATTTGCATGCATTGGACTGGGTTAGTCCTGTAGCGGCTTTAAAAGCAGATCCAGCTGCGACAGCAGCGCTGCAAAATACAGTACTAGAGAAGTATAATCTGAATGTGAAAGGTCCTATTGAATTTGATACAGAAGCATATCCTAAAGAATTTCCTAAGGCTACGACTGTGTATTTTCGAAGCATTCAAGATAAAATTAAAAAAATTGTGGATAGTGGTCAATTAGGTATTTTTTCTGCACAGTGGTGGGATCATCCCGATTATGATGTTTTGCCGCCAGAAGTTCATTTGATGGCAGTTTCTCATTACTTAAATATGCTTGATAGACAAAGGGATATCGTTACTTCTCATGTTGTTTTTGGTGGTAAAAATCCTCATCCTCACTATGTAGTTGGCGGTATGCCTTGTTCTATCTCTATGAATGATATGAATGCGCCAATTAATACGGAACGTTTAGCAGTGGTTGATGCATCTATTAATATGACCATTGCTTTGAATAATTATTTTTACATACCCGATGTACTTGCTATTGGTGAGATCTATGTTAAACAGGGTTATATTGATGGTGGTGGTTTGGCAAAAGAACGAGTAATTGGCTTTGGTGATTATCCTGATGAAAAATATTCAGGAACTTCCAATGGCGATTTTCATAATAATTTACTGCTGCGTTCAGATGGAGTGGTAGAAAATTTTGTTCAAGGTGTAGATAAAGCAATATTTTATCCTTTTGAAGCCAAAGATCTTTCCGATCCCGATGTATTAACAGAAGGGGTTGAACATTCTTGGTATGATTACCCTGAAAAAGATAAAGATTTACATCCATGGAATGGTGTGACCAATCCTAAGTTTACTGGACCTAAAGAAGGGAGTAAAACGGATTGGAAGTATCTTGATGAGAATGGTAAATATTCTTGGATAAAGACGCCTAAATGGAGAGGGAAAATGGCTGAGGTTGGACCTCTGTCTCGTTATATTATTGTATACACAAAGGTGAAACAAGGAATTATTACAGAGCCTACTTGGGTGGAAAAAATGATGGTTGATCAAGTAGATGCAGTATCTAACATGTTAAATCTACCACCAGAAAAATGGTTGTTATCCACGGTTGGCCGTACGGCAGCAAGAGGATTGGAATCACAAGTAATGGGATATATTAGTAAATATTATCTTGATAAATTAATAAACAATATTAAAGCTGGTGATACTTCCGTTGCGAATACGGATAAATGGGAGCCTAGTACTTGGCCGAAAGAGGCTAGAGGCGTAGGGCTTGTAGAAGCACCTCGTGGCGCATTGAGTCATTGGGTGATTATTAAAGATGGAAAAATTGATAATTATCAAGCTGTTGTACCATCTACGTGGAATGCGTGCCCGAGAGATAGCAAATCTGGTTATGGTGCCTATGAAACAAGTATGATGGATACTAAGGTAAAAATTGCAGATAAACCATTAGAAATCTTAAAAGTTATTCATTCATTTGATCCTTGTCTGGCCTGTGCTACTCATTTATATGATGCTTCTGGGCGTGAGCTAACGGTTGTGCATAGTGATCCTTATTTGAGACTTTAGGAATTGGTAGGTAAGGGGGAAGTATAGTGAAAGTTCGTACTGTAGCAGTTTATTACGTTTTTACCATTTGGACGAGAATCTTTCATTGGTTAATGGTAGGTGCTATTGCGGTTTTATTCTGCACAGGCTTATACATTGGGAATCCTTTTTACATTGGTAGCCAAGGGGTAGAGCCAACTTTTGCGGTTAGTAATTGGGCGTCAATGTCAACCATTCGTTTTATTCATTTTGCTGCAGCTTACATACTGATGGCATCGTTTATATTTCGAGTTTATGGTTTTATCCTTCACAGAGGAGACCGTATGTTACCTAAGCCTTGGACAAAATTATTCTGGACAGGTATGGTAGATATGGGGTTACATTACAGCTTTTTGCGCTCTGAGCATCGTCCTTATCTAAGAAATTCAATGGCGCGTGCAGGATACGGCGGAGTGTATGGTATGATATTTTTGGAAGCTTTTACTGGTTTTGCTATGTATGGTCAGATTAATCCTAATAGCTGGTTATCCAAATTATTTGGACCTCTTAATCATTTGCTTGTGGATGAATATATTGTTCATATCATTCATCATTACGTAGCATGGATGATCATTTTATTTGTAATTATTCATGTGTATATGGCAACAAGAGCTGATATGAGTGAAAAATATGGTGAAATATCGGCTATGTTCTCGGGTGTTAAATTCTATGATAAAGAACCTGATGACGTGGGAGATCTTAAAGAATGAAACAGATCACGGTTTTAGGGGTTGGCAATATATTAATGCAGGATGAGGGGTTTGGTGTTAGAGTTGTAGAACAACTTTTAAAACAATACTCCTTTCCTCAAAACGTTCAGATCTTAGATGGCGGCACACTTGGCATGGAGTTGCTAAGGTTTTTAATTGAGACAGATAAATTGATTTTGGTAGATGCGGTAGCTGGAAGTTTGCCGTCAGGATCTCTGTATCATTTTCAAAACAATGAGGTTAAAGCATATTTTAAAGAAAAAGTATCTATGCATGAGCTTGGTATCCAAGATGTCTTAGCGATATTGGATGTAATGGAAAAACCTGTACAAGAAATTAGGATATTGGGAGTCCAGCCATTGACAATTGATATTGGATTGGAAATGACACCTATTGTAGCTGAAAAAGTAGATGTAATAATAGAGCAGATATTGCTAGTGCTCCATGAATGGCAAATAGAGGTTGTGAAATTTGATGAGTAAGGAAATAAATCAATCGCCAAAAGCGAGAGCGATATTGTTTGAAATTTATGGTGCGTTGCAGCGTTTTATTGATACTGGTGAAACATGGAGTATCTTCATTAATAAAATGTCTCTTGCCTCAGAGGAACGACAAGAAATCCGTGATTTTCTTGGGATAGGTCATATTAAGATTGATTTGTTAGATAGTGCTGAAGCAGCTGAGTGGATAGAGAGTGGTATTTCGGGGATCTGGTATGGGGTACATTATGATCAGACGAAGAATCCTATCCTGGAGACTGTTGAAATTGGAAGATTTCCTCAGATCGCTTCTTCGCAAATGGAAGATGTATATAGAAGTTTTAAAAAATTACAAATTGGATTAGATTATAGGGAATGAGGAGCTCATGAAGGCTTTTCGTTCCCTGTTTCTTTCATTTATATTTTTTACTTAATGGATAAAGTAGAATGCTTTTTTGTATACTAAGATTGAAAAAAAAGGAGGTGAACTCATGTTAGCTGGTGTAAAATGTACGGTTTCAAATTGTAAATATTGGAAGAATGGTGAACACTGTGATGCTTCTGCAATTGAGGTAAATGTGGATGGTGGGGGCAAAGCTGCTAATCAAAGTGAGCAAACAAACTGTAAAACCTTTTATCAAAAATGATCATAGTCATTGGGTAAAACCTGGTATAATCCAGGTTTTATTTTTACCATGGTATACATCTTTCTTAAACTTCATATTAATTATGGAGGGGTGAGGGAGTATGAATATTAAAAATTTATATGTGGTATATACGCAGGATCATAAAAAAGAAAAGATTAAGATCGAAGAATATCGGATAAATCAGGAAACTGGTCATAATGAGCTATTATTCACTATGGGGAATGAAAAGACTTGGGTTGATGCTCATGAGGTTGTGCTATATAGGGATCAAGGCAGTGTGTTTTGCTGGAAAGATCACCATGAAGGAATGTATATCGAACTAAATGAGACGAATTTAGTATGTCCTGTATGTGGATGGTGGAAATGCAGTCATTGTGGCTCATGCTATTGTAATAAATCCTAACCTTTGTATAATGTATAGAGGATATAAAGCAGTTTATATAGAATCATTTATATCTAAAATGTAATAACAGAGAGGATGATAAATTTGTTGCGTGGTATCCGAGGTGCTACAACAGTAGTTAAAAATGAATCCACTGAAATTATTGAAAGAGTAATAGAGCTTTTAACTGCGATAGTACAAGCTAATGAATTCGAAGTGGAGGATATAGGTGCTGTAATTTTTAGTTCGACTCCGGACATTAATGCTACTTTTCCAGCTATTGCTGCTAGAAATATTGGGTGGACAGAAGTACCATTATTTGGAACACAAGAAATTGATAGCCCAAATGGTATCCCCCAGTGCATTCGGGTACTTATATTACTAAATACAGATTTACCTCAAAAGGAAATCAAGCATATTTATTTAAGAGAAGCAGTAGTGTTAAGACAAGATCTTAAGCAAGAGAGTCGTGTATTGGAATCATAAAGGTGAGCAGCTAAGAATCGAGGCGAGAAGATGAAGTTAATCTCAATTGTTGTACCTGTGTTTAATGAAGAAGAGAACATTCAGGTTTTTTATCAAGAAGTCTGCAAATATATGGAGCTGCTGCCGTATTCTTTTGAATTGATTTTTGTAGATGATGGATCAAAAGATGCGACTCCTTTCATATTAGAAAGATTAGCTCAGCAAGACCCTAGAGTACGCGGTTTGATTATGGCGCGTAATTTTGGACATCAATTGGCCTTAACTTGTGGACTTGATTATGCGGAAGGGGATGGGGTGATTACCATGGATGGGGATATGCAGCATCCACCGGAAATGTTACCCCTCTTACTAACCAGATGGGAAGAGGGATTTGAAGTAGTACAAACCATACGAATTAGTACGGAAGGTGTATCCTGGTTTAAATCCATTACCTCTGCTTTGTACTATAAAATAATTAATAAATTATCGAAGGTACATATACAAGAAGGTGGTTCTGACTTTCGTTTACTAGATAAAGCAGTAGTTCAAAGTTTTCGCCGTTTTAAAGAAAGAGCACGCTTTATTCGCGGTATGATTGGAGCCATTGGCTATAAACAAGTTTTAGTAGAATTTGTTGCTCCAAAACGTTATGCAGGGGCATCGAAATTTTCTCTAGGTAGGATGCTGCATTTTGCTTTAGACGGCATTACATCTTATTCTAAGTTGCCACTTCGTTTTGCCTTTTACATAGGACTGCTTTTTGCCTTGATTAGTTTTACTGTTACAATGCATGTCATCTATATTAAACTATTTACGCTAGAAGCAGTACCAGGCTGGGCAACGATTACAGCAAGTGTTTTACTATTAGGTGGCTTGCAATTACTTGGATTAGGTATTATTGGTGAATATGTAGGTCGTATTTTTGAAGAAGTAAAACAACGTCCTTTATACCTGGTACGGGCAGAATATAAACGGCTTAAGCAGGAATAAAAGAGCTTTTGCTATTTCTTTGTATTTAATATGTAATAATAGGAAATAAAATTGTAACCGATGAATTACATAAAACATAGTATAGAATATGTAAAAAAATGAGATATGTGGGCAGGATTTTTCAAAAATAAAGCGAATGATATAATAGTGCAGTTTTTATAAATGCCTAATCAAGGCACAGGACCGGGGGAACCACAGTTTTGGGGTGAAACGTGTAGGGCGGCTTTACCATTTGCCTGAAAGTAGGGGGATCTCAACCCTAACCCGTCAGCTAACCTCGGAGGCTAGTGAGAGGGGTATGCATATTGACTAAGTTTTTTCGAATGGTAGTGTTCTTACTAGTTTTAGTAAGTGCAGGGACTGTAACCTGCGCTGCTGCAGCCTATCATCAAGGTGACCAAGGAGACGATATCGCTAACATTCAAGCACAATTGAATGCTCTTGGTTACAATGCTGGTAGTTCTGATGGAGATTTTGGCGAAATGACAGCAAATGCAGTAAAAGATTTTCAAAAAGACAGGGGCTTGGATGCTGATGGAGTAATTGGCATGCAGACATATCGTGCTCTTATGGGTAGAGAAATGCCAGTAAGCCGTGATAGTTCCAGTGCTATCATACGAAGAGTCGTACAGGTAGCATTGAGTTATCAAGGCGTACCATATGTATTTGGTGGCACATCACCAAATGGTTTTGATTGTTCGGGTTTTACTCGATATGTATTTGCGCAAGCTGGAGTTTATCTGCCAAGAGCTGCTGATGAACAGTATGGAGTTGGACAGTCTGTATCGTACAGCCGTTTGCAACCGGGAGATACAGTGTTCTTTACTACATATGAAGCCGGTGCGTCTCATTCTGGTATTTATGTGGGAAATGGAAAGTTTATTAGTGCTACTTCTAGCCGTGGTGTCGTGATTGATCGATTGGACAGCGGTTATTGGGGAGCACGTTACTTAGGAGCGCGCCGAGTCTTATAATGTGGTTTATAGGAGGCAAAATGCCTCCTTACTTTTATTTAGTATTTAAATTAGAAAATTAAAGTACAAGAAGGCTAAGGTTTTGCCAGATCACTTAGGTGGTAATCCTGAACTTTCATTTTTATCGTATATAAAATTGGTATGAATAGGTTATAGTGTCATTAGCAAGGCAGAACAAATAGGTATTTGGCTTTTGGTTTTCAATTACATAGTAACCTTATTTTTTTGCCGTTCTAATAAGAATCTTATTATTTGTAAAAAAGGGAAAGATATAAATGATATATGATGTAATGAAGAAATTAAAGGAAAAAGGTTATCGCATAACACCACAGCGGCGTATCATTATGGAAAAAATAGTGCAGACTGCAGGTTTATTAACTGCAGATGAAATTTGGAATTTGGTACGTCAAGAATATAGCGATATAGGCTTAGATACGATTTATCGAAATATTAATATGCTGACAGAGAATGGTGTGCTGATACCGATAACTGGAATGGGTAAAGAACGAACACGTTATGAATTGGCCCATGCAAATCATCATCATCATGTAGTTTGTGTAAAATGTGGTAAGGCCGTTTGTATTGATTATTGTCCAATTGATGAAGAATTTATAAAATTGCTTAGAAAGAGCGGATATGAACTTATTCGTCATAATGTAGAGCTATTAGGTTTATGTTCGAATTGTAAAACTCTGTGAGGAGAATCGATAATGTGTGAAGTGAAATTGTTTGATATTCATTTTTCCTATAATACCAATGTTGCGATAGATAATATATCTCTAACGATTTCACAAGGTGATTTTGTTGCTGTTGTTGGTCCTAATGGAGCAGGAAAAAGTACGATGCTCAAGATTATAGCCGGGCTTATAAAGCCAACAAGAGGACAAGTTCAGATTGGTGGGAAAGATATATTTACAGCAAAGGGACATGGATTAATTGGTTATGTTCCCCAGAACTATGGGAAAAATGTGCAAGGATTTCCTGCAACTGTAAAAGAGGTTGTTGCTTTAGGTCTAACATTGGGAGCTGCTGCTGCGAAGAAAAAGGCTGCTAACCATATTACGAATCACATGATGGAATTAGTAGGTGTAGAAAATCTGCGTGATCGGCGAATTGGTGAGCTTTCAGGAGGGCAGCAGCAAAGAGTAATGGTAGCGATGGCGTTAGCTGCCAATCCACAATTATTGCTCTTAGATGAGCCTACTAGCGGAATTGATTATGAGGCTAGTGCCAGAATCTATGAATTATTAGGAACATTAAATAAAAATCTTGGTATTACAATTGTTATGGTATCCCATGATATTGAAAAAGCTGTATCATGGGCAAATAAGGTAGCATGTATTAATCGCAAACTTTGTTTTTTTGGCAGCAGCAAGGAGTTTGATGGTACGCATGCCCAATCACGACATTTGTGGTATTATACAGGGCAGTGAGGCGAAAATATGGAATTTTTTCAATATGACTTTATTCAAAGAGCATTGCTGGCAGGTTTAATTACAGGTATTGTATGTCCACTAATTGGCAGTTTTGTAGTGGTGCGTCGTCAATCTTTGATTGGAGACGGATTAGGGCATATTGCTTTTGCCGGTGTAACAGGTGGATATATGGTAGGGCTGTATCCAGTAGTGGGAGCTTTGATTTTAACGATAGCCGGTGCAGTAGGAATTGAATTAGTTCGTAGAAGGCATATTGCGTTTGCTGATATGGGGTTAGCAATATTCTTTTATGCTGGAGCAGCAATGGCTATTATTTTCAGTACTATGACACGAATGCCAAGTACAGGATTATTAAGTTTTTTATTTGGCAGTATTATTACCGTATCATTAACGGATGTAATAACAATAGCTGGTGCTGGTACTTTAGTCTTACTTATTGTGTATTTTTTATTTGATAAGCTAATGTTAATGTCTTTAGATGAAGATATTGCAAATGTGGCAGGCATTAACACTGGGATGATTAATATGCTGTTTAGCATATTAACGGCGTTGGTTGTAGTTGTTGGTATGACGATAGTTGGAATTTTGCTCGTTAGCGCCTTGATGATTGTACCTGTGGCAACAGCTCATTTATTACGAGTGGGATTTAAGGCGACGATGGGATGGGCAGTAATTTTTTCGATGTTATCTGTATTTATTGGGTTAACGTCATCATTCTATTTGGATATTGCTCCAGGCGGTACAATTGTCATGACAGCTATATTATTCTATATTATTATGACAATCATTAGGCAATGTATTGCTTTCAAAGAAAGGCTAAAAGAGCAAATATCATCTTCTTTTGGGGATGAGTAGCATTACTAAATTAGCATATTGGTGTATAATGGGAAGCACTGCCAATGAAGAAATAATATTAAAGAGTGTATGTACAATAGCCACTTGTCCAGCAAAATCTGCTGTAAGACTAGTGGCTATTTTTGTGAGCACGCTAGTTAAAGGGAAAAAAATAATAACTCCCAATATATTAAGAAGAATGTGTGCTACTGCTAAACGTTTAGCAGCTAAAGAGGCGGTAACTCCAACGATAAAGGATGATAAGCAGGAGCCAATATTATTACCATAGACTACATAGGTGGCTGTTGTTAAGTCGATGATACCATCACTGGCTAAGACCATTAGCACTCCAGTAGCCGCGCTGCTAGATTGAAATAAAAGAGTAATAATAATTCCGCCGACAATGCCATAAAGTGAATTTTCTTGAGATGCTAGTAAATAGTCAATGACAGTTGTAAATTCTGAGATATTGCTTAAGGCTTCTGATAAGATGCTCATACCAATAAACATACTTAATAAGCCTGAGATTGCCATACCAAAATATCGAAACTTCCTGCAAAGAATTGTGAACAGCAAAAAAAACAGAAATAAAGGAATGATGAGTTTTTCTGGTATTGCAATTGTCATTAATTGTACCGTTGAGCATGTGCCAATATTAGCACCTAAGATAATTCCTAAACCTTGATAAAATGATAAATATTGAGCATGAACTAAGCCTATAGTCAATAAAGATACGGCAGTACTGCTTTGCATGAAAGCTGCCGCTAAGGTGCCAACCAATAAACCGCGTAAAGGTGTACTAGTTAGTTGCCCTAAGAAGGCTTGCAGTTTAGTCCATAATAATTTTTGAAGTCCAAAACGCATGAAGAAAATACCACCTAATAACAAGGTTATACCAATTAAAAGCAAAGCGATCATGACATACATTCCATTACCTCCATCTTGCATTATGCAATATAATGTATGATGATAAATGTAATTATAGAAATAAAGAATTTTTTAATATGAATAAAACCTCTTTGCCAAATTGGAGCAAAGAGGTTTTATTGTATGCGAGTATAGGCTATCAAAGTTATTTGTCTTAGAGCGGTTCAGTCTGGCGGATAAGTGCGGCTAAGATTAAGGTGGAGTTAGAACTCCATCTTAATCAAGTCTTCTTTATGAGAAGTAAGCATAGATATTTATTGATAGATTAGAAGAGGAGATTGTAAATATGGAAAAAAAAATCGCTGAAAAATTAATTGTGAATGTAAATGATCTTATTGTTTATCCTAAAATGTATCATTATATGGTAAATCTATTAAAACAGCAGGAGGAACTAGAACATAGAAAGATTATTATCCTTTGCATTGGTTCAGATCGATATATTGGTGATGCTCTTGGTCCTTTAGTAGGATCTTATTTAGTAGAACATACAATATGCACCGTATACGGAAGTTTAGAGATGCCTGTTCATGCCGGTAATTTAGTAAACGTGATTCAAAATATAAAGGAACAGCATCATCAGCCGATTATTATTGCAGTTGATGCTTGTTTAGGAAAAAATGATGAAGTTGGGAATATTGAAATATGGGAAGGCAGCTTAGAGGCTGGTATTGCTGTTGGTAATAAATTGCCATGCATCGGTACTATTTCTATTATTGGTGTAGTCAATGCCAGTGGATATCTAGGATATTTAGACTTGCAAAGCACCCCTTTGTCTATCGTTATGAAATTAAGTAAATGCATTGGCAAAGTGCTGGGAGATGCGGTACATTCCATACAGAATCAATAAGAAAATGCAACCATTGAATGCTGTTATTCGGGGAAGAGTCTATCCCATAACATATAGATGATTATAAGAACGGTCGCTAGTAGCAGCTGAAGATCTCCAATATATGGTTCCATTATATCACTCTCCTTGTGCGATTATATGCTATATAATCGTAAGGTGCAAGTCTTACAGAAAATAAAATTAATAAACGGTCTGAAATGGATATACAAAAATTAACAGGCACAAGAATGACGATTATACCATACAATGAAGCAAGTGATTTGCGGGGGTGAAAAATTTGATGTCTTTTTTTATGGCACTGGCGGTTTCTATTGTAAAAAGTCTTTCTGTGCTAGTTTCTTATGTAACAAATAACACATTTCCCTTGCCTCTTTCAGAAAAGGAAGAGCAGATACAGCTGGAGCGGTTGAAGAACGGTGACGAAAATGCTAAGAATGTATTAATCGAACGGAACCTAAGATTAGTAGCTCATATTGTTAAAAAGTTTGACAATACTGGAGAGGATACTGATGATTTAATTTCCATTGGTACAATAGGTCTAATAAAAGCAATTAATACATTTGATGTTGCTAAAAAAATTCGTTTAGCAACCTATGCAGCGCGGTGTATTGAAAATGAAATATTAATGCATCTAAGAAGTACCCGGCGGACTCGTGCTGAAGTTAGTTTATATGATCCTATTGGCGTAGATAAGGAAGGTAATGAATTAACATTTTATATTTATCGGTATGAGGTTACGATCCGGTAATCATTGCGGTAAACGAGGGCGTAAGACCAATGTAAATGTGTCTCCTTTTTGCCATTTTTCTTTTCTGTATGTGGCATGTTCTAAAATTGATTTTAAGAATTTATTTTTTTCTGTAGGGTCATTGGATTTCTCATAGGTTTTTAAAACGTTTTCGATTTTAGGAATAATATCTTTTCTGCTTTTTTCCTTTTGTATTTCCTTAGACAATTCAAATGCTGTTTTGTCTATTTTTTTTTGTGCAGTCGCAATTCTTTCCGAGAGCTTAGTTAATCTTTCCAGGTATGTAGCAGTATCATAGATTCCTTTTTCTAAAAGATCATGTAAGTTATCTTTTTGCTGCTCTAATTCTTTTAGTTCTTTTTTGAGATTATGATGGACTTTTTCTCTATTCTTAACAGCATTATACTGCTCTTTTGGTATAAAAAGATCCCATTGAGTACGATAGTTATTAAGCCATAGCTGTAAACCTTCAAGCAGTTTTTTCTCAACATATTCAAAGCGGCAGCTTTTATTCATGCAATGCCTGTTGTAACACATTAAATGTGGAAAGTGCTGATGCTGATAAGGTCGATAAATCATAGAACCGCCACATATATCACATTTAATTAATCCAGCAAGCGGGTTCGTAACTCCATTCAGCAACTGATAGGGTGGATGGTATTTTTGGGATAGCATATCTTGTATCTGCTCGAATTCTTCAAGGGTTATATATGGTTCATGACAATCATATATCCAGATTTGTTCTTCCCTGGGGCGACGTCTGGTTTCTCTGCCAGTGCGCGTTGTAGATTTCTTAGATGCTACTTTTTTCCAGGCATTTACACCGGCGTAGGCTGGATTTTTTAAAATAGCTAGAATTGATGAAGCAGACCATTTTTTACCTGAATAAGACAGATATCCCATTTGATTTAGTTCATTAGCGATCTTGTTTGCTCCCATGTCAAGTTGATATGATTTCCATATTAATGCTGTAGGTTCACTTTGTTCTGGATGTTTAATCAAGTATCTCTTGCGATCTTTTTTTTCAATGAGGTATCCATATGGTGGAACTGCTCCAAGATAATTGCCTTCTTCGAGTGAGCGAATTCGACCGCCTTGTAAACGTCTGGTAATAATCTTCAACTCTTTGCGGGCCATAAAGGATTCAAATTCTGTGTATTCTTCATCCCATTCATTGTTTAAATCATATATTTTGCGTGGTGTTACGATCTTAGTCTGCGCTTGTTTAAAGGTTTCTATAATTAGGCCTTGATCCTGCATTTTGCCACGGCCCAGACGATCGATGTCCATGCAAAAAACAGATTTCCATTTTCCTAATTCAATTTCCTTTAGTAGATTTAACATTTCAGGTCTATGAATGATACTTTCTCCAGAGACAACTTCTTCAAAGATTTTGGTGATGGTTATACCGTGTTCTTTAGCTATTTTAAACAATGCTTTTTTGTGCTTGGCAAGTGTTTCTCCATCGCCTCTTGCTTCAGCCTCTTGATCTTCTCTCGATTTACGAAGATAGAAGCAAGAAGGCTCTAGGTCTTTATTATGCAGATTACTCAAGTTAGCACCTTCTTTGTTGCCATATGGCTGTTAATCGATCTTATAAACATATGACATTTGACAGTGGCCTAGAATGGAAATATACTTATATCTAGGAAAATCTGACATTAGGGTAGTAGTGAAATTTTATTCTCCCCTAGGAAACGTTGCTAGGGGGATTTATTTATAAAACAATCTTTTTATATACGGTGGAATAGTGGAATTATATATTACAGATTCGGAGGCATAAGATGAAACAAGCAATAAGGTTACTTTGGATTACAATTATGATCGTAATCATGGGACAGGAATCCATACCTGTGGCTTATGGAGAAATTAGGATGGATAATATAGAAAGGCTTCCAGAGTGGGAGATGAAGAGTAGCTCCCTCGGTGGCACACTTCTACTATCAGATAGTCCTGAAATGGTAGAAAGTGATGGAGTTTTGTATCAGGACAAAGTAGAAGGAAGTGTTCGTCTCTTTTTTTATCATGTAAACGCATCAAAGACGGCTAAGAAAATGGAAGTAGTTTTAGAGAACAAAGGTAAAGAAGCTGCTCATGTTAATGTAAGCAAGTCTAGTTTGGGCGGCCCAGGCTATGCCTGGCTTGCAGTAGGAAAAGAAACACAGATGTCATATTTTGCTGGAGGAGCAGCGGAATATCAAATTGATATTCCGCCAGGCGGTGTAATACCTTTAGCAGCAGAAATAAGCGCTACAGCAGTTTTGCCTAATATGTTGATTCACGGTATTTATGACTTTACTGTTGACCGTCAAATCAATGTTAAAGTCATGATGCTGCCATTATTTGAAGAGAGTGTTACATTTTCTAAAATAGCTCAAGTACTGCCTGCAGACCAGTGGCATTTGCGTGGTACATTTGAAGGAGCAAATCGAAAGCTTTACTCAGTGGATCCTTATAATCCAGTTCTATATAGAGCTGTGGGGATAACGCTGGCCGATAATGTGATCGACCCTTATTTGCGAGGGATTGACGCTATAGATGGAACAAAGGTCGTCAATTATGGAAATTATGGTGTAGTTTATGATATTAAACCTCCTGGAAGAAATACTCGGAGAATTTCCTATTATCTTGTACCGCTGGGCGGGTATTACGCAGGTGCCATAGGGATACACCATCCAGAGGTAAATTGGAGTCCTTTAGCAACACCCCGGGGAAAGATTCATTTTGAGGATAATAAATGGAAAGAGTTCTCATTCTTAGGTACTTATGATAGTAGTGAGTCATTATCATTTACTTTCAGCCCCCCAGGTGCATCAAACTTACCAGTCAAATTAGTTATTTTGTCCCAATGAGTCTAGTTTATCAGAAGTTCTAACGTTTAAAGATTGAGTATCATTGTAAGATCCTACAATTAAATTTTTGGAGTTTAACAAAGACACAGCCTAGCCATTTATATCAATCATTGCTGTGTCTTTTTAATGCATTTATATAATCAAAAATTAAAAATATGATAATAATGACCGTTTATAGGGTCGTCCTTAGGGATCATCTTCATATATATAATTGAGGTGAAAATTCTATGGAAGAAAAATACGATGCTACATATTATTTGGAAAATACAATCGTTCATGTTGTTGCTCCTCCTTACATGACGACAGCAGAAAAGGAAAGGGTACTCCGTGAGTTTTATCGTCATGCATGGGATATCTGGAATTCGTTGCCAGTGGAGGAACGGCTGAGAATTAATGCTGAGTATGATAAAAAGTAACCAGCGAGAGCTAGTAAAAAGCTGACAGACAATATTAAATCATCATAGATGGGGAGATAATACATTATTTTGAGAACTTCTTTAGTGGAAGAATATTTAATACATCGTATGTACATTTAGTATATGGACATATTCTACCATAATTGCTCTAAGGACGTTCAAGCAAACACCATAAGAAACATCGTAATAGCATGGATATGAGTCTCTTTGAATAAAAAATTTCTTTATCGTCAACACTATTATAAAGGATGGTGTTTATATGCCTGAGATAGAAGAAATTTTAAACAAGGTTGAAGAATTAAGAGAAAAATTAAATAAATTGGCTCAAAATAAAAATGAAAAACTTACAGATCCTAAAATCATTGCTGTCAGTAGGGAGCTAGACATTTTGCTTAATACATATCATAAATTAATGACGAATAAAATGATAAAGCTTAAAAGTCAATAAATTGATTTTACTGAATTTTTTATTTATTAAAGGAGAAAAAACATATTTGCCGAAATACTATAAGGTAAGTCAGAATAAAAACTAAACATTGAAGTCATAGTAAGATGACTTTTACATAAAATAAAGTAAAGAATATTAGGGGGAGAAGAAGATATGGAACATGTGGTCAGTATTGCAAATACCTTAACGTCAATATTTAGTGGATGGCAGAGTAAAAAAGAAGATCATCTCATGGCTTATCTAAATACATATTTATTTTTTCCACAATGTGAAAAATTTATCATTAACAGTGTTAATGATTTACAAAGTGGGAATACAGAAGGATTAGAGCAAATTTATAAAGAGTTAGTGCAACAAGGGGATATTACCCTAGCACAAAGTGTAGATTCTTTGGTAAGTGGGAAAGTTACTGTATCGAAAGAATCATGTATGTTGTTAGAATCATATGTTAAGAGTGAAATTTTTTATAAAGAGCTAGAGAAAGCATTAGTGAATCATTGATAATAACAGTGATCCGAAGTGGTCGGATAAAGGGTAATTGTATCCTTTGCAATAAGAAAAAGGGCGTGTCGCAAAACGTTTTTTGAAAAAACGCAAAGCGACACGCCCTTTTGGGTAAATTTAGGAAGGGAAATCCTAGAGGCAGGAATAAGAAGAAGAGCGGTAGCCAGTTTATGGGCACAACAAAATAGAGGAAAGCCTCTCCCCCTAAGGAAACGTCTGTATGAGTTGATCAGGATGCTTTGGGAATATGCAAATAGGTTCCACACCGACCGCTTTGGATTTTGTTGTGGAGCTTGTTTAGGTTATATCCCATGCACAGCAGCAGGAACTCAGTCTGCACCTTGACGCGGCCCCTCATCAGAAACCGCCGGAAGCCCATGTCCTGCTTGAGCACCCCAAATGCGCCTTCCACCTGAATGGAGCGGTTGATGCGTAATAAGATACCTTCCTCGCTTTGAATGCGTGCTTGCATTTCTTCTCTCTGGCGCAGAAAGGTTTTGGATACATACAGGTTCTTGCTCCGTTCTTCCAGCGGCGTCTTGCTCTTGCCCTTGATGCATTGGGCCTTATGCGGGCAGTCGGCGCACTCGGTGCAGGTATATACCGTGGTCACGATTGGGTAGCCTGCCTTTGACTTGGTCTTTTTCTCATAGGCCGCCCGGATGGGGTGCTCCATATGGCAAAGGTAGCTGTCATTATCTGCGTCGTAGGGCATGTTCTCCCGTCGGCCGATGTCACTTTTGTATTTACGAGTTTTGGCTTTGTCGTGATTCGCCGGCTTAATCAATGCGATTTGCCCGTTTTCTTCGCACCAGGTGTAGTTCTCCTCACTCTCGAACCCCGCGTCGGCTACGGGTTTTGTATACCCCATCCCTTTGAGCGTCTCCAGTATCGGGATCAACGTTTGGCTGTCACTTCGTTCCTGACTGATCATGGCGGCTACGATATATTCGGGGTCCACCGCCAATATGCGTTGTAGCCCGGTTTAAGCTGCCCGTTTTTCATGTGGTCTTCTTTCATCCGCATAAACGTGGCATCCCTGTCCGTTTTGGAGAAGCTGTTGCGTTCTCCGAAGCTGTGGTTGTAGTCGTTGTACTTCTTTTGCCGGCAAAGATATTCTTCCACCGTTTGAACCGCTCGCTGCAGCGACGTCTTGCGTTGTCCCTTGCCATGGACAAAGACGAGGCCGCATTCGGCTTGCAGGGCTTTGAGCCGTTTGCGCAGTTTCTCTTCATTCTTTTGCGTCGATTTCTTCCAGACAAAACTGTAGCGGTTGGCATTGGCCTCCAGCTTGGTTCCGTCGATGAAAACGCTTGTCAGCGACAGTTCGTCTGCAGCGGCCAACAGCCGTACAAGCTGGGTAAACAAATTGTCCACCACCTCTGTCAGCCGCTCGCTGCGAAACCGTGCGATCGTGGCGTGATCCGGTGCTTTTTCCCGGCCCAGCAGGTACATGAGGTTGACGTCCCGCCGGCAGGCTCGTTCTAGCTTTCGGCTGGAATTGAGGCCGTTCATATATCCGTATATGAGTATCTTGAACAAACGCTTCGGTGACTTCTCGATTCTCCCCATGCGGGAGTACGCGGCGTACAATTTGCTGTAATCTATCCTTTCCATTACCGCGTTGAGTAACCGTACCAAATCATCTGCCGGGATCATTTCTCTCCGATGTCCATGGGTATAACCAGTTGATATACACTCCCGTTTGTTGTATAATCTGGTTGTAATTTCTTTGATTTCACAAACATGATTTTACAACAAAAGACGGCTTCCGGCTACTGCCGGTTGCCTCCTTTTGTTTTCTTTTCGGGCTGTCTTAGTGCGACAGCCCCTTTTTCTTTAATGAGATTAAACTTGTTACTTAAGCTTAGTAGGTTTTAAAAAATAAATTAATATTTTCAATTATTGTCACCAAATTGTAACAAAAATATTGTATAATTATTGAAGAATAAATTGAAAGGAGTAGTTGAATAAAATTCTTGTAAAGCTAACTAGTAACTATAGTTGGTAAACATGGGAATAGAAAATATTCTGTGTAGGGTGAATGACACTGCGTTTTAGCGTTCTAAATTGCTGAAGTTGGCAACAGAGGCTTTGACAAAACATACATATGGGATATGCACTGATCTATGTAATTCAGATGACCAATTGTTCAGTTTCTTATTGAACAAATCATAATAAATGTCATTCTAATGACAGAAAAGAGGACCAGCGATGAAAATTAACAGCAAACAATTGAAAAATATCTTTTTAGGAACTTTCCTACTCTTGAGTATAGTAACAATTGTTCAACCGAATACAACATATGCCGCCTCAAAAAATAATGCTTCTCAAGTTGGAGTAGTGAATTATCAACTTCTAGTCCAACAGCATCCTGATGCAGTTAAAGCTCAAGATACAATGAAAGCTGCAGTTGTGCAAGCAAAAAGTGATTTAGATTCCAAATCAGCCAATATGAATGACCAAGAGAAACAAGCGTACTATCAACAGCTTCAGCAAGGTCTTGCAATTAAAGAGAAAGAGTTGTTGGTAGCTCTGCAAAATAAAGTAGATGCCGCCGTTGCAGCAATTGCTAAAGCTAAAGGTTTAGAAACTATAGTGGATAAAGGCAGTGTTGTTTATGGTGGGCAGGATATAACTGATGATGTAATGAAAAAGATTACAAGTAAATAATGGTGCCTTTTGGGGGCTACTAATGCCTGAATCAGAGCTTGCTTAGCGAGTGATATAAATAGTATGAAAACAAGAGCCTATTGCGTAGAAAAAACGTAATTGGCTCTTTGTTTTGTAAAGAACCACCAGCTATGCTGGTGAGAGGGGAAGAGTTTTAGCGTTAAGACGTGAAAAAAAGACCTCCTAATTGTGCTAATATAGATGTGGTTTCGTCAGCCAATCTAAAAAGCCAATGGAGGTCGTGTCTAATGGACAACAATAGTTTAGCACATACAAAGTGGACCTGTAAATATCATGTAGTAGTATTCTCGCCCAAGTATAGAAGACGTGAAATCTATGGGAAATTAAAGATGGAAATAGGAAAGATCTTGAGAGAGCTATGTAAGTGGAAAGGAGTTGAAATAATAGAAGCAAATGCATGTATCGATCATATCCATATGTTATTATCGATACCTCCCAAGATAAGTGTATTGAGTTTTATAGGATTTTTAAAAGGAAAGAGCAGCCTTATGCTATTTGAGAGACATAGCAATCTAAAATATAAATTTGGCAATCGGCATTTTTGGTGTAGAGGATATTACGTAGATACAGTAGGGCGCAATAAAAAAGTAATACAAGAGTATATAAAGAATCAGATTCAGGAAGATATGATAGCAGATCAAATAAGTGTAAAAGAGTATAAAGACCCTTTTAAGGGTGACGAGTAACAGCCTTTGCAGCTGGCGAAACCGTCGTGTATCTTAAGATACCGGCGATTCATATCCCCTTATAGGGGTGGAGCAAGCCGCCCGCTAAGCGGGCGGTCTTGACTCATGCAAAAGGATATTTCATTATAAATGATGAGTCTAAGTCGACACCATAATCTAGTATTAAAATGGATTTAAAAAACCTAATGTTAATGTACAGTGTTACGGTGTGATCAATGTTCAAATGTTAGCAGTTCCGCTCTAGAAGTAATACAAATGTAGATAATCTGTAACAATATTGTTACATTTACATTATATATTAAGACTATATAAATGACAATTCAGCCTTAGACTTATAAAAAAGTCAGTTATTCCACCTCATCAAGCTTAGAGCATGAATCTATGATAGATGTATGCATACATCTATCTCATCTTTTAATGAGACCTAAAGTTGTGAAAGCAACTGATAAAGTAATACTGAGAAAAAATCAGGTCGTTTATAGATTGTACTAAATAAATAGGAGTGATTTCTTATGAATAATGTAGTAAAAAAAATGATTGTTTTTTCAATGGTAGGAATAATTCAGATTGGCTTTAGCGCATCATTAGTAGAAGCTTCAACATTATATAACTTAACTTCGCAGCAACATGGCGGAGATCGGCATGGTCAACATGACAAAGATCAAGATCGTCGTGAACGAGAACGAATTGAAAATGAACGGCACGAACGTGAAATGAAAAGGCGCCCAAATGAAAATGATCGAGAATGGCATGAGCGTCAGCGACGTGAAAAGGAAAGGCATGAAGAAAACCTGAGAAGGATTGCTCATGATATTTTAGAGCTAATACTTGATAAGTAAGATGATTATCTGTTTAAATTTTATAAACAGATAATATGAAAATGGTAATGAAATTACATTAATTGATGTTTTAGGAACAGCACCTGATGTAGTAGCTGAGGCGGTAGAAACACAATGCGAACATGAACGATTGAATAAGCAAATTAATCGTTTGAGCAGCAGAGAAAAATGGGTATTGGAAATGAGGTTCGGTATGCCAAATGGTAATCGAAAAACGCAGAGAGACATCGCAAGAATGCTGGGAATTTCTCGATCCTATGTTTCGCGAATTGAGAAGAAAGCTATCGGTAAATTAGGCAAAAGTCTGTCAGCAGAGGATAGCTAATACATTTTTTAAAAAAAGAATAAAAAAATTCACACTTAGAACTTTATTTAGCAAATTAAGCTCTAAGTGTGAATGGTTGTTATAAAGAAAAAAGGGTATTATCTAAATACTCGCCGCTGTATCCATCATCAATGTATCTTCTATGTGAAGTGCATTCATCGCTAATAAACGGCTGCGGTAAGAAGAAATTTGATCTGTTAGTGAATAAATAAAAGCAGCTGCTGAAGGAGAATACTTCAGTAGCTGCTTTATGTTGCTGGTTACGATTATTGATAGAGTCTTTGGATATCTCAAAGTAGATTAGTTATAGTAATGTTGGAAAAGCCATAACGCATAGGTTATGTGGGAGGTGTGGGAAATGAATAAAGAGAAGAAAGGAAAGTATATAATCCGGTAGCACGGTGCTAAAGATGAAAAAGATGGGATGTATCCTCCAGATCAATTGCCAAAAAATATGGCAGATTTAATTATAGATATAATTCTAAAAGAAACGGCGATCACTAGAAACAATAGCGATGTTAATTAATGTTTCAAAGAAAAAACCACGTTTTTCGACGTGGTTGCAAAAGATAGGATTTGATCGAGTACTTTTCAGAATTTAACAATTAGAAGAACAATCATCCGATGAGAAGCAGAATAATAAGATGATTATAATGATAATGACAACCCAATTACCACCACGTCCGTTGCCGTTTCCGCCAAAACCGAAACCCATAAGTATTCCTCCTTCTAGTAATTTATTCTTATGACGTAATGTATTGTATGCAGCTTAAATACAGGAGGTACCAATGCTGTTATAGAACATTATTATAATAAGAAAAGGGTAGATGTTTTTGATTGGATTAGGATATTTCATTACGGATTGGCGCAATTGAGCTGTTGTTTTCATAGGATAATGCAAAGGAGATGATTAGATGAAGAAGACAACGAAACCACCCCATAAAACACAAGATATCTCTTCTAAACAAGGAGAAAAAGGGAAAACAAAGGCTTCATGGCCAAATTCCAAAGTAAATACAACATCTTCAGCAGAGCCTAGACAACCGGAAAAATAAGTAATAGGGCGACACCTTGGAGGTGCCGTCTTCTTTTATAAAAAGTTTATAAAGAAAAATGGCATTTATCTATTTTTAGTGTTCATTATGTTAAAATGCAGGAAAATAACATCTTTTGCCGAACCTTACACTAAAATGGTAGGAGGCGAGATAGTATGCCTAAGCAAAAAAAACCTAAGAACTGTACAAATGTCATCTAGGTAAGATGCATAAAATCAGTCTAAATGAAAGTTTTACTGATGATTGGAAATGTGATCAGTGTGGTTATACGGAAGGTAAGAGCCCCTTTGATATTATTATAGAAAATCAAACCGATAAGAATTAAATATATATTTAAGTAATGATACAAAATCGCTAAAGGAGAAGAAATATGTTTGCACTAAATTTTTTATCGCCTCATAATGAAAAATTATTGATGAATCGCCAAAAAAACGTTACGATTCGACTTGGTGATATTAGAGACACGTATCCGGAAAATTCTGTAGTTTGGCTTACTGTAGGAAAAAAAAATAGTGTCAAAAGAAGAATATATACAGCAATTATTGATAAAGCAATTACCAAGAAATTTTCGGAACTAACTACACAGGATCTAAGCCAACAAAATCCTGATATAAAAACGGTAGAAGAATTAATCAGCTTTTTTGAAATTATTTATGAAAAAACGATACATATTGAAGATACAGTAACTGTAATTTATTTTTCTGAAATTATTAAAGGATAATAAGAAAAGAAATCCTATTCACTTACATCAGCGAATAGGATTTCTTTTCTTAAGAATGGATCGTCTGATAGATTTGAGTAATTTGCTCGCCGATCATAGATGAAAAGGTATCAAGGACTGATAAAGCTTCTATGCCATCGGGTTTAGTTAAGGATTTATCAACAATACATGAGTTAGTTGCTGATGAAAACGCCTTAAGATCTAAAGAAACATCTAGTGGATGAATGGTAAAAAGCATAACATAGTTAACATGAGCTGCACTTGCGTATGTAGATAATAAATCAGGGGTAGCTGATGCTGTATTGATAATGCCAGAACGGGCAAGATCACGTAATACTGCATTTCCTGACTGCACTTCACTACCTAGAAATAAAGCATTAATTTTAAAACGAATCACTTCATTCAGTGCTTTGGTGAGAAAATCTGTTCCAGGGACATAATAGCCTGATGTGTCAACATATAGAGCGACAGCAATCATTGCATTATCATCAGGGGAAGCTAAGCACAATGATACATTTAGTAGAAATATGATTAAAAAAAATAGGATTGATTTTTTTAACATGATAACACCTCAATTTACTCAAAATCGTCAATTCACGAGGAACATTATAACATAATTCCGTATTCGTAGATATATTATAGACGATTAAATGTAATTCTAATAAATGAAGAAATATCATTATGCTTTTACTGGTTGAGCATCAGGAAAAATGTTATAATAATCTGTAATGTTTGCAATAACTGTTTGTGGAAGCTATGCTTTAAAGGAGAATTTTATACTTAATGAAAAAAAATGTGTATGATCAAGTACAAATTTTTTATGATGAAGCCGTTGTGTGGGAACCTATTATTCAGCAAGAATGGGTAGACGGATTCTTACGCCAAAAGGCTTGGCAGGGAATTAGTGATGATAAGCTTAAAGATACATGGCATCAAATACAATTTTTCATTCTTTATTTAACTCATTTTAACAATGAGAACTTAGATGAAATCAGTTTGGAAGAATATAGTTTTATTGTTAAATGGTTAAGTGAAAATATAAGTGGTTTCAAAATAACATTAAAATCAGTTCGTCATTTTTTTAATATTCTTATTGAATTTTATACGTATTTATATACAAAAAAAATGATCATGAATCTAGATGAAATCAAAGAAGCGGCACAAGAAATCAGTGGTGGCAAAAAGATAAATCTTCTTAAGTCTCAATCGATTATAGAAGGATTGAAGAGTATGGAAGATGTTGGTGATCATTTTGATGATAAAGTCCTTTTTGGTATCGTTATTGGTGAAGCCGTCGAGAGCCTAATGTTAAAACTGGGCAAATATTTTCAACAACAAGAGTTTACAGAGGATTTTGAACGTGCTTTATACTTATACACAGGTCCATTTGATAATACAGCAGAAGAAGTAGAAGAGGATTTTTGGTTAGGATTTTGGGATTATTTTTTATTTGATTATCATTTATTAGAAAATGATTTAAAACCTTTAGAATATTTTAGTACCACCTGTGGTGAACGTCTCACTCCAGATGAATATAAAATTTTACAAAGTTTATTAGGATCTAGCTTTACAGTTTTTTATATAAACAAAATTATAAGTCAGGATTTGGTGGAATGTATTAATTTATTTACCAATGAGACATTCCAATTACCAACACCTGATTTTAATTATAAAATATTGAAAAATTTATTATTTTTTGGACATATTTTTTCTCAAGGTTTAGTTATGATTAATTATGTTACAAGCTTAGAAGTTAGTATAAATCTTAGAAAACGCATTAAAGATGAGGTAATGCGGCAAAATGAAATATTTATAATACAAGAGCCAAAAGCTACTTTAGTAGATTTTTTTAAGCGGCATGCGCTTGTCGTTCGCCATACAATCAATATTTTGGTTACTCTTGCTAAAGTCAATGTGACGCCCTTGAGCCAATTAGAGCGTAGTTATCCGATCATTAAGGAAAAGCGCATAGCAAAGGAATCGGTAACGAGTTTATTGCATAATTTAGTAGTAGAATATGGACTTTCTCGCTTTGATGAACGGTTGCTTGAAAAAATGTGGTATGATTTTTGTCAATTGAGCGTTGTTAATGTGCGTAAACCTGAAAATTGGGCAGTTGGATTACTTGTAGCTTATGCCCAAATTAATGGCGTTATTAACATTGCAATGGATCAAGTTGCAGAAAAAAAGGGGATTTCACTAGCCAGTATCTATAAAATAAGGACGCAATTATTTGATGTATTGCAGTTGGAGAATTTTGATCCACGATATTTAAGTGAGGATGGATTTGTAATTTGTTTATTTGCAGAATAATATAGGTAGCGAATTCAATACCAATAGCAGAGGTGGAATCTTTGTTATGCTAGGAGGTAATCATGAAATGTAGCGTTTGTGGCGTTGAAATACAGCCAGATGAGCAGCTATGTTCTAAATGCAGCGAGTTAGAGCATAAAGTTCAAATACTGACTCCAGAGGAAAAGCAGGATTTTGCAGGTCTTACTATTGAGCAAGATCCAGAAAAGCAATCTGCAGGATATAATGATTATCATGAAAACCAGCGAATTTATGTAAAACATGTAAATTTCAATATGGGGCAGACGGGCATGCTTACGAAAATAATCTTTGGTATCATTATTGCAGGATTATTAATTGTTGCGTTGCCTATTGCTCTCTTTATTATCAGTATAGTGATGTTTACCTTATATTTTATGCGTAAATAAAATATAAGGTAAACAATAAAAAAGGCTAGAGACTCTAATAGTTGCAACCTATTAGAATCTCTAGCCTTTTTACATGTGACCAAATGACTTTGAGGCTCGGATATGATTCACCTGGAGCTGGCCTAGCACTCCTTTATTAGTGCAACAGTCGTTCTTTTATTTGCTGATAATTAATAGTAAAATAGAATCCATTTTGAGCTTCGCGATGATCGAAACCATAAGCTCTTCGACTTACGGCCAAGACAGGAGGGGCTTGGATTCTTTTGGCAACAGCCATGCCAGTATAGAGTTTCCACCACTTTTCTAAATCGTTAATAAACTCTTGAGGAGTGGGAAACAAGGTAGTTACGAGACCTGATTGACAACCAAGTTTTTCTTCCAGCACACCTTGCTCGTACCAAAGCAGGATATCTTCAGGAGTTCTGCGATTCCAATGTTCCATAAAAGCTCTAAACAGATAATCATGATAAGGATAAATAATGGGATCCCCTTTACCTTCATCAACAGATTGATCAAAAGAAAGCTCGGCACTGGGAACAAGATCGATGATCTCTTGAGGAATTACTTCCTTCTTATAGACTTCATTGTTTAAAAAGCGGGCTAATTCATAGATTTGATATTTCCAGAGGTCCGATAAAGCAGCAAAAAATCCCCCTAAATCTCCATAGAGTGTAGAGTAGCCAACTGTCATTTCACTTTTATTAGCATTGCAGGTAAAGCCAGCTCCAAAAGCAGCAGCAACACCTGCCAGTACACGTGAAGAGCGATCACGCGCCTGAATATTTTCAATGACAAAAGGGCTTATTACTAAACTTTGTTTTTCTCCGCTCTTTAGATTAACAATAGGACTGTTGCTAAGTTGCTGTATCGTGTCATCAACAACTTTTTGTATTGGTATGATCGTATAGAGGCAACCTAGATTTTGTGCTAATTTTGCAGATAAATCCTGTGTTGTTTTTGAATTAAATATACTAGGCATATTTACTAGTAAGACATTTTCTGGACCGAGGATTTTTGTGTAAAGAGCTGCGCTGACAGCTGAATCAATACCTCCAGAGGAACCAATGACTACCTTTTTTATTCCAATTGAATTTAAAAAGGACTTTGTACCATATGCAATGCTTTGATAAATAGTACGAATGCTCCGGTCATCATTTGGGATAGCAGAGGATGAGAATGTTGAATCGTCTGCTGTAAGGTGTAAGTCAATACATGTTAAGGCAGAAGAAAAACTGGGGCAATATTCGATAATTTCACCTTTATGATTATAGACTGTACTGCATCCGTCAAAGGTATAAATCGTTTTCCCATTATTTTGTATACCTATATTATTGACATATACCAAAGGTGCATTTACGCTTTTCGCTTGAGCGGAGAAAATGCGGTTACGTTTGTTGTTTTTGCCAATGGTGTAAGGCGAACTTGAGATATTGACAAATAAATCAACAGGACCATTTTGTTGAAGAGCAGTGATTGGCTTTACTGCATAATCATCACTCCAGCCATCTTCACAGAGTAAACATCCAAGATTGAGTCTTTTACTGTCGATATCGATAGTTACAGGTTGTAAAAGCTGACTCACATTTAACTCTAATTCAATTGCCAGCTTACGTAAGCTGTAAAAATGACGTGAATCATCAAATTCCCGATAATTAGGTTGCAGTGTCTTAATGCGAAAGGGATAAGGGAAATTATCATTACCTAGAAGTCTGCCTTGATATGCGATAAAGCATGCATTATATTTGCGAATTCGACCATCATCATTTACTCTCGCCCAATCCACGGCAATATTGCCAAAAATAATACAAATATCCCTAGAGGCTGCAATAATTTGTTGACCATAAGTTTCACAATCCTTTAAAAAGGTAAGCTGCTCCCATGTATCTCCTAAGAAATAACCTGGGATGGACATTTCAGGGAATATAATCATTTGGGATTTCTGCTGACGAGCTTGGTGAATTTGAGTGAGCATTGTTTTAGTATTGATATCTGGTCTGCCAGGAATAACTTCGATTTGTGCTAATGCTATTTTAAGCAAAGTTAGAACACCTCTTCTTTTTAAGTTGCTTATAGTTAAGTGATTTACGTTACAGCATACGGTTTTTAAAAATCTCATTTTGTAAGGTATAGTAATTCTATACTAGACAGTGATATCCTGCCCAAATATAGGAAAAGAGAGATGCTTAAAATGATTTTTAAAGAAATATTTAAAAGTAAAGGCAGAATACGATAAATAAGCAGGATTTTTGTACAACTATTTATAATTTATATAGTAAATAAGCATAGGTTTTAGAAGAATATAATTGTAAATGAAAACGACTAAGTTTTATGCTTTAATTTAAGGCTTGCCATGGAATCGGTTTTTTTAAAAATACATTTTCTATCGTTATTGACAAGTAGAATTAAGAATACTATACTGTGTAAAATGTGAAATTTTTAATAACCTAAAAAATATAGTAAATATATAATATACTTTACTATATTGAGTGAATGAGGGAGATCTTTTGAAGAAAACGAATGCTGCTCGTATTTTAGATGGGTTAAAGATTAATTATGAATTACGTGAATATAAAGTAGATGAGAGTGATCTAGGAGCGGAAAATGTTGCAAAAAAAATAGAAGTTCCATTAAGGCAGGTTTTTAAAACATTAGTCGTTAGTGGTGATAGAACAGGAGTAATTATGGCTTGCATACCTGGTGGTGCTGAGCTTAATTTAAAAGCATTGGCTGCAATTAGTGAAAATAAAAAAGTAGAGATGGCTCCTTTAAAAGATGTGCAAAAATTAACTGGATATATTCGAGGTGGTGTTTCGCCTTTGGGAGGGAAAAAACAGTATCCAGTTTATATTGATAATAGTATGATAAAATGGCCATATATAGCGATTAGTGCCGGAGTTAGAGGGTGTCAAATGTTGGTGTCTCCTAATGATTTAGTATCTGCAACAAAGGGCGAATTATGTGATATCGCTCGTGATATGGAGTAGTAATAATTTGTTTATTTTTCGCATGGAGGCGTATTATGAAGTTTGATATTCATGACAATGTAAAAACTGTTAACCCTAAATGTACGTTAGGCTATTTAGTAATTCGTAATATTGCAGTACATGGCACACCTCCTTCTTTGGCTCAAGAGTTTTTTCATTTACAAGTGGAGGCTGCTAAATTTTATAATATAGAAGAATTAATGGATATTCCTCCTATACTTGGTGTGAGGAGTATATATAAAAAAGTAGAATTTAATCCTTTAAGGCATAATGCTTTTTCAGAAGGTGTAGTCCGTCGTGTGATACAAAGAAAAGGCGCGGATTATGTAAATAGTACTGTGATGATTAATCAATATTGTGCGATCAAGTTTTTGTTGCCATTTGGTTTATATGATTTAGACAAGATTGATGGAGATGTACGTTATGAACTGGGGGCAAAGGGAGTTTTGATAAATCTGGATGGCAATCCTGTTGCTGGAGATGAAATACCATTTTTAGTCGACGCCAAAGGAGCATTCGGTAACTTTAGTTCCGATGCTTTTCGTACGAAGGTAACGTTGGCAACGCGTAATATTTTGGTCGTAGTATACGCAGATGAAGAAGTAGAGATGGATGAACTTAACAATATACTTGACTTTACAAAGGATATGATTCTTTGCAATGATGGTGGAAATGTGGAGAAACAAGGGATTATTAAAGTATAAGAGATGATATGAGTAAATAAAAAAGGCTTTGCTTTAGAGGAAAGGGAGTTTGTTTATGTATCGTAGTACTCGTGGAAGTAATGATATATTATCTGCGGCTGAGGCCATAAAAAGAGGAATTGCTGCTGATGGTGGATTATTTGTGCCTACTGTTATGCCGAAAATTGATAACAAGTGGCTAGCTAAGCTGGTAAATCTCGATTATAAGGAACGAGCATTTGAGGTTTTAGGCTTATTTTTAACGGATTATAGTGAGGAAGAACTAAAAAACTGTATTGTTGCTGCTTATACTACTGAGAAGTTTGATGATGCCGCTATTGCGCCTGTTGTAGCGATTGATCATAATACTTTTGTACTTGAATTATGGCATGGGCCAACGAGCGCTTTCAAAGATATGGCATTACAAATCTTACCTCATTTAATGTCTAAAGCTTTGCGTAAAACCCAGGAAGACTCTGAAATTGTAATATTAACAGCAACATCAGGTGATACCGGAAAAGCAGCTTTAGAAGGATTTGCTAATGTTGATCAAATTAAAATAATTGTTTTTTATCCGGAAGAAGGGGTTAGTCCGATTCAACGTTTGCAGATGATTACTCAACAAGGAGGGAATGTTTCTGTTGTGGCTGTCAGAGGAAACTTTGATGATACACAGACTGGTGTAAAAGATATTTTTAATGATACCTTCTTCAATGAGAATTTAGCTGCAAATGGTTTTCAACTATCATCAGCTAATTCAATTAATTGGGGGCGATTAGCACCACAAATTGTATATTACTTTAGTGCGTATGCTGATTTGTTGGCTAAAGGTTGCTTGCAATTAGGGGAAGCTGTAAATTTTGTTGTACCTACTGGTAATTTCGGAAATCTATTAGCAGGTTATTATGCAAAAACAATGGGGCTGCCTATTGGAAAACTAATTTGTGCATCCAATAGCAACAATGTATTAACCGAATTTCTTAATCAAGGAATTTATAATAAATTGCGTACTTTTCATAAAACCCTGTCTCCTTCTATGGATATCTTGATTTCTAGTAATTTAGAACGTTTGTTATATCACATTACAAATGCTGACACCGTACAAATCAAGAAGTGGATGGAAGAACTTAATCGTAGCGGACAATATTGTGTAGACGAAAAGTATTTGGAGAGTATTAAGGAGCTTTTTTACGCGGATTGGGTGGATGATGTAGAAACGTTAGAAAAGATTACAGAGGTTTTCAAAAAATATCAATATGTTGCTGATCCTCATACGGCAGTAGCTTGGCAAGTTGGAGAGCGATATCGCCAACAAACAGGAGATATGACGCTGCAAGTTATTGTATCTACTGCCAGTCCATTTAAGTTTAATGAGAGTGTGTTAGATGCAATTAGGGATTCGAAAGATAGCAATATCAATGATGAATTTTCTATGCTATATGAATTGTCTCAGGCAAGCGGCTGGCCTATACCTCCAGCCTTAGCAGCCTTAGAGAAAGCTCCTGTTTGTCATAATATAGTATGCAACAAAGAAGAAATGTCTCTTGTAATAAAGGATATATTAGAAAAGAATAAAGACTAAAGAGTATCTATCTACAATTAGGAAGTGCTTTTTAAAATTTGTGCTAGTACATTGTTGAATCATTTAAAGCATTGGATAAGTTTGCAAGCAGGGCGGAAAAAAACTGTAAAATTACCATTGCTTTTAGGTGACGCAATGTACTAGAGTGAGGAAGGGCTAAATGTAGGATGGATGGGACTTATATGAGATGAAGTAGAACTTTCTTTGTTAAGTTGATCTTAGTATAAAGAGTAGCAGTCATGTTATTTAGGCGAAGTCCTGGTACAACGCAAAATAAAATAACATAGCTGCTACTCTTTATTAAACTGTTGATTTCTTATGAATTATTTTTATCACAGAGAATAACAATAGAAAGTTATCCATATATTGTTTATGGATAAAATAGTTTTTTACTATGTGAAAATAATTACATATGAGGGGGAGTATATCATGAAAAGCAGTAACATATTGCAAAGTGCAGCTCAAGTCCATTGGAATTTAACACCAACAGAGTTAGTTGAATGTTCCTTAAAGAGAAAAGAGGGAATATTAACTGAGAAGGGTGCCTTACGGGTAGCAACAGGTAAGTATACAGGGCGATCTCCTAATGACAAATTTATTGTAGCTTCGCCATCTGTACATGATGATATAGACTGGAAAAATAATCGTGCATTTACCGTAGAGCAGTTTGAAAAATTATATAATCGTATGCTCGCTTATATGGCAAATCGTGAACTGTTTGTGTTTGATGGATTTGCCGGAGCTGATGATAACTATCATACCAGTGTAAGATTTATTAATGAGTTTGCTTGGCAAAATCTATTTATTCACCAATTATTAGTGCGCCAAGATCAAATCAATCCAGATTTTAACCATGAGTTTCTCATTTGTTGCATACCTGGATTTAAAGCTGTACCAGATATTGATAAAACGAACTCTGAAGCATTTATTGTGATTAATTTTGAACAAAAAATAATTATAATTGGTGGGACCCATTATGCAGGGGAAATGAAAAAATCGATTTTTTCTGTTATGAATTACTTACTACCTCGTCAGGGAATTTTGTCAATGCATTGTTCGGCTAATATGGGGGATGGTGGGAAAACTGCATTGTTCTTTGGCTTAAGTGGTACAGGTAAGACGACGTTATCTGCAGATCCCAATCGGCAGCTCATTGGTGATGACGAGCATGGATGGAGTGATAGTGGCATTTTTAATATTGAGGGAGGGTGTTATGCAAAGTGTATTGCTTTGCGCCATGAAACAGAGCCGCAAATTTGGGATGCTATAAAATTTGGTGCTGTTCTGGAAAACGCTATCATAGATGATAAAAGTAGAATCGTGGATTTTGATGATCAATCTATAACAGAAAATACTCGGGTTGCATATCCTGTAAATTTTATTCCTAACGCCCGTATTCCAGGTTTAGGCGGTCATCCGAAAACGGTTGTATTCCTAACAGCAGATGCCTTTGGCGTTCTGCCGCCAATTTCTAAATTGAATAAGGAACAGGCTATGTATCACTTTCTATCAGGTTATACGAGTAAATTGGCTGGTACAGAATTGGGGATTACAAAACCGGAGGCTACATTTTCAGCCTGTTTTGGTGCACCTTTTTTACCCTTATCCCCCTTAATCTATGCAAATCTTTTAGGGGAAAAGTTGGAAAAGCATAATACAAAGGTGTTTCTTATCAATACAGGATGGTCAGGTGGACCTTATGGAGTAGGCAGCCGCATGAAATTATCGTATACCAGGGCCATGGTTACGGCGGCAATTGAAGGACAACTGGATGAGATTGGGTATGAACTTGACTCTATTTTCAATGTAGATATTCCTACGGCTTGTCCAGGAGTACCGACCGAACTTCTCAAGCCTATTTATACCTGGCAGGATAAAGACGCTTATCTTTCCAAGGCAAAGGAATTGGCTCAATTATTTAATAAAAATATTTTAAAATTCGGCAGTTCTATTCCAGCAGAGGTGATTAGCGCTGGACCAATTGTTTAAAGGTGAATTTGTAAGAAAATGGTCTGAAATAGCATTTCAGACCATTTTCTTGATATTGAGATCCGGCAGTGTCTGCTGAAGCTCAAGAACAGGTGCGAACAAGTCGCCCATTGTCTGAACTCTTTCTAATACTTGATCGGTAGTGAAAGAGAGCAGATCAGGAGCTTGTTGTAGATACGCTGCTTCTACCTCTTTCCAAGTCACTGGAGTAGATACGGTAGGGTACTTTTTTGCTCGTAGAGAGTAGACACAAACCGTCGTTTTATGATCGTCATTTTGGCTCCAGTCTATAAAAATTTTTCCTTTGCGTAAATCTTTTTTCATTTTAGATACGACAAGGGAAGGATTCTGTTGTTCTAATATTTTTGCGAGTGTATGGGCAAATTCTTTAGTTTGGGCATAGGTTATCGTCTGTGTATTAAGAGGTATATAGACTTGCATGCCTTTTGAACCAGATGTTTTAGGAAAGCTTTTAAGGTTGCTCTCTAATAAAATCTTATGTAATGTGAGAGCTACCTCAGCACAATGTACAATTGTCGCTGGGTGGCCAGGATCGAGGTCAAAGACTAACATGGTAGGTCGAAGTATATCGTCAGAACGTGATAAGGAAGTATGAAGTTCAATGGCAGCTAAATTCACAGCCCAAATCAGTGATGGCAGATCCTGGGCGAGACAAAAATTTATGCTGCGTTTCTTGCTTTCACTCCACACCGGTACGGTTGATAACCAATTGGGGCGGAAGGATGGACATTCTTTTTGATAAAAGAACTTTGCCGTTGCACCATTAGGGTAACGCTTAAGAGTAAGTGGGCGACCTGTAAGGTGAGGAAGTAAAACAGGTGCAATACGGATATAGTAGTCAATTACTTGTGCCTTGGTAAAATTGCTGGCAGTATAAAAAACTTTGTCTAAGTTGGAAAGCGCTACATTTAGTTTGTTAATTTCCATGATAGTCTGATTAGGCATGTGCTTTTTTCCTCCTGCTTTTAGTAGGCGTTTTCTTCTTTAGAGCTGATAAGCTTGCTTCCAGCGCTGCCATCAAGTCAACGACTTTTCCGCCTTGTTCGATAATCGGCTGCTGGGTAATCACTTGACCTTCTGCTTTACTTTCTATCATGGATAATAGCTTTTCTCTATATTCATTATGATATTTTTCAGGAGTAAAGCTACTTGAAAGAGATTCAATTAGCTGTAATGCAATGTTAAGTTCTCGTTCATTTGGCTGATGCTCTTCAGTTGGCAGATCTTCTAAGTTTTCTTGAGAAATGATTTCATCGGAAAAGAACATGGTTGACAAAGTGATAACATTGTTAGTTGGACGAATGGCAGCAATATATTGCTTATTACGCAGGACAAAGCTGGCGATGGCTGTTTTTTGTGATTTTTTCATTGCAATTAGTAAGAGGGAGTAAGCTTTTTCCATCCCTTTATCGGGAGTAAGATAATAAGAATGTTCAAAGTAAATAGGATCAATTTGTTCTAAATCTACGAAGTCGGCAATTTCAATTCGACGCGAACTTTTAGGATACACGTTCTCCATTTCTTCTGGAGATAGGATGACATATTGTTCTGGTGAAACTTCAAAACCCTTAACAATCTCTTCTTTTGGCACTTCATTACCGTCATTGCTGCAAACACGCTTGAGTTTGATACGACAGCCATCACTTTTGCGTAATTGATGAAATTGTACTGTTTTCTTTTTAACAGCATTGAATAATTTGATTGGTATATTGACTAATCCAAAGCTAATTGTGCCACTCCACATCGGTCGGGGCATATTATACACTTCCTTTTTACAAATTAAATCGTTATATAGTTCGTATTTTTGTTTCTTGTATTACATCATGGGCAGCTTTGTCATTTCGTAAACCTTTAAATGACGGATGACGAAGGGTGTTATTCGGTGTCCATTCTGTGAATTCAAATTCGCCAACTAAGTGAGGCTCTACGAACATGGTCGTATTAGGAAATTCATTTGTGGTAAAAGGGCTAGTATTGCGATGCAGAGGAATAAGCAAGGTATGCAGGTTATGAAGCATATTTTTAGTAAAGCCTGTACCCACTTTCCCGGCATAAAGAAAGTGTTGCGGTTTATTTTCTTTTTTAGCTTCCTGGAGAGTCCTATCATAATAGCCTAACAGCAGGGAACCGATTCCTCCAGAACGTTGACCTTGACCCGGCAGCCAGCCACCAATCACTAATTCCTGACGATACTGGTTTTTTATTTTAAGCCAATCTTCGCTTCGTGCTCCAGGAATATAGGTGCTGTTTAAGCGTTTGGCAATAATACCTTCTAGGTTTAAAGCAGAGGCTGCGGCTAGTATTTCTTTTCCGCTGCCTTGTTGATAAGCTGGAGTCTGCCAATTGGCATCTGAAAGCTGCAAGGTCTCTAAAATAGAGCGGCGTTTTGTATAGGAAAGTTCTAGGAGGGATTGATTAAGGTAGAGAATATCAAAGATAATATAGGTCACAGGTGTTTCTAACATTTTCTTATGAATAGCAGTAAGGGAACTAAGACCCATGCGTTGTTGTAAGATAGGAAAGGAAGGTAGACCTTTCTTATCAAATGTAATAATTTCTCCATCAAGTATAATTTTTTGCCCGGTTAATTTCTTTTTCAATTGCTGAAGTTCTGGATATTGAAGTGTAATATCATTTAAATTGCGGCTTCTTATCGTTAATTGTTCTGTGTTATAGTAAAGCATTGCACGGATTCCATCCCACTTGATCTCAAAGCTGTATTGGGCATCATCAGGTGGTAATTTAGCAGGTTTAGCTAACATCGGTCTAATTAATTGCATGAAATATCACCTCTATTATTCATAGTATTTTTATATCATTGGTTAGCTATACTCTTAATAAAAAAAAGACTGGTTATCCAGTCTTTTTTTTATTATAACGTTCCTATTGTGTTAATAGCTTCTCCATTTGATCCAGCATGGCAGAGAAATTATTTAATGTTATTTCAATTGGTTTTGGTGAAGACATGTCAACGCCAGCCTGCTTTAAAATATTGAGGGAGTAATCAGAACCACCGCTTTTTAGAAAATTAATATATTTTTCTTGAGCTGGCTGCCCTTCCTTAAGTATTTTATCCGCTAAGGTTGTGGCGGCAGAATAGCCTGTAACGTATTGATACACATAAAACTCTGAGTAAAAATGTGGAATTCTTGCCCATTCGATGTCTAATTCTTTGTCAACAACAATATTAGAACCATAGTAGGCTGCGTTAAGGTCATGCCATAATGTATCGAGACTATCTGCTGTGAGAGTTTCGCCCTCTTCGGATATTTCATAAATTATTTTTTCAAATTCCGCAAACATAGTTTGACGGTAAACAGTAGCTCGTACTTGCTCCAAATACTGATTGATGAGGTAGAGCTTTATGTTCTTATCTGTTGTGGTATTAAGCATATGATGCAATAAAAGTATTTCATTGGTAGTGGAAGCAACTTCGGCACAAAAGATCGTATAAGATGATGTGGCATAAGGCTGATTTTCCTGACTGTAATAACTATGAATGGCATGCCCCATTTCATGGGCCAATGTGGAGACATCATCATAACGATTATTATAATTGAGTAATACAAAAGGGTGGGTTCCATAATTTCCCCAGGAATAGGCACCTGTCTGTTTCCCCTTATTTTCGTAAACATCGATCCATCCAGAAGTTAAGCCTGTATCTAGAATTTTGGCATATTCTGAACCGAGAGGCTTAAGGGCCGTACAAACCAGTTTCAGCCCTTCCTCATAAGGAAAAGGGAATTTTACATCTTTAACTAAGGGAGTATATAAATCATACATATGAATGTCAGTTAACTGCAGAAATTTTTTCTTAAGAGCAACATAGCGATGCAAAGGGGCAAGATTCTTGCGGACGGTAGCTATTAAATTATCATACACCTCCGTTGGTACATTGTCACTCTTTAAAGCAGATTCCAATGTGGAGGCATAATTACGGGTCTTTGAATAAAAAACATTTTGTTTCACATTTCCACTTAATGTAGAAGCAAAGGTATTACGGTAGTGGTTGTAAGTAGTAAACAAATTAGTAAAAGCTTGTTTACGAACATTTCGGTCGCTGGAACGAATAAATAGACTATAACGTCCCTCGCTTAATTGTACCATTTTGCCTTGTTCATCAATTGTTTGTGGAAATTCCATATCTGCATGTGCTAACATATTATAGGTATTTTCAGATGCTTGTGTAATATCTGAAATCCTGGATAAGATGGCTTCTTCCTTAGGAGATAATACATGTTCTTTTTGTCTGGCAAGGTTATCGAAGTAAAAACTATACTCTTTTAATCCTTCTTCCTGCTGACGAAATGTGGTTAACGTTTCATCAGGCAAAGCCAATATTTCAGGTTCAATAAACGCAGTAGCTGCACCTGCTTCTGCCAGTAATGATTCTAATTTCCCCGTCATTCCTTGGTATTTGGTGTCCGATGTATTTTCATCTTTATGCATACGGGCAAAGGCATATAGTCTGCCGCTGATTATGCCAAGTTCATCCCGTTCTTTAAGGCACGCTAATAAATCTTGAGATGAATTTTTCAATGTACCAGCATACTGAGTGATTTCTTTTAAGCTGTTCTTTAAGGTGTTAAAATCTTGTTGCCAAAGCTCATCATCTGCATAAATATCTTCTAGATGCCATTTATATTGATCGGATATTTCACTGCGAGGCGGCACATGGGAGGCTTCGTCAGTAGCGGCGCTACCGCTAATATTACTGTAGTTAATTCTAGTAAGAGACAGTGGAAGGACTCGAAGCATTTTAGACATGTATACACTCCTTTGAATAATATAGATATAGTTGTATATATTAGCAAGATAGTTTAAGATTCCTGTATAGCATATGGAAAAATATCTTTCTTATACTTTATAAAAGTTTACGATGCCCTGAAAAATACTTTCGGCTATTTTCGTTCTACCATCAATACTCGATAGTAGAACTTCTTCCTCTGGATTTGAAATAAAGGCTGCTTGGATTAAAATAGCGGTCATTTTGGTATAGCGGATAACATAAAAACTTGCAAATCGAGATGAATGGTCTTTCGTTCCTAGCTCTGTCACTAAGTTTTTCTGTACAAGAGCAGCTAATTTGATGGATTGGGCATCACCATAATGAAACGTAGTGGTTCCTACAGCTGTGTTGCCGGTAAAGGAATCATTGTGTATACTGATGAAGATATCAGCATTTGAATCTTTGGCAATTTCTACACGGGCAGCAAGTTCTTCTCCATCGGAAGCATCAGGCAAAGAAACATTGCGATCACTGTCACGAGTCAGTACTACTGTTGCACCATTATTTTCCAGAATATCCCGCAAAAGTAATGCGATTGCTAATGTATTATCCTTTTCCATTGTTCCGGATGGACCAATAGCGCCAGGATCGGTTCCGCCATGCCCAGCATCAAGACAGATGATTTTGCCTAATAAACGTTGACTTTCGGGTTCCTCGATTACTGGTGCAGGACGATCTAAAGATCCAGGGGCTACATAATTAGGGGAGTAAATATACACTAATTCATTGGCTGTGTCATAAGTGATCCGCCAATGAAGTGTTTGTGACATCGCTTTTAGTGTCATTAATAAGTCTCTACTAACTCGGACATTAACAGGTACTTTTTGTCCATCTATGACTATCCGCATTATGGCACCTTCCTTTAAAGGTTACTTTTATTTTATAGTATTCAAAACACACGCAGGTGGTGAATACTAAGGAAAGAAGAGCGTACAAAGGGGAAATTCATAAGTAGTAAACTTAATATTTGAATATATATGGAGTGATTGTATAGTGAAAGTAGTTTTATCAACGTTGAATGCGAAGTATATTCATTCATCATTAGCTTTGAAATATCTGAAAATGGTTTGTAACATAGTGGATTCTGAGATTGTAGTAAAAGAATATACAATTAATAATGAACTGCTTGTTATCTTGAGTGATATCTATAGTGAAAAACCTGATATTATAGGGTTGTCCTGTTACATATGGAACGTTGATATGACCTTGAAATTGGTTGGACTGCTTAAGAAAGTATTACCTAAAGTGGTCATTATATTGGGAGGACCAGAAGTATCCTATGATCCTTTGGATGTGATGAAAAGAAATACTGGGATTGATTATGTTGTGCAAGGAGAAGGAGAAGAGACTCTTCGGGCGTTATTGACAGCACTAACCTCTAATGCAGCGATTCATACTATTGAAGGTTTGTCATTTCGACAAAAGGAAGAAATTATTGTAGGCAAGCCGCAAATTATTGGAAATGTAAATACAATACCCTTTCCTTATTGTGATAGTGATATGGAGCAGTTAAAAGATAAAATCATTTATTATGAAAGTGCCCGAGGATGTCCTTTTTCTTGTCAATATTGTCTATCAAGTGCTACCTCAGGTGTCCGTTTTTTTAATTTAGATCGTGTATATAAAGAGCTAGATTTTTTTATTAGACATAATGTAAGGCAAGTCAAATTTGTTGATCGAACTTTTAATGCTAAGAAAGAGCACTATTTACCTATCTTACGGTTTTTAGCAACACAGGATTGTCGTACTAATTTTCATTTTGAAATTGCTGCTGACCTTTTAGATGATGAAGTATTGACATTTTTAAAAGATGCACCAATAGGAAGATTTCAATTTGAAATTGGTATTCAATCTACTTATGAACCTACACTTAAGAAAATTTCTCGCCATAATAATTGGTCTAAAATCGTTGAGCACGTAACGCGCATTATTTCAAATCAAAATATTCATGTACATTTAGATTTAATTGTAGGACTACCTTACGAAAGTTATATGCAGTTCGGGCAGTCTTTTAATGATGTTTATCAACTACGCCCGCATATGCTGCAAATCGGTTTTTTAAAAATGTTAAAAGGAGCTGGGCTTCGTAATATTGCCAATGAATGCGGCTACGTATTTCTAGATGAAGCACCTTATGAAGTATTAAGTAATGATAGTCTAACTTATGGAGAAGTAAGAAAGCTTAAAATAGTGGAAGAAGTTTTTAATCAGGTGTATAATACAGGCCGGTTCAAATATACGTTAGATTTTTTAATCCGATTGCACGGAGGTAATGCTTTTCGTTTTTACCATGATTTATCCGCTTATTGGGAAGCGGGGCAACTGCATTTAATCGCTCATAGCAATAAGTCAATTTTTAAATACTTATTTGATTTTTGCTCTATTTATCATGAAAAAGAAACAAACATGTGTCAGGAATTTTTAAAGTTTGATGCTCTTATAAGTGAGAAAGGCACAGTACAACCAGAGTTTTTGTCTTGGAATCAAGAGCAATGGATGGAAGAAAAGAATGAGTTTTGGCGCAATGCAAATGTGGTGCGTAACTATATACCTGATTATATCTTTACAACTTGGCGAGATCTTAAGAAGAAATATCGTATTGAAGTTTTTTCAATTGATTTACTGGAGTATATAAAACATCCAGGTAGGATTAGTTACAGGAAAAAACCCATACTCTTTTCCTATGGACAGGATAGTACTCAATATCAATATATTGCATGTGATGATTTTAAGAAAATTGAAGGGCGGGATTATCATGCGCTATAATGCTTATTCAGATTTTCTTCGCCAACGTTATGGTGAAAAGGTATATAAATTGCCTATTAGTTTACCTGTTACTTGCCCTAATCGGGATGGCAGCTGTGGGCAGGGGGGATGTGTATTTTGTGGCGAAATTGGTGCTGGATATGAAAACTTACCTGCTTCTATGACTGTAGCAATGCAAATTGCAGCAAATCGTGTTCACATTGCAGCAAAATATAAGGCGAAAAAATTTATTCCTTACTTTCAGAATTTCAGCAACACCTATCTGCCGGTGCAAGAACTTAAACAGTATGTTCATGAAGCCTGCCAGGAAGATGTAGTGAGTATTGCGCTGGCAACTCGGCCAGATTGTGTGAACGATCAATATCTAGAAATGTTGTCAAGCATTAGCCGGGCAAAAAATGTTGACATCTGTATTGAATTAGGGCTTCAAACTGTAAACTATCATTCATTAAGAAAAGTAAATAGAGGGCATACATTAGCAGAATTTTTGGATGCGACGCTACGGATTAAAAAGCATAATATTGAAGTTTGTGCTCATATCATATTGAATTTACCTTGGGATGATGAACTGGATGTAATGGAAAGTGCCAAAGTATTATCAGCTATGGGAGTCAATCAGGTAAAGCTTCATGCATTGTATATTGTAAAAAATACAACAATGGCTGACTGGTATCAAAAAGGTGAAATAAATCTAATTTCAAAAGATGAATATGTAGAAAGAGTAGTAACCTTTTTAGAATATTTACATCCCGATATTGCAGTACAGCGCTTAATCGGTCGAGCTCCAGAGAAAAACACCTTATTTACAAATTGGCAGACAGGTTGGTGGAAAATTCGTGATGATATTGAAAAGACATTAGTTGATCGTGATACTTGGCAAGGGAAGCGCTGTGATTATCTCAATGGTAGTGCTGTACAAAAATTTCTTTAAACTTGTCTATCCAATTTTTTCTTTACAAGAAAAGCATTCGTTGGTACAATAAGCCTTGTGACTTTAAAAATAGAGGTGTAAGTTAAGTACATGGAAAAATTAGAACTGTTATCTCGTATTGGAAAATTGTCTTCGATATTACATAGTGATGATTTAGCTAAATATAATTTAGCTAATGAAAGCATAATTGAAATGAAGCGCGTATTAGATGAATTGAGTGAGACCTATATTACTACATATTGTTAATCTTGTGAAAATGTCTAGTAATTGGCGAGGGGTATGTCATTAGATTTAATATTGTAATCTTTAAGTCTAATGGATCATTGCCTCCGCTACTAGTTTTTTTACATGAAAAATAGTGATTATAAAATATTAAATAAAAAGTTGACAATGTGAAAGTGGTTATGTTATTATATAGAAGTTGCTTACGAGCGACGATGAACTTTTTGGAATAAAAGTTTTTGTATATCGAATGTGTTCCTTGAAA
>DJJR01000014.1 GCA_002434245.1 Pelosinus fermentans
TTTCGTGGCACACGACAGGTCCCTTGTCCCATAACAAACCTCACCGAATCATATGTACAACTTCATTGAAACCTACCGTTATAAGTTTCAGTAATCAGTATCACTACATGTTAATCAAATTTTTTACAAGCAATGTTGTTGTGGGCAACGATCGTAATCGTTCTTGGGATTTTTTCATTGAAGTACCAACGCTTCTCCAACTCGTTAGCGTATTCATTGTCTAAAAAGTACACCATATGACTTTATTCACAATTTGTTCGAAGTAAGGTAGCTTTGTAAAATTAAATAGAATATCAATTTTATTCGTGCCAACATATTCATCCTTATCTGCATTATAAAATTGAATTATATCGACTTTATATATCCCGTTTTCAATATTAATCTTATATTTTGAACAATTATCATTGGGCACTTTTTCAGTTGCAAATTGAGCAGCCATAGTCAGGCAGCCATAATCAACCACATATAATTGATTTTCAGTAACTTTTATATAGCCTTCTGATTTTCTATAGCACTTCTGCTCTTTTAGCTCCGATTTAAAATTCACATCCACCCGCCATGAATGTTCAATTCCTTCTTCTGTCATTTGAAATACTAATATATTTCCACTCTTCATTTCATTAGAGAAATGTTGCAGTAACATATCTAAATTCCAATCTTCATCTACAAACGACTTATATTTTGCTGCATTAACCAATGCAATAAAATTCGTATCATCAAAATCCATAGAAAATTTCATCTTATTTTCTCCTTCCTTCATTACTCTACTCGTTTTTCATCCTGTTTTGTCAAAATTTTAGGATTTATAAAATGTCCAGCTAACATTGACAGTACAAATGCAATCATTTTTGTAGCAATTGATTTCAAAAAAGGTGAAGGTATCAATGGCTTTGTATAACTTTCCTGAAGCTCTCTTTGATTCTCTTCTTCCCTGTATTTACGATAGGCTTTATTAGCTACTTTTTCTGCTTCCTCTTCTTCCAGACCTTTTGCGTAAAGATTAACTATTACTTTTTCCAAACTTCTTCCGCTTCTTAATTGACGTAACGCAGATTCTTCTATCAGTTCAATCTATCTTGTGAAATCGATTGATTGTAGTTCATCATCTTATCTCACTTCTTCCTATAAATTTTCTACAAAATTATATGTAAACCGTTCCTAACCTCACCTTATAGCAAATTCAGAGAGCAATCTCCAAATGCCAAATAAAGATAAACTATGAGATTCCATAAAAAACAAAAATATCCTGCCAAATTCTTGTAAATTTTGGCAGGATATTTGTATTTATTATTTATCATTAAGCTATTAAGTAATTATACTTCGTCAATGATTTAAAAACACATTACTGTCCTACGACAATATCATGTTTCAATCCTTTTTCAGACAGCCATTTCACTAACAACTTTTGAATCATGATTCTTCCTCTTGTGTGTAGCGTTCTATCTAATTCAAACACCTTCGAATAGCAGCGACACTTTTCCTCCTCATCATAAGATCCTCCGCAACTTCTGTCCGCAATTGTGGCAATACCGATGCATCAGACTGCTGGTGATCGAATGACAATATCTGCAGCTCTTGGTCAGCAGCCGATTCCCTCCATAGGACATCGCGCCCAAGACTACTCCAATCATAGCGTTGCCAAAAAAGTGAAAAAAGCCGCTGGCCACGACTATCCATGCCGCAATACCTAGCTCCAGCCCCCACCAATGTACCCACCCATGCTGCACTGTTTTCATCTGTGGATTCCCATCAACCCCACAGCGCGGACAATATTTGAATGAAATCGGCGCACGTCCGTATGTCCCATCTAGACTGCGTCCGCACACGTTGCACCGAGTATTGAATGACATAGCTGCTTCCTCCAAAAATAACCTTGTACCTTCTCATGTAAGGGGACAGGAAACTCAAAGGGACGGCTTTTTTGAGTTTTTTCCAGCTTTTTTACCAATGTAGGAACAGATCCATTCCCTTTCGTCACCATGTCCACAAATGTAGGTATGGTGGATGGTGGAATATGATGATACAGTCCTCCGTATACTGTCACTGGCGCTCTAATATACGATAAATCGCTTTTGCTACGCCATGTTCCGCATTACTTGCCGTGATAGAGTTCGCTACCTCTTTAATTTCCGGTACTGCATTTTCCATCGCAAATGAATGGGGAAACTCTAGAAACATAGAATAATCATTAAGCCCATCGCCTAAAATAGCTACTTCGTCTTTATTGATACCCATTCTTGCTGCTGCTTTGGCTAATATCCGTCCTTTGGTTGCATACTGATCATTAATTTCAATATTCGATGTAAAACTGGATGATACCGCTATTCCTCCCAATTTATTTAATTTTTCCCATGATCCCTTTAATTCATCAGCTGAATCTGCAAAAGAAATAAATTTGCCTACTTCTACATTGCTTTTCAAAAATTCATCTATATTGGTTATATATTTCATTTGAAGAAAATGGGGATGATGCAACGCATTTTGGTAAATTTCTTTTGGATCTGTTATATGCGGACGGAAGATCTTTGATCGTTTAACCATACTATCTAAAATCTCTTCCTTTGTATTTGTTGTATAATATCCATCATTTGTATATATCTCAGCTGCTAGATTGCCCTCCGATAGTATGTTTACAATTTCAGCTATCAAGCTCTTATCAATATAAATTCCTTCAACGATTCTACCAGCAATATCCCGATACTCTCCCCCATTCAAAACCAGACATTCACATGTTAACCCATATTCATCTAAGAATGGCTTAACGTCCTCATAGGCTCTGCCAGTTGCAATAGCAAATTTTATTCCTTTCTTTTGTGCTGCGTGGATCGCTTCTATATTTTCCTGCGAAATTTTCTGATTATATATGAGCGTTCCGTCCATGTCAGATGCAATTAACTTTATCATTCACAATTCTCCAATGTGTATATTTTTTGTTTCTATGAGCCAGGCGGCGTCCAGGTAACGGTTCTTCGACTCACCGTATCTCATTAAACCAAATAACTTCTATTTCATTTCATTCCCTAAAAACGCATAGAACTCCTGCCAAATCTGCAAATTTGAGCGGGAGTTCTATTTTTTACCAGTGCATTGAACGTATTTGCATTTAGAAGCGGGACCATTTATTCGCATAAATGCAGCATGATAGGGCTGTCGCAAAACGTAAAAAACGCAATGCGACAGCCCCAGCCGTTAAAGCTTTAATCTAAAGTCCTAGCGGAAAAATTCCTTTTCTTTTACCACAACGACCGGGCAGCAGCATTTGCCAGATCCGCTAGCGGCCCAGGGTATATACCAATAAACAATGTGGCAATCAAGCTAATCAAAGCTACAATACGCAATGGTGCACTAACAGTAAACTCCTGCTCACTCTTTGCTTCCTTACTGTACATCACTTTGACCACAAGCATATAATAATACACCGAAACCATCGACATGATAAGCCCTAACATCGCAACCCAGAAGTATCCTTTATCTGTAATTGCCATAAAGATATACATCTTGCCGATAAAGCCTGCCATTGGCGGAAGGCCTGCCATCGATAACAAGGATATCGTCATAACCACTGCCAGGAACGGCGACTTTTGGGACAATCCAGAAAGATCATCAATCTGATCTGAGCCATATTGGTTATTGACGGCAGTCGTTACAGCAAAAGCACCGACATTGGCTACCATATACAGCACGGCATAAAATAACATTCCCTTTACTCCGGCTGCATCAGCAGCTAAAAGGCCCGATACAATGTAACCGGCTTGCGCTATGGAGGAATAGGCCAACATGCGCTTGATATTCGTCTGCCATATCGCGACGATAATACCTACAATCATACTGAGTACAGCTAATAGGCTGACAATCATCAACCAATACGCTTGCAGGCTTGCAAATGCGACTAAGAAAATTCGCAGTAATACCACAACCCCAGCGGCTTTTGATGCCATCGCCAGCATGGCAGTAACGGGAATCGGCGCACCTTCATAAACATCGGGCGCCCACATATGAAAAGGAGCAATGGACAGTTTAAAACATAAGCCAGCAATCATAAGCCCTAATCCCAGCAGCATAGCCGGGCTGGCATTGTGCTGAGCCGCGATTTGGCTCAGCACAATGCTGCCGGTAAAGCCATATACCCAGCTCATGCCATACAGTAACACAGCACTCGCTGCCGAACCAAGAATCAAATACTTTGTACCCGCTTCACTTGATTTACTGCTTCTTAAGTCAAATCCAACGAGAATATAAAAGATAATCGTCATCAATTCCAACCCGACAAATACTGTTAATAAATCATTTGCGGACGCCATAAGCATCATACCCACTAAACTTAAGAGTAATAATGCGTAGAATTCCCCAGTATTGTGAGTCAGTCCTTCGATATAATCAAAGGAAAATAACAATGTTAAGATCGTCGCCACGATGAACAGCTGCTTGAAAAACAAAGCCAATTTGTCGACAACAAAAAAACCATGATACACCGTAGCTGAAATTCCATGTTGGTTAAAGGTATACACCAGAATCCCCAATAAACCACAAACTGCAAAATACCCTAAACTACGGCGGGCTTCCTGCCGGGGCATTAATAAGTCAAAGACGATGATAAGCAAAGCAAGAATTACAACGGCTATCTCACTAGTGAGCAACGCAATATTCATTGAACGACACCTCCCAGCAAGGCCGGCGTAACGTGCAGCTTAACCAGCAACGCCATTACCGGTTCCATACCACTATTAACCATACCCATTAATACTTGCGGAAACACACCAACTACTACTAAAATAGTTCCCAGTAATACAAGGGATACTAATTCCACTCCGGAGGCATCGCGGCAAGTATCAAATTCCACGCGCCGCGGCCCAAATAGCACATTTGCCAGTACGCGCAATATATAAAGCGCAGTGAAAACAATGCCGGAAATGGCCAGAAGAGTATAGAGAGGATATACTTTAAACGCACCTAAGAAGCTTGTAAACTCGGGGATGAATCCGGCTAATCCCGGAAGTCCCAGCGAGCTCATCCCAGCTAACATAAATCCAACAGCTACACGTGGCATTTGATGTGCTAACCCGCCAAGACTCTGAACCTGCCGGGTATTTGTTTTTTCATAGACCAGACCAACCATTGCAAAAAACAAGGCGGTCATGATCCCATGGGCAAACATATTTGCAATGGCACCATCTATGCTGATCACATTTAAGGCTGCAAAGCCAAGCAGTATATATCCTATATGAGAGATTGACGAATAACCGACAATATATTTTAAGTCTTTTTGCGCTATGGTGACAAACGCAGCATACAAAACATTAACCACCGCAAAAAATGCAATAAACGGTGCCCAGAATTTAGCCCCCAGCGGTAAAATGAGCAGCCCGATTCGAATCAAGCCATAGCCGCCTATTTTCTTTAATACTCCGGCATGGAGCATCGATACTCCTGTCGGAGCTGCCGCATAACCATCCGGTGCCCAGCTATAAAAAGGCCACATGGATAAAGTAGAACCAAAGCCAAGCAGTAATAACAAAAATGTAACGATTTGAACATTTTCTGATAAATTCCCAACCGCATGAGCCTGGGCTAACACTTGCATGCTGAAGGTTCGCATCCCTGCCGGAAAGGCATTCACATATAACGCGATCACTCCGGCAAGCATGAAGGCTGAGCCTAATAACAAGTAAATTGTCAGCTTCATTGCTGCGTATTCTTTGCTCACTCTTTCTGAAGAACCCCAAACAACGATCATAATATAACTTGGAATGATCCCCAGTTCGTAAAACAATAGAAATATGAACAAATCCTGGGATACAAATGTTCCGACTGCACCAACTATTAAAAGCAGCAATTGAATAAAAAATTCTTTAGAGCGTTTCTCCACATTCCAGGAAACAAAAATGGTGGAAAAACCAATCAGCATAGTCAATAACAGCAGCGGCAAGGAAATTCCATCCACACCTAAGGCATAGGATACACCCAGCTCGGGAATCCAAGGGACATTTTCTATATATTGCAGCCCTCCCAAGCTAACATCATAGGCCCAGTAAGCATACAACGTCAAGCCGAGAGCAATTGCCATCGTTACAGCTGATATCATTTTTATCGTTTTGTCAGCTTCACGCGGCATAACGGATAATACCAGTATCCCCCAGATAGGTGTTAATAAAATTGCCGTTAATAATGGAAAATCAACCATTTTAGTAAACACCTCCCGATAGAGCGCCTCTAAACAGCGGGCTTAGCAGCACTAACCATACTACAATGATTAACATGGCTCCAAACATGATTAAGCCATATCGCTGCAGCTTGCCGGTCTGGGCCTTACGTACCAGATTGCCGAGCCCAACGGGTAAATTGGCTGCTCCCTGTACAATACCCTCAACAAAATGAATCTCCAGCCAATTCAAAATCCTGCCTAATCCATCAACAAAGGTGTGATTGAGCCATAAGTAAAATTCATCAACATAATATTTGCGGAAACTCAGCTTGTATAACGCGCCAAAACGCCAGGACAGATTATAAGGTGAAACCTTACCCGAACCGTATATATGCCAAGCCAAGGAAATCGCCAGTATCGACAACACCGTCGACGTTGCCGCAATACTCCAGTCTAAACCTTCGTGTGAAGCCAAACCGAACCGAACCCAGTCACCAAAATGATTTGCATAGGGTATATATCCGCCAATAACAGCAAGGATACCAAGCACTACCAAGGGGATTCGCATGGACATTGGTGCCTCATGGGGATGATTGTCCGGTTTTTCAGATCCGCAAAAGACGACAATCAGCAGTCTTGCCATATAAAACGCCGTCATAAAGGAAGTCACTACGGCAATTATGTATAATGGCGTACTAACCTGGGAAACCGCCAGCAGGATTTCATCTTTTGAAAAGAATCCGGCAAACGGCGGAATACCGGATATCGCGAGTACACCAATCGTCATAGCGGCAAAAGTGACTGGCATTTTATGACGCAGCCCGCCCATTGCAAAAATATCATTTTTATCTGGCAAACCGTGTAATACTGCTCCGGCTGCTAAGAACATCAATGCTTTGAAAAAAGCATGTGTCATCAGATGAAACATGGAGGCCGTAACACTGCCTACCCCAAGGGCCAACATCATATAACCCAGCTGACTGACAGTAGAATAGGCTAGAATGCGTTTAATATCCCGCTGGGTAAAAGCGATACTGGCAGCAAAGCAAGCTGTAAAAGCCCCGATCCAGGCTATTACCTCCATTGCATTTGGCAAAGCGCTGAATAAGAAAAAAGCTCTGGCTACCAGGTACACCCCGGCTACTACCATCGTAGCGGCATGAATGAGTGCTGATACCGGTGTTGGCCCTTCCATCGCATCAGGAAGCCACACATGCAGCGGAAATTGTCCGGATTTTCCGATAGGCCCCAAAAATAAGAGAATTGCTACGATCGTCAGCAAATTCGTGCCATGCTGCGCAACATAAGCCGGCACATTTGATGCCAGCTGCTGAAAATCCAGCGTACCAAATAATATCTGCAAAAACAGTATTCCGACCAGCAGCCCGAAATCACCAATTCGCGTAGTGATAAAAGCCTTTTTAGCAGCTTCCCGCGCCGAAACTTTATGGAAATAATAGCCGATTAAAAGATAGGAACACAAGCCAACTAATTCCCAAAAAACAAACATCTGCACAAAGTTAACCGCAATTACTAATCCCAGCATAGCAGATGCAAATAAGGACAAGTACGCAAAGAAGCGTCCAAATCCGGCATCGCCACGCATATATCCAATGGAATAGATTTGCACCATCAAAGCTACCAATGTAACAATGAACAGCATCATAGCCGATATCGGATCAATATAGACACCCATATCAACCTTGAGTCCCGCTATCGAAAGCCAGGGTACTCTCTGAATCAATGGATTCTCCACCGTGATATTATGAGCGATCACCCCATACCCTACCCCTAAGGACAAGGCAAAGCTGATTAAGCTCATGCCAACCGATACCGTCGCCGCTACGATAGGAAGACGGCGCAGAAAAAATCCCACGATGATAAAGCTTATTGCCGGCAACAAAGGAATCAGCACAACATGAGACAATGCATATTGGTTAAACAAATTTCTTCACCTACTCTCTAATGCAATCTTACCAGTGCATCTCATCCAGTCTCGCAGCATGCACCGTATTCCGATCATAATATACTCGAAAGATCATTGCCATTCCCACTGCTACTTCAGCAGCCGCTACTGCAATCGTAAAGATGGCAAATATTTGTCCGGTTAAAACCTCCGGCGTTATAAAACGTGAAAAGGCAATTAAGTTTATATTGACAGCATTCAGCATCAGCTCAATGCTCATCAAAATACCGACGATCGTTCTCTTGCTCAATAGTCCATACAGACCAATGGCAAATACGATTGCCGCTACGGTTAAAAAATGAGCCAATCCAATCATTCTTCCACTCCCTTTGCCAAAACAATTGCACCGATCATAGCGGCCAGCAAGAGCACTGCCGCTGCTTCCATTACCACCATATAATCCGTTAATATTAACTGAGCGAGAAGCGATGGGGTATCTTCCACAATTACCCCACTGGAATAATGCCAGGGCGTAGTAGCTATGACTCCCAAGGTGACAACCACAAACAAGCCGCTTACGAATATAACGACACGAGATGGAATATTGACTTCCGTATCATTTGTCCCATGCCAACTGCTGCGCCTGGTAAGCATCGTCCCCAAAACAAAAACAATTGCAATGGCCCCATTGTAGATCAAAATTTGGACTGCTGCCAAAAAGTCCGCCTGCAGCAGCACATACAAGCCGCTTACGCCGATAAAACATAACGCCAGCAGCAGCGCGCTGTGCACAAGATTGGTCTTTGTCACAACGCCAAAGGCGGCTGCTACTGTAATTGCCGCAAATATGTAAAACGCAGCAGTATAGATCAGCTCATTCATCTTTCTCCCTCCTTGTTAAGGGCATCCTCTTGCTCGGCATTAGGCTGGTCCGCTGGGGCTGCATCTACTATCGTCGCTGATTTTTGCTTTGCAATTGCTAAACAATCAACATCCAATTCGTCTTTAAAAAACCGCGCATTCTCATAATTTTTATCCCAGCAAATCGCATTTGTCGGACAGGCTTCAATACAATAATTACAATACAGACACAATCCTGAATGATATATATAGGACGTTAAATGCCGTTTTTTCTGCTCATCCGTGCCTGTAGTCAACTCAATCACATGATTAGGGCATGCCCTTGCGCATAGTCCGCATGCGATGCATTTTTGATTGTCTAACTCCAACTCACCGCCACGAAAACGCTCGGGCATGGTTAGCTTTATTTCGGGATACTGCAGCGTTTCCTTTTTGCTAAAAAAAGCTTTTAAGGTTACGCGCATACCCTCTAATAATCCTTTACCAACCATAGCTTTCCCTCCTAACTAAAAAACTCGTAAATATACATGCCAATCCCGGTAACAATGATATTAAGCAGCGCCAATGGCAGCAACACTTTCCAGCCGAAAGACATAAGCTGATCAATGCGCAGCCTGGGAAACGTCCAGCGAAACCACATAAATAGAAAGACCATACCGCCAACTTTAAGAAAAAACCATACCCAGCCAGGAAGCCATGGTCCATTCCAGCCACCTAAAAACAATGTGGTTGCAATCACTGAAACAGCTAATAAATTGGCATATTCCGCCAAAAAGAACAGTGCCCACCGCATGCCAGTATATTCGGTAAATGGCCCGGCAACAATTTCTGACTCACCTTCGACTAAGTCAAAGGGTGCCCGGTTAATTTCTGCTGTTGCCGTAATCACATAAACCACGAAGGCAATCGGCTGTAAGAGGATAAACCAGGTATGCTGCTGTGCGGCTACTATTGTGCTCATCCGCATCGAACCCGCCAGCATTACAATCCCCAGAATCGAAAGCACCATTGGAACCTCATAACTAAGCATTTGGGCGACCGTTCTCATACCGCCCACCAAAGAATATTTATTATTAGAAGCCCACCCAGCCATCAGAAAAGGTAACACCGACTGAGAGGACATCGCTATAAAATAAAAAACACCAATATTTAAATCTGCAAAAATGGCCTTATTATCAAAGGGAAACACGACAAAAACTGCAGCTGCAGGAATAAACAGCAGTATTGGCGCCAACATCCACATCCATTTATCAGCGCCGGCTGGCATAATATCCTCTTTTGCCATTAGCTTAACCATATCAGCTACTGTCTGCAGCGTCCCTCCTGGACCGACACGGTTAGGACCTGACCGCCTCTGCATGAAGGCACTTACCTTTCGCTCTGCGTAAACCAATACAACTGCCGTCAAGGAAATAATCGTAAAGATAGACCCAATATTTATTAAACTCATGCAGATATCTACTAACTGTGGATCAGATAGAAAACGTCCTAATATAGCCCTTAGTATCTCTGCAATTTTAAACAATCCTGTTATTTCTTGCATACCTTATGACTCCTCTTACTAAAGTTTAGCAATCCACTTCCCCCATTAATGAATCCAATGTCGCCAATATCGCTACAACATCACCGATTAATAAGCCTTGACAGGCTTCATTCAGCACCTGCAGATTAATAAAGGAAGGGCGACGCACATGGAGGCGATAGGGATTGGTTCCGCCATTGCTAACGATATAATACCCGAGCTCACCCCGGGGATTTTCGATGGAATGATACACCTCACCAGCCGGTGGCTTCACCACTTTGGGAACGGAAGCCATAACTGTACCCTCTGGCATTTGACTTAACGCCTGTGCAACAATACCGGCACTCTGCTTCATTTCTTCCATGCGGATAGTATAACGATCCCAGCAATCACCAACTTGGCCCAGCGGCACACTAAAATCAAAACGGTCATAAATACCATACGGCTCTACTTTTCGAATATCATAGTCAACACCTGAAGCCCGCAAGGCAGGTCCGGTCAAACCAATTTCTACTGCTCTTTGAGCACTGATCACACCCGTATTTTTTAAACGGTGATACAGAATTTCATTGCCTGTCAATAAGCGGTGGTATTCATCAAGCATAGCAGGAAAATCTGTCAAAAAACGCTCCAGTGCCGGGATAAATTCTGAAGGTATATCAGCGGAGACACCGCCAAATCGTATATACGTATACGTCTGCCTGGCACCGCAGACCATATCAAACAAATCCAAAATCCGCTCACGACTGCGAAAGCCAAACATCATTCCGGTAGAAGCACCAAGGTCAATTGCCAGCGAACCCATAAAAATCAGATGACTGGCAATCCGATTTAATTCCGTCATAATGATTCGCAGATATTCCGCACGTTCGGGCACTTTAATGTCCATCATCTTTTCTACCGTCTGACAATACCCTAAGTTATTTCCCATGGATGAAACATAATCCAACCGGTCGGTATAAGGAATAAATTGGGCATACGTTCGGCTTTCCGCCAGCTTCTCAATGCCGCGGTGCAGATAACCCATATTGGGAATCGCCTGCACTACCGTTTCCCCATCCAATTCCAGCACGACTTGTAATACTCCATGCGTACTGGGATGCTGCGGTCCCATATTCAAAGTAAAGGTTTCTGTCTTTAGCATAAACTCTTTACCTCCTTTTCCCCTGTAGTACCAGCCTGGTACGTTTTGCGCAATGGATGTCCCTCAAACTCATCCCGCAGTAAAATACGCCGCAAATCAGGATGCCCGGTAAATTTTACGCCTAGCAAATCATATATTTCCCGCTCCTGAAAATTTGCAGAAGGCCAAATCGTGGTGGCTGATGGGACTTGAAGATCTTCCATACCACACCGGGTCTTAACTGTAATCGTCTGTCGAAACGGCAGGGAATACAAATGATACACAACTTCTATATATTCCAAATAATCGACTGCCGTCAGATTACGCAACATGTTAAACTGATACGACTCGTTGGTTTTAAGAAACCCCAATATATCCGTCAAACAATGTGACTCTACAAGTAAAGCGGTCTGCGCTTCCTCGCCAATCATTTTTACGTCTTCTAAATAACGGGCTTTAAGCTCAGCCAACAAATGATTTATGTCTCGATTACTCATGACTTTCCCCTCGCAACCTGGGGATTCTTAATCTTACGTTTTAATTCCAGCATTCCGTGAATCAAAGCCTCCGGCCGGGGCGGGCAACCGGGAATATATACATCAACTGGTAAAATCTTGTCCACACCGGGAACAACGGAATAAGAATCGGCAAAGGGACCTCCGGAATTTGCACAACTGCCCATAGCGATGACATATTTAGGTTCAGGCATCTGTTCATACAAACGTTTCAACGGACCAGCCATTGCCCAAGTCAAGGTGCCTGCAACAATGAGCAAGTCAGCTTGTCTTGGCGAAGCACGAAAAACCTCGTACCCAAACCGTGACAAGTCAAACCGCGCGGCGGCAGCCGACATCATCTCGATCGCACAGCAGGCAAGACCCGAGGACAGCGGCCACAGTGAGTTACTTCGCGCCCATTTTAATAAGGTATCTAAACTTGTTAGAATTATATTTTTCTGCAGCAGCTCATTATCCTGCTCTTCTTGCATCTCTCGTTTCGTTACTTCCATTCCAAGGCTCCTTTCTTCCAGGCATATCCCAGGCCCACTAATAAAATACTGAGAAAAATAAACATTTCGATAAAAGCGAATTTCCCTAACTGCTGAAACTTAATCGCCCAGAGATATAGAAAAACAGCTTCAATATCAAAAGCGACAAATACTAATGCATACAAAAAATAACTTGCTCTAAATTGCACCCAAGTCTCGCCAACCGTATCTACACCGCACTCATAGGGCAGCGATTTTTCTATGCCATGCTGGCGAGGACGGGGACGAATAACAAATGCAGTTCCTAACGCTAATAACGGAAAAACTAAAGCAACGAGCAGCAGCAATCCAATATTTCCAAAATCGATCAACATATTCTCTTTCCTCCTTCGATAAAGAATTACTTTATTTATATACAATAATAGTCTGTCAACATCCTAAAATTGGATTAAAGCTCCGACTATTATAGTCTTCAATTTCTTTATTTCATCTGTTTTAAAATCACACGCTTATTTCTCATCCACTTCTCCACTGCGTTTATCGTCCTTAAGAATACAAAATACAAAATACATGACAATAGTTAAGCAAACACATATTAATTCTATCTGCCAATTCATATTTTTATCTATTTTGGATGATTGTAACATAAAAAAGGAATCATTTAATTGATTCATGTCACAGTCTATGAATACTTTTACGAAGTTAAAATGTTCGTTACAATATATACAATCCCTTCATTTATCTACGGTTTTTAAAATTTTTATTTTATTTTTTTAATAATAATAACCCTATCATTGCCTTACTATATCGAAAAATCTCCTATTCTAAATGCCTGCTTACTATTGCGAATGGATTGCTTTACAATATAAATATGCACTGCTCACTCGTATTGTGGACAGTGCACATCGCTATTAAAACAATTTCTGATTTTATAAATACCTTGCATTGACACTCCACTGATCAGATATTTTTTTGTCCATTAAAATCAAGGTCTTGTCTTTTTTTTTCACGATTTTCGTTGATGACACCAACGGCATGATTCTTCTATACTGTTGTATTCTGCACTATGTACCAGTCTGTAGATTTTGTAGCTTTATAACCATGTTATATCTGCATCACATTGTTTCACCATTGGATTTTTAACAGCCTGCCCTTGGTTGTTTGCTGCATTAGCAGTCAATTATCAATCGTTGATATTGATTATTATTATTATTTACTTTACTATATTATAATAAGAATCGACTCATGTCAAATACTAGAAGGGCAGTTAGCAGTATGTAAATCCCTTACATATCCCAAAATGCCTGAATCAATGCACTGAGCTTACTTTTGTTTCTCACTTCCTTAGAATAACGCCAGTGTGCTGGAAATAGTTTTTTATAATAATAGCTGGAGAATCTTGCATCAATTAAAAGTACTATGCCTTTATCATCTTCCGAACGAATTACCCGCCCGGCTGCTTGCAGCACTTTATTCATACCGGGATACATATACGCATATTCATATCCCAGTTCATTTTTCTTTTTAAAATGCTCCATGATAAGGTTGCGCTCTATACAGATCTGAGGAAGCCCCACTCCTATGATAACAGTCCCCAGCAGTTTATCCCCTTTGAGGTCTATGCCTTCGGAAAAGATCCCCCCTAACACACAGAAGCCAACTAACATATGATCACGATCTGGCTGGAACCGATCTAAGAAGCTTTCCCGCTCTTCTTCCGACATGACATGGGTCTGCACTATAGTCTCGGTGTCAGGGTACAAATTCCCAAAGACTTGATGCACTTCCTGCATATAGTGATAGGATGGGAAAAAGATGAGATAATTGCCGATTTTCTGCTGGATTACTAAATGAATATAGTGAGCAATTTCACCATAACTGCTCTCTCGATCTTTGAACTTTGTAGATATTTGGTCAGCTACCAGTAAGCATAGATTCTCGATCTTAAAGGGTGATGGGAACGCAATTTTTGCATCCATTGCCTCACCGCTCAATATTTCACAGAAATAGTCTAACGGAGCCAAAGTTGCAGAGAAAAATACGCTGGACTTGCCTCTCTTGACTGCTTCCCCCAATAACTTGGATGGGTCAAGGCAAAACAGTTTCAGCGTAACCTCTGACGAGAATTTTTCTACATACGTAATATAGTGATCATCATAGAGCTCTACCATTTTCAAAAATATGAGTACATTAAAATACAGTTCCAACAATGCATCATAACCTTCTGTTTTATGATTATCAGTTAATAAAGCAGGCGCTTTGTTAACAAACGTCCAAAGCAGAGGATAGATTTCCTCCGGCTGCTGCAATTGTGTATAATACCCCTCTTCACCGCATTCTTTTCTCATACCCAGCATAACCGTATTGATTTTCCCCAGGGTCTTGCCAATACTATGGCCTTTATAGAGGTTCTTCACCTTTAAGAAAGAGCTTTTTGTCAGTTCTGCGGAAAACATCTCTCTTGCCCGATCCACCAAATTATGGGCTTCATCAATTAGAAAAGTATAATCACCCTGACTCGTTTGAAAAAATCGTTTTAAATACACTCTGGGATCAAAAACATAATTGTAATCACAAATAACGCAGTCGGCCCACATAGATAAGTCCAAGGAGAGCTCAAATGGACACACCGCATACTTTCGGGAATAGACTTCTATCACTTCCCGTGTAAATGCCCTCTCCTTCAAAAATACATCCATAATGGCATCATTGACTCGATCAAAATGTCCTTTGGCGTACTCACAATGATCCGGATTACAGATGGCTTTTTCCTGAAAACAGATTTTATCTTTCGCAGTGATCGTAATAGATTTAAAGTCCAAGCCACATTCCCGCATGGCGTTCACTGCTTCCTCAGCCACTTGACGAGTAATGGTTTTGGCAGTCAAATAAAAAATCTTGCTTGTTTTATTCTCTCCCATAGCCTTGACGGCAGGAAACAAGGTAGAAATGGTTTTCCCAATCCCGGTAGGTGCTTGTACAAATAGTTTTTTGTGATCCGAAATGGTTTTATATACGGTCACCGCCAATTCACGCTGGCCTTGGCGGTATGCTGCAAAAGGAAAATTCAGCGTTTTTATAGATAAATCCCGCAGCTCATTCCATTCCTTGAGATGTTGGGCCCAAACTAAATAGGTATCCAGCAAGCCGCAAAAAAACGTTTGCAGTTCCTGCAGTGTAACGGTTTCTCTTATTCTTTTTATTTCATCCGTATCAATATTGTAATACGTGAGTTGAATTTCCAGCTGCTCTATATTATTTTGCTCACCATAAATGAGTCCATAGCATTTTGCCTGCGCCCAATGCAGGGGATTAAAGTTCTCATCGATCCGTTCCAAAGGAACAGCAGTTGTCTTGATTTCATCAATCACTATCTGCTGATCCTCGATAATGATCCCGTCCGCCCGACCTTCTATAAGGAATAAAAACTCTTTGTATTTCTTTTCATATTTTAGTTGGGCTTCTGCAAAATACTTGTCGCCACCAGCCTTTTGAAGCTTTTGGTGTATTCTGGTTCCTTCTACCGCTCTGCTGGTTCCCACAAAGCGAGTATCAATATCACCCGAACGCAAGGTATACTCTACTAGATTTTTTACTGATATGCGAACGACATCCGATGCCACGTAAGCTGACACCTCACTTTCTTATTCACTACTTCCACGCCGATCATCCCATCCCTTTAAATATTCTGCAGGAAGAATAACCCATCTTAGCAATTTCAATCCCCTTAACACAGGTCTTAAGCCAAAAAGCCAATTCCCTAACTGCAAAGGGAATTGGCTTTTATGCTGTTTGAAGACGCTTATAGGAAATATGGGGCTAGGCTTGAGTTATTCATCAAAAGAATCCATGTATCTGAGATATTGTTCTTTTGTAAATATCGGCTTATATTCAGCGCAAATTCTTTTTGCCCCCTCTGCTCCATTTCGCAATAATGCGTAAGCGGTAAGAGCAAAAATTTTAGCGGTGACAATGTATGCCAATTCTTCGTCTTCCATACTAAAATCAACGGTGTGGAGACCGCCGGCAATACCGCCTGTTTGAAAGCGAATGACCGGCTGCAGGTGCTGAACATCGCCAATGTCGGTCGATCCTCCGCTATGTTGGTTAACATTTGCTTCAATCACTTTATACTTTCCGGCAATTGCATTGGCAGCTCTTACAAGCTCAGGATATGCCTCACTGGATAGTGTTGGCATATATCCTGGCAGAGTAGTAATTTCACACTTTGCGCCAATCGCATACGCTCCTGCCTGAAAGGCCCGATCCGTCTTTTCTGAAGCATCAAGTATTGCATGTTTATTTTTTCCCCGCACTAATGTTTCTAAAACAAACTCATCCGGCACTACATTGACCAAATTGCCGCCTTTTGTCATGATCGGATGAATTCTGACCGCATCTTCATCACGAAAGGTTTCTCTTTGATAAGCCAATGCAGATAGGCCCAGAGAGGCTGCATTTAAAGCATTTATTCCGTTTTCCGGGCAGGCGGCCGCATGAGCGGCTTTGCCATGATAGCGAATGACTTTTGAAACAAAACCATTTCCCGTAATTCCGCCTGTTACAATATCATTCGCCCTTATATGATGCGCAATGCTTAAATCAATATCATCAAAAGCCCCCTGCCGGATTAACTCGCACTTTCCGCCGCCATATTTTATCTTACCTTCTGCCCGCAGTTTATTTTTAAATTCAATTTCTCCATATTCTTCCGCCGGAGTCGAAAAAAAGATCACCTGACCATCCAGCTTCTCTTTTACCTCAGAATCGGTTAGCGCTATAGCTGCGCCGATAACACCGGCAAGCTGGGCGTGATGTCCGCAGGAATGAGCAGCCTGCGTCTCTTGATTTGCGTATTTATGCTCAGGAATACGCAGTGCATCTAATTCTCCAATTAATGCTACGCTGATATTTTCTTTTCTTTCTTGATTCAGGTAAGCCTTAGCGCCTGTAATTGCCAATTCTTCCTGAACCGGCAGCTGCAATCCTTTCATAAAACAATTAAACTTTTCCGCCGTTTTAAACTCTTTATAGCCAAGCTCTCCATGTGTATAGATATCTCTGGCAAAATCCACTATTTCTTTCCGGTTTTTCTCGATGAGTTCAATAATTTTTTTCTCCGTATCATCTAAATGAAGCATGATTACACCATCCTTTCAGCAATCAATAAAAAGGCCATATGTGTATGATTCTATCATGCACATATGGCCTCCAACCCTCTATCAACTCACTGTGATTCTTTCGGCACATACCATAAGCCTTTATTATTGGCCTTCATATACGCTTTAAACTCGTCTGAATGATAGGCTGCAACGATATCCTTCACCCATTGCGCATCCTTATTTTTGTCCTGTACTACCAGCTGCAGAAGCAGATACGGCAGAATATCCTCTGTCAGCAATGCCGTAGCGGGATCAATTTTGGCATTATACACAATAGATCCGGTAATCACAATAAAATCAAAGTCAGAACGAACCGCCGGGATATTCAGTGATTTCATTTCAGTAAATTGAATATTATAGGGGTTTTCCACTATATCCTGCTGTGTTACCGCAGACAAATCCTTGTCTTTTGCCAGCTTGATCCACCCGGCCTTTTGCAGCAAAGCATACGCCCTCGCCGTATTTGACGCATCATTCGGTATTGCAATCCTTGCTCCATTGCTAATTTGGTTCAACGCTGCTTTTGCCCCCGGATAGATGCCTGCCGGCACTGTCGGAATGGGACTAACCGCTGCTAAATAGCCTTTTTGCTTTTCATTAAAATTATTCATATAAGCGGTGTGCTGCTCCACATTGAAATCAACCTCGCCTTCATTCAAAGCAACATCTGCCTGCAATAAGTCCGACATATCCTTAGCCGTAATCTTATAACCTTTTTTTTCTAAAATCGGTTGAACAGCCTGCTCAAACAATTCCGAATACGGCCCCTGAGACTTGCTGAAAACCAGCTCTTTTTTCGTATTGCCAGCTTTAGCGCTGTCGCCGCTGCTGCCGCAGCCTGCCAAAAATATTGTCCCCAGCATAGCTGCCAATAAAAACACTGCAATCTTTTTTACATTCATCATAAAAATCCCCTTTTCTCTATCTTTTTTTAATGATTACGTACTTTAGAAGAAAAATAATTACCGAACGACTGGATGATCTGGACAAATAGTATTAATACAACTACGGTAAACAGCATAAGCGGAAAATTCAATCGTTCATAACCATAGGTCAGTGCCAAATCACCTACGCCCCCTGCTCCGATAGCGCCTGCCATAGCAGTCGCCCCGATGAGGCCTATCGTACCGATGGTGACTGATAAAATCAACGATCCATACGCCTCCGGCAGCAGAAAATACCATATAATTTCAAAATAAGACGCTCCCATGGCCTGGGCTGCTTCCACAATTCCTTTATCTACTTCCAGAATTGAATTTTCAAACAATCGCGTCAGATATGGCGCAATAAAAACAACCAAAGGAACTAATGCCGCTGTTGTTCCCACTCTGGTTCCCACAATTTCTTTCGTCAGCGGCAGAATAAATACCATTAAAATAATAAACGGAATACTCCGGATAATATTGATGACGGTATTTAACACCGTGTATACATATTTATTCTTTAAAATACCGTTATCATTGGTTAAAACAAGCGTCATCGCCATTATCATGGCAAGAACTGAACCGATTGCCAATGAAACGGAAACCATGTAAATTGTCTGCTGCGCAGCCAGCACAATTTTAGAAAATGGAACGCCAAGCTCCATCATATCATCACCTCCCGCCAATTAAGCTGCTGATTCCGGATATAATCCATTATTCTCTCTATTTCCGGACTCTCTCCGATAACCTGAATAACAAAAATCCCCAATACTGTCTGCTGTAATTCATTGACTGAAGCAAACAATATGTTTGTCTCGACATCAAAGTCCTTATTGATGCGATACAATACATTATCCCTTACATTTTCACCTAGGAACTGCAGCCTAAGAATTTTATAATTTCGTTTATCACCGTTCAGTTTCTGAACAATACTGTCCGGGATTTTATCAGCAATAACCGTCTGTACAAACTTTTTTGTTATCTCTTGCTGTGGATTACTAAATACATCAAGAACAGAACCCCATTCAATTACCCGTCCATGTTCCATAACCGCCACTTTGTTGCAGATACGCTGGATTACATGAATTTCATGCGTTACGATAAGAATGGTAATCTTCAGCTCTCGATTGATTTTTTCCAACAGCCGCAAAATAGAATCTGTCGTCTCCGGGTCCAAGGCGCTTGTTGCCTCATCACACAATAGAATCGACGGATTGGTAGCCAACGCCCGGGCAATGCCGACACGCTGTTTCTGGCCACCTGACAATTGATTTGGATATGCGTTCACTTTATCTGATAAGCCTACAAATTCCAGCAGCTCAGAAACTCTTGCCCGGATTTCTTTCTCTCCTACACGGTTCAATAGTAACGGAATCGCGATATTGTCATACACCGTTTTTGAATTCAACAAATTGAACTGCTGAAATATCATGCCAATACGTTTTCGCACTTGCCGCAATTCAGAAAACGACAGTGTATTGATATCCTGTCCGTCTACTTCTATCCGTCCGCCAGTCGGCGTCTCCAACCCGTTCACCATTCGCAGCAATGTAGATTTCCCAGCCCCGCTAAATCCGATTACCCCGAATATATCGCCTGCTCGAACTTGCAAAGATACATGGTCCAACGCATTTGTCTGCTGTTTTTTCATCGTAAATGTTTTACTGATATCGATAAAATTAATCATTTCCATAGCTCCTAATTATCAACGCTTCCAATAATGCTCAGCCTCTTTCGTTCATAAAACGATTCAAATACAAAACAAAAAAGACCGAGAACGCCTATACGAACGTTCTCAGCCTTCAGTCATCTGATCAGCTAAGTGATATATATTAAGATACCACATTTAGTTCCTTCCTGTCAACTATCACCAAGCTGCCTTTATCAGATGCGTTCCAATTCCCTTGCCGTAAAGGGAATTGGCTTTTATGCGGTTTGAAGACGTTTATATAAATGAGATACAATTGTTGCGAGCGGCTGCTGATACAAAATAGCCAGTGTCATAGGAACTGCAACCCTTGGCGGAAAATAGGTGAGCGCAATGACGAGTCCACAAGCGTTATTACGGATGCCCACATTAAAAATCATCGTTAGTATTATAACGTGTTTGACCCAGGCATGATCACCAAAATAAAAGATGCTATTGTAAAT
>DJJR01000045.1:0-180 GCA_002434245.1 Pelosinus fermentans
ACATTAGCCTTGTATTTTTAGAAGATAGATTTAGTTTAATTCTCACTTATTTAAAAGCAAATTTAACTATTTTCTAAGAATAAGAAAAAATATTTCATAATTTCGAAAAAAATAAAGTCGTAAAAGAAGGAAAAAACATGAAAAATGACGTAATATATCAAAATTAGGCATATCAAGGTA
>DJJR01000045.1:413-49856 GCA_002434245.1 Pelosinus fermentans
TACCTTGATATGCCTAATTTTCTCTTTAAAAAAACTATAATATTCATCGATAAAAATGATATAAACATTTTATCGATGAAGCGTTTTTAATAAAAAAAGAAGCCTGCAAGCAGACTTCCTCCTTTATTAGTAATTACAATGACAACTTTTTTATACTTCCATAATAATGGGTAAAATCATGGGGCTGCGGCGAGTCTTCTCATATACAAACTTACTTAAAGCATCCCGCACACTGCCTTTTATCGATGCCCATTCTATCACTTTATTCGCTTCGCAATTAGCCAAAACCTGTTTGACTTTTTGTTTGGCTTCAACCATTAATTGCCCTGACTCTCGAACATAAACAAATCCCCGAGAAACGAGATCCGGTCCAGCAACAACACAACCACTTTCTTTGTCCATGGTTATGACAACGATAAGTACACCGTCCTGAGATAATTTACTTCGATCTCTCATAACAATGTTACCCACATCACCTACACCTAAACCATCAACAAATACTTTACCTGAGGTTACCTTGCCAGCCAATTTTCCTGTTATAGTGCCGGCATCTTTACTAAACTCAAAGACCTGTCCATTACTGCCAATAAAAATATTCTCTTTGGCAACGCCCAAGTCTTGAGCAAGCTTTCCATGGCTCATTAACATTCGATACTCTCCATGCACTGGAATGAAATATTGAGGCCGCACCAAAGTCAGCATCAATTTCAATTCTTCTTGACTGGCATGTCCAGAAACATGAATACCCGCAGAACGTTCGTGAATAACTTCCGCTCCTAAGCGCAGCAGAGCATCAATAGTCTTTGATACCGATTTTTCATTTCCTGGAATCGGTGATGCAGAAATAATAACGGTGTCACTAGGATATATTTCAACTTTTCGATGATCATTCATTGCCATACGTGTCAATGCTGACATGGGCTCTCCTTGGCTTCCTGTTGACAAAATTAAAATTTGATTTCCTGGATAATTTTTAATTTCATCAATATCAATTAACACACCTTCAGGAACTGTTAAGTATCCAAGCTCTGTAGCAATATTTACCACATTGATCATACTTCGTCCAATGATTGCGACTTTTCGACCATATTTACAAGCAGAAGTAATCGCTTGCTGCACCCTTAGCACATTAGATGCAAAGGTTGCCAGAAGAATTCGTCCTTTTGCTGCATTAAAAGCTTCATCAAGAGCAAGACCCACCTGACGCTCTGACTTCGTAAAACCAGGCCTTTCCGCATTCGTGCTGTCGGACATTAAAACCATTACGCCTTCATCGCCCAGTTCAGCAAATTTATGAAGATCCATTACCTTACCATCAACTGGTGTGTAATCAATTTTAAAATCGCCAGTATGAACAATCGTGCCAACTGGAGTTTTAAAATACATCCCTACAGAATCAGGAATAGAATGACTCACCCGCATAAATCCCACTTGAATTTTGCCAAATGTTATCTGATCTCCTGGCTTTATGGAAATCAATTTATAATTTGCCACATTATTTTCCTTCAGGCGGCACTCAGCCAGTCCCATTGCAAGGCGCGTACCATAAACAGGTACGTCAATCTGCTTGAGTAAATAAGATAAAGATCCAATGTGATCTTCATGACCATGTGTAATGACAACTGCCCTTATCTTATCTTGGTTTTCAAGTAGATAGGATATATCGGGTATTACTAAATCAATCCCTAACATATCATCTTCTGGAAATGCCAACCCAGAATCAAGTATGACAATATCATCCTCATATTGAATAACCGTCATGTTTTTCCCTATTTCGCCCAATCCACCCAGTGGAATAATAGCGAGCTTATTTTGTTTTTCCAAAAAAAAATACCTCCATTATTTGAGTTTGTATATTTAACTTTGTTTTCACCAATAGACGTTCCGTAAGTCACCTCACCAAAATAAAATGGCTGACTTCATCCAAATGTTCATAAATGAAAATATCCGCTCACAACCCATTACCTACATTGTACTTGATCTTTCTACAATATACAAGCATTCCCTCAGTTAACAGACAATATTTACTTATAATTGAGTCAAATTAGCGTTTTTTTAGTTTTTTTCTCTCAAAGGAATTTCCACAGAAAGTTTAGTTCCTTCACCAATAGCAGATGTAATCGTAAAGGTACCTTCCACTAAGGCTACCCGTTCACCTATGCCGTAGATTCCTAAACAGGTACGGCTATGAGTATTTTTAACCATTTTTGTATCAAAACCTACACCATTGTCCTGGATCATTAACATAAGTTTGTCCTGTCTTTTGTTTAATGATACCCAAACTTCCGATGCCTGCGCATGTTTCACAATATTCGTTAAGGCCTCTTGCAGAATTCGATATAACGTAATCTCAACTTCTGGTGAAAATCGCTCTCTGGACAAATTACTAAAATCACTATGCAAAGAAATTTCATATTGCTTGGCGTAATTTTCTATATACTTTTTAGCTGCGGCAACCAGTCCTAAATCATCTAATAATACAGGGCGCAGTTCAACTGCAATATGATGAACCGCTTCTAGAGTTGTAACAGCAAGGTCGCGCATTTTTAATATTTTTTCTTTATCTTCACTGTCTTGTACCTGCTCAGCCAGCATACGCAAACCTACAATGATCGAGGTAAGAGATTGGCTTGTTTCATCATGCAGCTCGCGGGAAATTCTTTTACGCTCTTCTTCTTGTACCGTGATAATTTTATTTAAGAATACAGAACGTAATTCTTCTTTTTCTTGTAATGCTCCTACTAACTTTTCCTGCTGAGCATTCGACTGCACATTTGCCTCTACAAAGCGTGCTGCTAATCGAGCATAAGGTTCTGCTGTTTTTTGATCCCCTGTAATACCAATTACCCCTATACACCGGTTATCAAACATGATGGGTACATTATAACCTTGTCGTATCCCCTTTAGATAGCATTCCTCTTCTTTTGTGACATAAAATTCTTTTACAACTCCAGTTCCAAGCATTCTAGCCCCTGATTCATGTATTTGCCCAATCCGTTCTCTGCTAAAAGAAGCAATAATTACCCCCTGATCATCAAGGATATTTACATTTTTATTTAATTCAGCAGCAACGATATCAACTAAGGATTGAGCAAATTCTGCATCCATCCTTCCATATGTATTATTCATAATTCAATCTCTCCAATGAATTTAATATGTATTCTTTTTTCCTTTTATTAAAGACTTATTTCTTTACTATCGTATAATTTTAATACAATCTAATGATTGACAACGAATCTGATATTGATTAAAATAAGCAAGAAATTAAATATGTTGTGATTATAGAGGCGCAAATATTATCAGTATATATAGTGAGCTGGCAGCAATGAACTATATAGAAAGGAATAGTTGCCGAAACAACAAAAAATGCCATTTCTTGTTGTTGGGCTTGTATTAAATAAATACAAGACTGTCATCTAATTTTTCAGATGAAGTGCTATCTCACGCAAGCGTTAGTTTATTCTTTGGAGTAAATTTTTTGGTTGTGAGATTGATCACAACCATTTTGTTTTAATTCGATAGGAGGTCAAATATGTCAAATTCTACAGTGAATCTTAAAGATTTATGTCCTGAAAAAGAAGGGCTCAAACGCGGCATGAACTCACGGCATCTCATGATGATATCCATTGGTGGTACAATTGGTACCGGACTTTTTCTAGGCTCAGGCGTGACCCTCAATCAGGCAGGTCCTTTAGGTGCGGTTCTTGCGTATTTAACCGGCGGCTTTATCATGTATCTGGTATTATTGTGCCTAGGAGAACTCACTTCAGCTATGCCTGTTTCTGGCTCCTTTCAAAGTTATGCTTCACGTTTTATTTCTCCTGGTGCTGGTTTCACTACCGGATGGCTGTATTGGCTGAATTGGGCCATTTGTATTGCTGCCGACTTTACTGCTGCAGGTATTATTATGCACAATTGGTTTCCGCAAATTGCGATTTGGATATGGTGCGGTTTTTTTGCTATTATGCTTGCTTTACTAAACATCATTTCTGTAAAGGCTTATGGCGAAGCTGAATTTTGGTTTGCAAGTATAAAGGTAACTGCAATTTTGGCATTTATTGTCGCAGGTGCAGGTTTGCTCTTTGGCTTTTCCAGTCATTCCGTTCCCATTGTTGGCTTATCCAACTTTAATACAGAAGCGGGTTTATTTCCTAATGGATTTCAAGCTGTATTTTTAACTATGATTGCTGTAGTCTACTCCTTTCAAGGTGCTGAACTTGTCGGTATCGCAGCCGGCGAATGCCAAGATGCCAGTAAAAATGTCCCCCGTGTTATTAAAGGTATTACTTTTCGGATTATTTTTTTCTATGTGTTGGCAATGATCGTACTGGCAGGTATTATCCCTTGGCAAGAAGCAAGTGTTTTGGAAAGTCCTTTTGCTCATGTATTCGGCATCTTAGGTTTTCCTTTAGCTAAGGATATTATGAGTTTCGTTGTTATGACATCAGCTTTATCTGCAGGCAATTCAGCCTTATATGCCTGTTCTCGTCTCCTCTGGTCTATGTCCAAAGAAGGCTTAGCGCCAAAATGTTTAGGCACATTAAATTCTCGTGGTGTTCCTGTCAATGGAGTTTATATTACTGTTATCTTGGCGTGTATGTCTTTACTCACCAGTGAATATGCTGCTGATACCGTATACCTGTGGCTTATGTCCAGTACAGGACTGACTGGCTGCCTGATATGGGTTATTATTGCCTGGTGTCAGCTCAACTTCCGCAGAGAATTTTTCCGTCTAGGCGGCAAAATAGAGCAGCTAAAATTTCGGACTCCCTTTTATCCTCTGGTCCCAATATTAGCTTTAGTCTTGAACCTTGGGGTCATATGCAGCTTGTATTTTGATGAATCTCAACGAATTGTTTTATATACAGGTCTTCCTGCATTATTAGGTGTTTATTTATACTATATTTTATTCTTGGACAAAAAAATTAGCGCAGCTAAAATTGAAGAAAAAATGAGCTAAAAAACGTGATGCGTTTTTTTAAAATTTAATATAGTAAAAAGTGGTGGTCTCTACTATGAGGTCACCACTTTTTTTATTTCATATCTTAAGATAAGTGTATATCGAAAGGCAAAACTTACTATGGAAGTGCACCTGTAGTTCTGTGTTATAATGTTATGTAAACAAAATAGAACGCTGGAGGCATATTCATTATGGATTCTTTCTCTCATGCACTTGTTGGCATCGCGATTGCAGGATTATCTGGTCATCCTTTGTCCATTTATGATCCGATTTATCTAGCTGCCATTCTTGGCTCGCAAGCGCCGGATTTTGATATCATTGCACAAATAAAAGGAAAATTCTCTTATCTTAGGCAACATCGTGCTTTTTCTCATTCTATCCCGTGCTTAGTTCTATGGTCGTTCCTGATCAGTACAGTTTTATCTATGATTATGCCACAAGCTAATTTCCTTACTTTGTTGGGCTGGGCCTTCTATGGTAGTTTATCTCATATCATTATGGATTATTTTAATACCCATGGCGCTGCTATCCTATGGCCAATTCAAAAAGAACGCAAAAGCTTACAACTTTTAAATGTATTTGATCCTATACTATTCGTGCTATTACTCAGTGTATACACTTTTGATTTCACAATGTTCACATTATCGTGCTTTACATTTGTAATTCTTACAGCATATATCTTGTTTAGAATGGTCTTGCGCAAAAAAGCAACAAAACAGCTTCATCGACTATTTTCTCAACGAGAAATTTTGCAAATCACTGTCATGCCATCACTAAAGCGCATATTGTTCTGGGATTTTGTTTTAGAAACAAAAAATGCGTACTTGGTCGGACAATTAGGAACCATTTCCCCGGAATTAAAACTTCATGCAGATTTAGCAAAACAAAAGGACCTTTCGAATCTTACTCTACAAGCAAAAAAAACACTAATCGGAAATTTTTTCGCTACCTTTACGCCTTTTATTTATTTCGCAGAACAGAAAAATACTCATTCCATTTCAGTTACAATTTATGACCTTCGCTATGTTTTAAATCAACAATTTCTTCATCGGGCTACTATTATATTTGATCATACTACTAACCATCCCACGACTTCTTATCTTCATACTTATGGCAGCACTACCCAGATCCCTTGTGACTTACACTAAGATTTACAATTCAGGGTGGGAAAAGCCCTAACGATTTATCAAAAGTGTTATAAAAGTTAGAGTGAATGATTATTATCTGATTCCCTTATCATTAAAAAATTGTCCATACTCCTTGTCACGTACTAAAATATGCTTAGTAATCCATTCTTTAAGAAACATAAAGGTTGGAAAGGACAATGCCGCCGCCCCTTGTTTATGCTGATCTAAGAAATTATTCACTTCGGCTATATAAGATCCATGCTCTTTTTTATGCTCTAAATATTGGGGATAGTGAAGCTGTAGCATCAATTCTTCTTCTGCGGAAAAATGATACTTCACATAGTCTAATAATTCAACTAAGGTATGCTGCGTTAATTCTCTTTCGTCTTCCAGACTTGTACATTCAAACACACGATGATATACATTATTAAATAATGTCAGTAATTTTTTATGATCATCATCAAATCTTTGAATTTTTGTTGAAAAGCCTTCATCCCATTCAAAAAACTCCATATTTCGTTCCTCCATTTTACTTGCATTCTCTTTGTCATTTACCTAAAAGAGACAAGTTCCTACCTGCTCATTATATAATTTATCTACTAAAATATAAACATTTTTTCTGGAAAAGAGAGCTAAACAATACGGTTTTTCTCTTTTATTTATGAGCAAATTCACCAATTAATTGTTAAGTAGAGACTATTTTTATAATTTTTATAATTTTTTTTAAAATTTAGTAAAAATCCTCTTTACTTTTATATCAATTCAGCGTATGATTTAGAAGCACTTAAATAGATCGATTGAATTTCTCATCTTTCTTGTTAACGTAACTTTAACAAGAAACAATGAATATTCTCATTACCTATTTTAGTAACAGATTTTAGGAGGCTATACAACACATGAACCAAGACAAAACTTTAACTTGCCGCGATTGCGCAGACCAATTCGTATTCTCAGCTTCAGAACAAGATTTCTTTGCTGAAAAAGGCTTTACTAATGAGCCAGGACGTTGCCCTTCATGCAGAGCAGCTCACAAACAAAGAAACGGTAACGGTGGCGGTCGCAACAGCAGCTTCCAACAACGTGAAATGCATGATGCAACTTGTGCAGCATGTGGCGTTCAAACACAAGTTCCTTTCCGTCCAAGTGGTGATCGTCCTGTTTATTGCAGAGATTGCTTTAGCCAGAACCGCTAGGATGTCAGAGTCCCTGTCTATGACAGGGACTTTTTTATTTTCTTAGAATTTGATATCTTTATTTAACTTCAATTAGATCTTGTCGCTAGGTACACGCCTGTAACAATTCCCAAGGCTCCTATACACTTAAATAATGTAAAGGATTCTCCTAAGATGAAAACAGATTGAACAATTGTGAAAATAGGTACCAAATTAACAAATACTGCAGCCCGAGATGCACCAATCTTTTCAATGGCAAACAATTGAATTAAATATCCTAATACAGACGCAAATATACTCATATATGCAATTGATAACCAGCCAGCTACACTGGTTTTAGATAAATAAGATGAAGGATTTTCTGCTATTACAAAGGGTATGGATATGACTACGCAAACTAAAAATGTATAGGCTGTCACCATTAATGGTGATAAACAATACTTCTGCATATAAGAACGGCTTAAAAGAGCATACAATGCCCAACTAAAAACCGCGCTAAACATAAGCATATCCCCAAGATTAAAATTAAACGTAGAAATCAGCAGCCAATCTGCATTCGTTACAATCAAAAAGACACCTGAAAAAGAAAAGATAATACCAATTAAACGTTTTGGTGTCATATGTTCCTTGAAGAATAAAACCGCCATAAGAGTTGTCAATACGGGATTGGTTGCACCAATCAAGGAAGAATTAATTGCTGTAGTGTATCGTAATGCACTAAAAAATAAGACATGATAAAAAAAAGTACCTATAATCCCTAATATAGTAAGAGGCAGCCACTGATTTCTTTTTGGTAACCATTTCTCCCTCTCCCTGCTATATAACAAAAAGAATATAAACGGCAATGCCAGCAAGAAACGGAAAAAGGTCAGGGCAAAGGGCGGAAATTGCAGTACTGCGATTTTCCCTGTTATAAATGCACCCGACCAGAAAAGGGCTGTAAAGACCATTAATAGACAAACTTTATTTTCAGACATTCATAGCCTCCTTATCGTATTTCTTGCAGAATTATTTCACTACTCTTAATAAAGGGTTTTACTCTCGCCTGCCTTTATACTAAAATAGTAATAAAAGAATCATAGGGAGGGAGTTTTTTATATGGCTGGCTGTAATGAACAAAATTGTACCTGTCCAAAGGCAGATTGCGAACGCCACGGTAAATGCTGTGAGTGCATCAATTTCCATCGTAAAAAAGACAATCTTGTATATTGTTTACGGAAATTAGGAACGAAGAATTAATTGTATTTTATGTAAAGAAATAAGAAGGCTTTTACTAAAGACTAGTAAAAGCCTTCTTATTCTTTATATGTATGAATATACAGTACAATGATTGCAAAACCTCTTCATACCGGATAGTCTTCCATACCTGGATATCATTTGTGAATTACTATAACCCTATCGTAAATGACCAGAAGAATTAACAGAAAACGTTCCGACCCCTTCCATTCCTTTAACGGAGAATCCTTTACTGATAATATTACGCAAGGCTGCTCTACTGCGATGAAGGCGGGACTTGACCGCATTGCTATTAATATTTAGGATTTGTGCAATTTCTGAACTTGAAATTCCTTCAATATCATGTAAAACAAGGAGAATCCTCTGGTTTTCGGGCAATTTTAAAATAGCCTGCTGAACCAAGTACTGCTTATACTTAACCTCACACATTCTATCCGGATCTTCATTTGGCTGCTCTATGGGCAACATCATCGAATGGTATAAACTCTCATCCCATTTTACCTGATTTGCAGTTTGATTCCTTTTTTTGCGAAAATTAAAGCAGACATTTGAGCCTAAGCGATACACCCAAGTGTATAAACTGGACTTTTCCTTAAAATTATGCATAGATCGATTTACCTGGTATAGAATTTCTTGCAAAGCATCCATCGCATCATCATGATTTCCCAGCATTTTATATGCTAAAGCATATAATCTAGCTTGGTATTGATTTATAAACAGCTGTAGTGCTTGATCCTGGTCACCTTGCCGATAGGATGAAAGGATCTCTTGATCAATGGACTGTATAATCTCACTCATAATTATAATTCCTTTCCAGGGGATTTTTTCTAATTATATCACCATGTGAGAAATAAGTCAGCTTTGAGCCGCCGAATATATTTTATAACGCATTTCCCGTAGTAATAAGACACCGGAAAGTATCAAAGCCAGTACTAGGGCAAAAGCAATAACAATAACGACTCCCTCCCAATCATACCAAAGCAGGAATTTTCCTCCGATTGTCCCAATTGTACTAGCGCCCAAATAGAAAAAAAGCAGATATAAAGAAGCAGCCTGCGCTTTGTCAGAATGAGCACATTTCCCTACCCAACTGCTTGCAACAGAATGACTGCCAAAAAAACCAAAGGTAAATAACGCTACACCCACAATCTTAATGGACAGACTTCCATGTACGGTAGTCAAACAACCTAGCAACATAATACCAATGGACAAACACAGCACTTTTGAACTGCCATTACTATCCGCCAGCTTTCCCATAAACGTAGAGCTAAAGGTTCCAATCAGATAAACAATAAAGATACAGCCAACCAAAGTTTGACTTAAATTGTAGGGCGGAGCCATTAAAGAATAACCAATATAATTATATAAGGTTACAAATCCCCCCATAATTAAAAAACTAATACTATATAGCATGAGTAATTCTATATTCTGCAATTTTTTAGTCAAAGCAGCAAGCATCTCTCTCAAATCTCTTTTCTTGGGGGAGAAATTCTGGGATTTGGGTAAAGCAATCCAAAACCAAATACTTAATAGCAGCCCAATTGTACTAATGCTAGCCACTGCAATATGCCATGTAGAAAAATCAGCCAATGTACTAACCAAAATACGCCCAGCTAAACCACCAACAGAATTGCCACTAATATAAATCCCCATTACCATACCTACTATTTTAGGATCAAATTCCTCATTTACGTATGCCATGGCAATAGCAGGAAATCCTGCCAGCATGATTCCCTGCAAGATCCGTAATATGAGCAATATAGAGAAGTTATTGCAAAAAGCAATTATAATCCCTAATATGGCAGAAACTGATAACGATATTGCCATCACGATTTTCCTTCCCTTTGCATCAGAAAACCAAGAAACTAATAGCATAAAAAATGCCATAATTCCTGTAGTAAGAGATATTGACAAACTCGCATAAGCTGGTGCTATATGAAACTCTTCCGAAAAAACTGGAATTAAAGGCTGCATACAATAAAGCAAAGCAAACGTAACAAAGCTTCCTAAAAACATAGCTGATATCCCTCGCCAATATGCTGCATTATTCTTTTGTATATAGGTCTTCATACTACCCACAGTCCTTTCTAATCAACAATCATTCTCTTTTTATCATATTAAACCTCCAGAGTGTCATCTGTCCAATGCATCATTTTTATATAATTAATGTGTTATAATTATATAAAGATATTTTTCAATGCATCATCTAACTTACATATTGAAATAAACATGACAAAAGGTGGTCAAGACAATGGAATGGCATCAACTAGAGTACTTTAAATTAGTTGCCCAATTACAGCACATTACTCATGCTGCAGAACAATTATCGATTTCTCAGCCCGCTCTTAGCCGTTCTATCGCTAAACTTGAAGAGGAACTAGGATTTCCACTATTTGAACGTCGCGGTAAACACATTGTCCTCAATCGGTATGGAGTCATCTTTCTGCAGTATGTAGAACGATCGCTACAAGAAATTGATGCAGGAAAACAAGTTATTCACGATTTAATACATCCTGACTATGGCAGCGTGTCCTTATCCTTTCTTCACTCTCTTGGTTCGAATCTTGTACCAAGTCTCTTAAGTAAATTCCGCTCCAAATTCCCCAATATACAATTTAAGCTTTATCAAAATGCTACCACTCTCCTCTTAGATCAACTAGAAGCAGGAGAGGTTGATTTATGTCTTTGTTCTCCTGTAACAACAAAAGACTATATGGAGTGGGAACCACTCTTTACCGAAGAATTATTTGTTGTGGTTCCTTTCGGCCACCGACTTGCCCAGCGAAAATCTATCGAGCTTAAAGAAATTGCCCTTGATCCAATTGTTACGTTTAAAAAAGATTATGGCTTACGTATTTTAACTGACCATTTCTTTAAAGAAGTAAATCTAAAGCCATTTATCACTTTTGAAGGTGAGGAAATTTTAACCGTTGCTGGCCTTGTCGAAGCTAAATTAGGAGTGGCACTCATTCCCCATGTCTTTGGTCTAGATAAAACCAATGTATCCTTTCTACCTGTTTCCAAGCCTCAATGCCAGCGAGTCATCGGAATCGCCTGGACAAAAGAACGTTATTTATCCCCCGCCGCTCAACGATTCAAAAACTTTGTGATAGAATCTCTTTCTTAACCTCTACCATAATCAAATAAACAAAGGGCTTCTTCAACCATTGGTGAAGAAGCCCTTCAGCTTTAAAAATATAGTTTTTGTATCTCTTTGATAACCTCTTCCCCACGGCTTGACACCTGAGGAATTGAATAACCAATAAAGATCGGCGAAGTAACAAGCCTAGGCATAATTTTAGCAGAAATTTTACCTTCTAACTGATAAAAGAATATATTATAACTATTACAGCGCTTGTGAAAATGATTCAATAAGTAATGCGCTATGACTTGTATATAATCCGCCATCTTGTCTACAGCCGATACCTCTTTTAGCTTTACATTGAACTCACAGAATCCAATTTTCGGTTCTTTGGCAAGATTTAACTCTGCCCCTCTGCTTTGATGAATCACAGTTCCATCCATCGTTTCCACTGGGATCCGCGGAGCATAATCAATCGTTCTTAAACCTACAATCTGCATATGAGGATGCCGGATCGTACCTCCGGAAAAAGGACCATGATTCTTAAAAAAGAGTACCGATGCAAATTCTCTGCTTGCTATCATGTCTTGCCATTTTTCCATACTGAAGCGAAATAATTTATGCAAATGTTCTTTCGGATAAAGAGACAGTTCCGAATGGCATTGATCGGTTTCAATAATGACCGTTTGTAAGGTATCCCGCAAAACAGGGTATTTATTTTTTAAAAGTATAATGGTACCATCTTCTGCTAATACATGCTCTAACTTCTCTCTACAGCAAAATGGACATTTCACTTCTGTATTTACAATATTCTCTGGTTTAAAACTCCCAATCGCAGAATCAAAAATCAAATGCTTCGCCATGTCCACCATATCTATCTCCTATCGATAATCTTAAATGGTTATTATATATATGATTATTATTTCAAGATTATCGATAAATTCCCTCTAAAATTAAATAGATTATCTTATATAATGTGCTGTTAAATCCTTTTTCATTCTAACATGCCAGATACCAGCATCTAAAAACGGTTCCACCGATAAGGTCACATAACCCAAGTTAGCATAAAATGCTTCTGCACTGCATTGGGCGTCCAGCAGCACATTAGAAAAATGACCAACAATTGCCTGTTGTTCTAACAATTTCACAATTTCTCGCCCTACTCCACTGCCACGTAACTCTTTACGTACAGCAATACGCTGCAGTTTGCCGCTATTTTCTCCGTAGGATATTAACCGCCCTGTAGCCGCCGCTTCCCCATCCTCAGCGATAATCAGCCCATGTACACATTCATGAGGAGCAGCATCATAATGATCAATTTCAAGATCAACTGGAATGTCTTGCTCGATCACAAATACTTTCCGACGTAAGGCTAAACATAATTGTAATTCATAATCTGTATTGACAATACGATATTGCATATGTATCCCCTCTAATCCTTTCCTACAACGTACATATAGGATATGAGCCAAAACTCTTAAACCATAGGCTCTTTTCTTTTACAGCCTCTACTGCACTGCGAACACTATTATTTTCTATACTACCATCCATATCAAAGAAAAAGATGTAATTTCCCATGCCAGTCCGTGCAGGCCTGGATTCGATTCTTGTAAGATTAACATTCCGCGTGGAAAATTCCTGTAGAATCTCACATAAACTACCTGGACGTTCTCCATTCATTTTGCAAACAACAGAAGTTTTACATGGATCTGACAAAGAATGAGTATCTATAGGGCGATCACCCAAGACAATAAAACGTGTACAATTGGTAGAACTATCCTGAATATCACCAGCTATGGTTTGTAGATTATAAAGAGCACCAGCACTTTGACTCCCTACAGCTGCATAGTTTTCTATGCCACTAGCAACAAGAGTCGCAGCATCAGCCGTACTATTCATAGCTCTTAGCTCAGCATCGGGATAAAGCCGCCTCAGATTATGGCGACACTGGGCCAGGGCCTGGGGATGAGAAACGATGATCTTGACATCATCCCAATGCTCTTTGACTAAAAGATTATGTCGAACTGGCCAGATCACTTCTTTCCTAATATATAAATTAACTTCATGAGCTAAGATATCCAACGTAACATTTACTGAACCCTCAAGGGAGTTTTCCACAGGAACAATCCCTTGGGATATTTCGCCAGACTCTACCGCTTTGATGGCCACATCAATGCTGGAATAGGTTTTAAAACTCACTTGCTCCTTATTATACAGACGAAATGCTACTTCTTCACTATACGTACCATGGGGGCCAAGATAACCTATAATCGCCTCTTTCCCACACCAACTGCTAAGCTCCATGCTGTTCCTCCTGTGCCTTTCATCTACTTATCTAAAAACTGTTCAAACAACCTCATTCCGTCTGGCGTCAACACCGATTCGGGATGAAATTGCACGCCTTCAATCGGGTATTCTTTGTGCCTAAGCCCCATTATCAAACCGTCTGCGGTTCTGGCTGTTACTTCTAAACAATCAGGAATGCTCTCCTCTTCCACCAGCAAGGAATGATAGCGCCCTGCAACAAAAGGCTGAGACAAGCCTTGGTAAATCCCATCCTCTTTATGATAGACATCTGACACCTTACCATGTATAGGCTTAGGAGCACGCACTACCTTCCCGCCAAATACTTCACCAATTGCCTGATGACCAAGACAGATGCCCAAAATAGGCAATTGACCAGCAAAGGCTGCGATGACCTCTTTGCTAATTCCAGCATCACTAGGTGTACCTGGACCTGGTGAAATAATAATGGCGTCGTATTTTCTTGCCCTAATTTCATCTACCGTAATAGCATCATTACGGACAACTTCTACTTCATAGCCTAAGCTAGCAACGTATTGATAAACATTATACGTAAAGGAATCATAATTATCAATAAGTAAAATCATAATTTTCATCCTCCATAATCACTTTAAACAAAACTTTTGCTTTATTCAAGATCTCCTGATATTCCATTTCCGGCACTGAGTCTGCAACGATGCCAGCACCCGTTTGGATTCTCACCCGATCGCCATCAATGACCATTGTACGTATTGTGATGCAAGTATCCATATTATTTCTAAAGTCAAAGTAACCGACTGCGCCCCCATAAGGTCCGCGAGGTAATTGTTCCAGCTCATGAATAATCTCCATAGCCCGGACCTTTGGTGCGCCACTTAAGGTACCCGCTGGAAAACAAGCTGCCAATACATCCATCGGAGTATATTTAGGATTAAGAACACCAGATACCTCGGAAACCAAATGCATCACATGAGAAAATTTTTCTACTTCAAGCATGCGCTTCACCTTTACAGTCCCTGGCATACTTACACGACCAACATCATTACGCCCTAAATCAACCAACATATAATGCTCTGCTCTTTCCTTTTCATCAGCAATTAATTCCGCTGCTAATTTCTCATCCTCTTCCTGGTTTTTCCCCCGCGGCCTAGTACCAGCAATGGGACAAGTAAATACATGCCCGCCTTCTAATTTTACCAGCATCTCTGGTGATGCACCAACAATTTGTCTATTGCCAACATTAATATAAAACATATAGGGAGAAGGATTGACTTGACGTAAGCGGCGATACAAATTAAAAGGGGTTTTAGCCGTCTTTAAGTAAAAGGGTTTAGAGAGTACAACTTGAAAAATATCTCCTGCAGCAATGTATTCCTTTGCCTTTTCTACCATAGCTAAATAATTTTGTTTAATTTTTTCATCATCTACCGCTGGAGGCGTTTGTACTTCTAACTTACGATCTGTATTTTGGGGTATTGCAACTGACTGCTGAATTTTATTTATTAAACCACGTAAATGTCCAACAGCTTTTTTATATTCTGCACAAGTGTCGATACCAGGCTCAATACTAGCCAGGTATAATAATTTTGCTGAATGGGTGAGATGATCCATAACGATAATGATGCGGCAGAACATAAATTCGCCTAAAATTTCGTCTTCAGGAATATTCATTCCTCTAATTTTTTCCCATGTACCAACGGTTTCGTAATTAAAATATCCGACCGCCCCGCCGCTAAAGGGAGGTAATTCAGGAATATTAGGAAAAGAAAACTGCCCTAATATCCTTTGCAGTGCAACAAGCGGTGGAGCATCAATTGTAGTAACCTCCTGCCCTTTTCTAACTTCAGTCTTTTTACTCCTCCCCAATACTGTAATAAAAGGATCCGCTCCAATAAATGAATATCGTCCAAAAGCTTTACTCGTATCCGCACTTTCTAAAATAAACCCAGGGTTATCGCCTGTGATCTTAGAATAAATTGACACTGGAGTATCTAGATCAACAGATAAATCAGTAAAAATAGGAATCAGATTATATTCTTGTGCTAGGTCAGAAAAATCAGCAAAGCTGGGAATGATTTTCATCCTATTCACTCTCCCCATCTAATGTTTCACGAATGGATCTGACCAAGTTGCGAACACCAGCAATTCCCTCATTCGTAAGTTTCTCAAGAATGGCACTGCCAACAATAACAGCATCAGCATAACGAGCTGCAGCAGAGGCTCCTTGAGAGTTGCCAATTCCAAATCCAATTGCCATAGGTATCTGACTGACCTGACGAGCTGCCTTTATCACGGTGCCAATCTGGTCATAATTATTATGCTGACCGCCTGTTACACCAGTATTGGAAACACAATATAAGAAACCCTCCGCCTTTTGTGCAATGCATTTGATCCGATCTACTGTCGATGTTGGCGCAATAAGCCCAATAAGAGGAATCCCCTGCCTTTTACAAATATCTTCTAATAAACCGGTCTCTTCCAGAGGTAAATCAGGTACAATAAGCCCATCGATTCCCGCCTTAACAAAATCAGCAATAAACTTTTCTTTTCCATACCCTAATATACTATTGACATAGGTCATAACCACTAAGGGAATACGAGAGCTTTTACGTATTTGGGCAACTAATTCTATGGACTTTGCAGTCGTTGAACCCGTTTTTAAGGCTAAGGTAGCAGCATGTTGAATCACAGGTCCATCGGCAATGGGATCAGAAAAAGGAATGCCAATTTCAATCACGTCTGCTCCTTCTGCTTCCATCGCCAAAACAGTTTCTAACGTTGTGGCATAATCAGGGTAACCAGCTGTTAGATAAACAATGAGCCCCTTGCGTCCTGACGCTTTTAATCCTTGCAACGTTTCCGACAAATTTGACATTATAATCCCCCCATTACTTTTATTGCCATATCTACATCTTTGTCACCACGACCAGAAAGACAAACAATTACCGTTTCATCTACTTGCGTCTTCGGCATAATTTCTTCTAAATATGACAATGCATGAGAACTTTCCAAAGCTGGAATAATCCCTTCTATACGTGCCAGGCGTTTAAATGCTTGTAATGCCTCCTCGTCCGTGACTGCTTGATATTCAACGATTCCACTATCTTTAAAAAAGGAATGTTCGGGACCAACGCCAGGATAATCAAGACCAGCAGAAATGGAATAGGGTTCAATGATCTGCCCATCCTTATCTTGCAATAAATAACTAAATGCCCCGTGCAGCACGCCCGGCCGCCCTTTCGTTAAAGATGCCGCATGCTCATTGGTAGTGATGCCCTTACCTGCCGCCTCTACACCAATTTTGATAATCTCTTTGTCATTGCGAAAGGAATAAAACATTCCCATAGCATTGCTGCCTCCACCGATACAAGCAACAATATACTTTAATTTTTCTATATTACATTTCAGAATTTGTTCTTTTACTTCTTCACCAATGATCTTTTGAAAATCCCGTACAATCATAGGATAGGGATGAGGTCCTACAACAGAACCAATAATATAATGAGTATCTTCTACATTCGTCACCCAGTAGCGAATGGCCTCACTTGTAGCATCTTTTAAGGTACCAGTGCCACTCGTCACGGGTATTACTTCGGTCCCCAGGAGCCGCATACGAAATACATTTAAAGCCTGCCGTTCAATATCTTCTTTTCCCATATATACACGACATTCTAGACCAAAGAGAGCTGCAACGGTAGCACAAGCTACACCATGCTGTCCGGCACCCGTCTCAGCCACAATTTTCTTTTTCCCCATGCGCCGAGCCAGCAGCGCCTGCCCAATAGCATTATTGATTTTATGAGCTCCTGTATGCAGTAAATCTTCCCGTTTTAAATAGATTTTTCCCCGTCCATAATGTGCTGTCAAATTCTTTGCAAAATATAAGGCAGTGGGACGACCTGCATACTCCTGTAAATAAAAATGCAGTTCCTCCTGAAAAGATGCATCATTCTTTAATGCTTCATAACGTTCTTCCAATTCAATCAAAGCCGGCATCACCGTCTCTGGTACAAATCGGCCACCAAATTCCCCAAATTTCCCATTTTTATCAGGCATGTTCTATTCCTCCTTATTATTTCAGCTGCATCACTGCCCTTGGCACAATGCCATTTCCTGCGTCATCCGACCAATATCACGAGCACAAACCAATCCTTCTCCTACCAATATTCCTTTTACTCCTGCCTTCTGCAGTCTTTTAGCATCTTCTTGATTTTTGATGCCGCTTTCACTAATTAGTACAACCTTCGAAGAGCAATAAGGCAATAAAGCAAACGTATTACTAATGTCAGTAGTAAAGGTCTTCAAATCGCGATTATTAATCCCCACTAAGACCGCTGAAGTCTTTTGCACCCGCAGGAGTTCCTCCAATGTATGGACCTCTACCAGGCAATCCAGGCCAAGCAAGGCTGCAATCTCCAGATACTCTTTCATTTCCTCATCACTTAATATCGCTGCAATCAGTAATATGGCATCTGCACCTGCCCATCTGGATTCATAGATCTGATATGCATCAATAATAAAATCTTTGCGTAAAATAGGCAAATGAGTAACAGCCTTGACCATTTTGATATTCTCCAGCTTCCCTTTAAAATGTTTATCTGTGTGTACCGAAAGAGCTGCTGCTCCATTTGCCGTATAGATCTGCGCTAATTCACATTCCGTATATGCAGTACACAGTTCCCCTTTAGCCGGGGAAGCCAACTTACATTCTGCAATAAGTGCCCATGGATTTTCTGTAATCCTTTCACGAAAACGAAAATCTCCTCTTATAATCTCCTTCTCAAATTGGCTAAGAGGTCTCTTACTGTTTTGTATCGCTACCTCTCGGCGTTTTTTCGTTACAATTTCATTTAGCATTGGCTTTGCCTCCTTCTGCCCTGCGAGCGGCAATCATAAACTCTTGGATTTTTTTTATATCTTTCTTCCCATTGGTTTCGACACCTCCTGAAACATCTATCCCATTAGGAGATAATAGAGAAATGGCTGTTCCAACATTTTCAGAGGTAAGGCCGCCAGCTACCATCACTGGGATATGACTTTGAGAAGTAAAATCCTGCAGCGACTGCCAGTCAAAAGTGATTCCCGTTCCGCCATATTGCCCAGGGGTAAAGCTGTCTAAAAGAATCCAATCAGCAGGATACTCCTTACTTCTTTCTAGATTAAAACCAGGAGCTACCCGGAATGCTTTAATAACGGGTCTGCCAACAAGCTGGCAATACTCTGGAGTCTCCTCGCCATGCAGCTGAACATAATCTAACTGACAATACTCTGCAATCTCTTGTACTTCTTGAAGAGGCGCGTTAACAAAAACACCAGCCTTGCCGATTCCTTTCACTTCCTGCCCAATCTGCTGAGCCTTTTTTACATCGATTCGGCGCTTACTTTCTGCAAACACAAAGCCAATCAAATCAGCTCCCAGATCTTTAGCCCCTTGGGCTATTACTACAGATGTGATGCCACAGATTTTTATGATAATATTAATTCCCCCTCATATTCCTGACTAAAGCATCTTACCTCTTCTAATTTAGAATAAGCAGCCCCCTCATCAATACTCTTTGCTGCAATTTTTAATCCCTCTTTTATGCTTTCTGCCTTACCAGCGACTACCAGAGCAGCAGCAGCATTTAACAAAACGATATCACGTTTTGGGCCGAGCAGCTTTCCTTGAAAAATATCCAAAATAATTTTTCCATTTTCCTCCGGTGTACCACCACGGTACCCCTCTAAACCACTGCCACTAAACCCGTAGACAGCAGGATCAATTGTATAGGTTCGAGTTTCTTGACCATTGACTTCTGTTACCTGTGTCAGCGCAGTTGTGGATATTTCATCCAGGCCATCCAAACCATGTACTACCATGGCCCGCTTCACGCCTAACATAGCAAGCGCCTCCGCCAATTTCCGAGTCAAGGAAGGCTCATATACACCGATTAATTGATAATTAGCCTCTGCAGGATTGGTTAATGGTCCCAGCATATTAAAAACAGTTCGAAATCCTAATTCTTTACGTGGTTTCGCAGCATATTTCATCGCTTTATGAAAAGCAGGAGCATACAAAAAACCAACTTTCGTCATTTCAATGGATTTACTTACTCCTTGAGGCGGCAGATTCATTGAAACCCCCAGAGCATTAAGGACGTCCGCACTGCCGCAAGAACTGGATAAACCATGATTGCCATGCTTAGCTACAACAAGCCCGGCACCTGCTGCCACAAAAGCTACCGCTGTAGATACATTGAAGGTACCTGTTTTATCCCCGCCTGTACCACAGGTATCAATCATTTCCCTGCTGCTAAATTGTACCTTTAATGAATGATTGCGCATGGTCTGGGCAAAACCAGCAATTTCATCAATGGTTTCACCCTTTATCCGTAATGCTGTAATAAAAGCACCAATCTGTGCCTCAGTCCCGCCCCCAGACATAATGATATCCATGGACAATTGTGCATCTTCTCGCGATAAATTTTCTCCCGCCACTACTTGAGCCAAAAATTCCTTGAACATAGCCATTCCTCCTTATAAATAAACCTACAAAAATAAAAAAAATCACTCCACCCCTGAAAGGGGCGAAATGATTCGCGATACCACCCTAATTTAGAAAGCTAATGCTTTCCCTCTACTCAGGTACGAGATATTACATCTGATACCCTAGCCCAATAACGGGGGCAACCGACTCATCCTACTGACGTATTGCGTTCAGTGAGCTGCTCACAGGCCCATTCCATAGACTCTTTGGGTCGGTCATCACACCTCCAGTTGCCTGGTCACCGACTCGCTGATCCAAAGTTCGTATATGTACTTCTCCTGCTCATAGCGGATTACACATTCTATTAAGGCACATTTTATTCAAATTTTACTATGCTGTCAAGAGTTTTTTTATTTTTGTTTTTTCCCATTATACAAATGTTTTTATTCTATAATTGATATGTAACATTTATCTATTTTATTTTAAATTTAAAACTATTGCTTGACACTTTTCAATACTTTGATATAATGGAAAACAGTTACTGGAAAATCAAGTATTATCGGAGGATGTTTTTATGACACATCTCACTTATAAAGCCATTGAACAAAAACAATATTTTTACTTTTTTGGTTGGAGCTACTTTTTTAGCTTCGACTTTTTCGGATGGAAAAAAGTGAATATGTGGTTTTTCAATGAGCATTATAGATGGAAATGTCAACTAGCAGCAATCCGATAAGGACAATTTATTTCCACCATCTCTACAAGACTCATTTGAGTCTTATTTTTTTTACCCGATGACTAATCGCTCTAAAACTTTCATCATTCTACAAGCAGAAGTTAGTCGCGCTTATCCATCACCAAAGATCCAATTTTAAGTTATAAAAGTAAAATAATAGGGGGTATTTATTATGGTTATCGTATTACATCCTTCTGTAACAACAGAGCAAATGGAAGAGTTAAAGGCAGAACTCGAAAAAGGCGGTTGCAGCGCTTGGCCTACGTATGGAGAATTTCAGACGATTATTGGCGTAGTTGGCAGTACTCATAAACTTGATAAAGATAAGCTGGCAAGTAAAAGCTATGTAGAAAAAGTATTATCCGTACAGGAACCTTATAAGAAAGCAAATCGAATCTTTCATCCAGAAGATACAGTTATTCCAATTGGAAATCAAACCATCGGCGGTAATAAATTAACAATTATCGCTGGTCCTTGCTCAGTTGAAAGCGAAAGTCAAATTTTGTCTGTAGCAAATCAAGTCAAAGCAGCAGGTGCTGGCTTCTTGCGTGGTGGAGCTTATAAACCAAGAACATCACCTTATAGTTTCCAGGGCTTAAAAGAAGAAGGACTGGAATTATTGAAAATTGCCAGAGCAGAAACAGGGCTGCCAATTGTCTCTGAGATTATGTCCGTAAGCAAACTGGATAAGTTCGTTGAAGATGTTGATATTATTCAAATTGGTGCAAGAAATATGCAAAACTTTGACCTGTTAAAAGCAGTAGGACAAACGAATAAACCAATTTTATTAAAACGAGGATTATGTGCCACCATTGAAGAATTACTTATGTCAGCAGAGTATATTATGGCTGAAGGTAACGACAATGTTATTTTATGCGAAAGAGGCATTCGCACTTTTGAAACCTACACCCGTAATACTCTAGACTTAAGTGCCGTACTCGCCATAAAGAAATTAAGCCATCTTCCTGTTATTATTGATCCTAGTCATGCTGCTGGGAAATGGTGGATGGTAGAGGCCCTTTCAAAGGCATCCATTGCCGTCGGTGCTGATGGTTTGATTATTGAAGTACACAATGATCCTGCTAATGCAAGCTGCGATGGACCACAATCCATTACACCTGAACGTTTCGCCTCATTAATGGGGGTCTTAGCGCAGATTGCTAAAATTGAAAATCGCACGATCTAATTTTACACTTCAGGAGGTTAACAAATGAGTGGCTCATGGGGTAAAAAGGTCCAGTATACTATTTTTGGTGAAAGTCACGGAAAGGGGATCGGTATTACCATTGACGGATTACCGCCCGGTTTCGAAATTGACTTAGCAGAAGTAACCCGGGAGCTAGAGCGTCGCGCCCCTGGGCAAAGTCCCTTATCAACTGCACGTAATGAAAAAGACGCATTTACGATTTGGAGTGGCTTTTTAAATGGTAAAACGACAGGAAGCCCACTTTGTTCCATCATTGAAAATAAAGATCAAAGGTCTGCCGATTATGAATCCCTAGCTTGGAAATTTCGTCCTGGACATGCGGATTATACTGGCTCTATAAAATACAAGCACTTTAATGACTTGCGAGGCGGTGGGCACTTCTCCGGCCGCCTTACAGCCCCTGTCGTATTCGCCGGTGCAATTGCTAAGCAGCTTTTGAGACAACAAAACATTCATATTGGTTCTCATATCCAGCGTATCGCTTCTATTTCAGAATCTCAATTTGATGCGGTTACGATTGACCAGACAATACTAGAACAATTAAAAGCAAAATCATTCCCTGTACTTGACCCTGCTGCGGGCGAATCAATGCAACAATGCATTCTCTCAGCCAAGACTGCGGGAGACTCTGTCGGCGGTATCATTGAAGCAGCTGTCATACACCTGCCTGTTGGTCTGGGTGATCCTTTCTTTGATTCCCTAGAAAGCACATTGGCACATCTATTATTTTCTATTCCTGCCGTCAAAGGTGTGGAATTCGGTGCCGGTTTTACTTTTGCTCAGATGCGCGGCAGCCAGTCCAATGATGCGATGTATAGTAAAGACAATGTGGTTGCAACCTCCACCAATCACAGTGGAGGAATCTTAGGAGGAATCTCCAATGGCATGCCTCTTATTTTTCGTGTAGCCATAAAACCAACTCCCTCCATTTCTTTAGAACAGAACACTGTGAATGCAAAGGGTGAAAACGTCTCTATTACGGTTGAAGGTCGTCACGATCCTTGTATTGTCCATCGTGCGGTACCTGTTATCGAAGCTGCAGCCGCAATGGCTATTTGGGATGTATTATAGGTAACTTAAATTTTTAAATTTTATATCCTGTAATTTTTTGAAATCACAAAAACTCAGCGTCTAGGTATTGACCTTAGACGCTGAGTTTAATTTAAAAGTTTCTATTTCATATTTATCTACTAAGTCAGGTTAGTCAGAAATGGCTATTTGCTCACTATCCTGGCTTTTTGCAATTACTTGTAGAATCTGCTCTACTGCAGAATGCAATGACAACCCGTTGATAATTCGATAATGACAACACCCCTCATATAAATGCTTTCTCTGTTCGTACAAACTGTAAATCTTATTTATATTATCTTCCAGTAACGGACGAGCTGCAGCGTCAATTGTTTCTATTATCATTTCGATTGGTCGGTCAATATAAAAGATAGTGCCTTTTTGCTGTAATACAGCTATATTCTCAGGACGAGTCACTACACCTCCTCCAGTAGCAATAACAATTGGTTTCTTGCTGCTAACTTCACGAACAGCATTGCTTTCAATCTGACGAAAGTGTGACTCTCCTAATAAAAAAAGCTCAGAAATAGTCTTATTCTCTTTTTCCTGTATATACTGATCAATATCATAAAAATCAAGCTCTAATCGTTCTGCAATAATCGAACCCAGAGACGTCTTACCACTACCCGGCATACCAATCAACACAACATTATTATGAAATTTCATTACATACACCGCCTACTATTTTTTATCAGAAAAACGTTTCCCGCCCTTTTGTTATTGCAAACAGAGTAAGCCATCTCTTAACAAACAAAAAATTGCAATGTATACTCGCAATGACAAATCAAAAAATATAGGACAAGAAAGGATTAGATTTATCTTTAATATTCTCCTTTGTATGCCGCGGAAGCGGCATTGTTATCTTTATGCTTTATAATGAATTATGTTTTTTCACTTACAGCCTTTATAACTCCTAATATCATAAAACAAAAAATAAGACTCTAACGAGTCTTATTTCTATCACAAAGCAGTTTTCTACTTACCTGCTCGTGTTTAAGCTCTCATTTAACAGTCTATTCATTTGATACATCCCAAAATAGCCAGCACTATAAAAATAGCCCCAACTAAAAAAACTAAAATATTGATTTTCAAATCTCTTAGTTAAGAATGTAATCATTATAATAGCCTCCGCTCAACATAATACTATTTTCATTATACCAACTAAACAACAATTGTCAAGCATCTATCAAAAAGCAATGATAACATTAACAATTTGTTATTATTTGATCATTTTTTAAAAACAAACGTCCTATCAGAATATACTTTTTTAAAATTATAGATGTACAATAATTTTTGTTTGAAAGATAGTTGCTTTATTTCAAATTACATCTAAGGCTAACATGAATCTGCCGTTTCATCTAAATAATGTGCTAATATATGTGGTTCCTTTTAAAATCACCTACATCCCCATGGATTTTTTTACAATATGGAACACTGTATTTAAATCTTCAATCGGCACTTGCCCTGGTGCGGAGCTGCTTTGACCTACTGCAAAACTAACGGTTGAGCCAAAAACTCCTCCAAACAGGCGAGTTACGGCACCAAGCTCTCCCATTGACATACTAATTACAGGAATCTTCAGCTTATTTTTTGCTTCTAAGGTTGCACTCAATAGCGTAAGAACATCTTCTAATGTTTTTGGCATAACTGCCACTTTTGCAACATCAGCACCATATTCTTCTGCTTGTGTAAACCTTTGTTCTAAGCTTTCTTTACTTGGTGTGCAATTAAAATTATGGAAGGATGCAATTATTTTCGTGCTATTTTCTCGTGCAACTTTGCATAACTGCTGAAAGTATTCTGGCAGATTGCTCAATTCGCAATCCACATATTCTACACTTGTATTCGTGCAGATGGCTGCATTTAGTTCCATCGCTTCACTATCTGACAGTGGAATGGTTTGACCGCCTTCCCTAATAGAACGAATCGTAAAGATAATCGTTAAATCGCCCGCAATCTCTTTGATTGTATTTGCTAAGGCAACTACTTCATCAGTATTGGCGATAGCCTCAAAGAAATCGGCACGCCATTCAATAATATCCGGTTTTTTTTCTAAAACATTTGCTAATTCAGCTAATACAAGTTCTTGATTTCTTCCCACTAGTGGAGTACATATCAATGGCTGTGTTCCTTCTCCAATTATCTTACTCAATTTAAATTAGCCTCCCTTTATATGTTACTATCTTTATATGTTACTATCTCGACAGTTCCTACTCTAGGGTGTGTCGTTAAAAAATAATCATAACGTTTATGCGCTACATTTGCAATATAGTATCCATCATTTAATTTTCAACATATTTTCTTTCAATTAAATGATCTGCCTAAATTTTATAGTAGTGCAGCCTCCAAGCACCGTCCAGCTTCGCTAGATGCGCGGTACAGAAAAGGCTACTGGCATACTGCCAATAGCCTTTTCCTTGCAAGCATTAATCAACTAACATCTATGAATTGGGTTTACATCAATGAACTATCTTTGTTTTAAAATACACTCACAAAACTTATCATTTATAGCATTGCTTTCTTCCAGGAGAATTCCAAATTAGCAATCTTACGAATTGCCGTCAAAAGGATCTCAGTCCCCGCTACAATATCATCCATACTTGCCCATTCTGATGGATTATGGCTAATTCCTCCCTGGCAGGGAATAAATATAATGCCTGTAGGAGCCAGGGCAGCTAAATGCATTGCATCATGTCCTGCACCACTTGGCATCAGCATATTCGGATAAGGATGCTGCTTGCACACCTCTTGCAACTCTTCAACCATTTCTTTTAAAAGCTCAACTGGAATCTCATCTGTAAGTGTAATTAACTCAATCATTACACTTCGTTGTGTCTTAATTTTTTCAATTCCTACAATGAGTTCATCGACAACCCACTGCTTACTTGCTAACTGTATTGCACGAATATCAATTCCAAGTTCCACACGTCCTGGAATTACATTAATGGCACCAGGCTCCGCTTTAATTACTCCTGTTGTTCCTACGACTCCCAGATGGGCGACCCTCCTTGACAATTGTTCTACCAATAAAATTACTTCCGCTGCAGCTGTTAAGGCATCTTGACGCATATTCATTGGAGTAGCTCCCGAATGATCCGCCTGGCCTGTTACTATTGCTTTAAAGCGAGTAGGCGCTGCAATGCCGGTTACGATTCCAATTTGATGATTTGTTGTCTCTAAAACCTTCCCCTGTTCAATATGCAGTTCTAAAAACGCTTTAATTTCTCCTTTATATTGGGCTTGCCCGATGTTCTCCGGTGCAAGTTCTCTTTGCTGTATCGCTTCAGCTAAGGTGATACCATCCTTATCCTTATACTGAACTAAATTCTGAGAAGAAAGCTTCCCGCAAAATGCCTTGCTACCCAATGTAGCAACACCAAACCGACTGGATTCCTCAGCCATAAACACCACAACTTCAATAGGATAATCATTTTGCTCTTGCTGTTCCTCCAGACATTGCAATGCTTCTATCGCTGCTAAAACACCAACAACCCCATCAAAATTCCCTCCGTTTGGAACACTATCAATATGAGATCCGAGCATTACCACCGACTTCTCAGGATATAAGCCCTCCCGACGTCCAATGATGTTGCCAAAAGCATCAACGCGAATCTTTAGCCCAGCATTCTTCATAAGTTCTATAACAACGTTCCGTGCTTCCCAATCAGCATCACCAAAAGCAAGACGCGTAATTCCACCACCATCCTGTCTTCCAATTACCGATAATCTTTGGAAATTTTCTTCAAGCCTTCTGTAAGAAACCATATAACCATCTCACTTTTACAAATTTTCAAGAAAAAAAGAGACACCTAGGCTGTCTATACAACCTAGGCATCATTGCCAATTTCTTAAATCATATATTTATCTTAAACCATTACTATTTGCGTGTCAACATAACACAAGTTTTAACATGAAAACAATTTATTCATACAATTGTATTATTTAGCTTACCGTTAACTTTGTTTAGATATATACCAATAAGGCAAGGCTACAAAAAAGATACCGCCAATCATATTGCCTAAAGTAACCCAACTGATATTATAGATAAAATCCAAAAGGGAAACAGCATCTGCTCCAGGCATAATCAATACTGCCGACAGTAAAGTCATATTTGCAACACTGTGCTCAAAGCCCGTTGTAATAAAGGCAAAAAGGCACCAAAAAATCATGATGAGCTTTCCAGCTTCTTCTTTCATTTTAAAAGAGCACCAAATCGCAAGGCAAACTAATATATTACACAATATTCCCCTCGCCAGAAGCTCCATCCATGGCAAAGATACTTTGCTATGTGCAATTTTAACCATCATCATCGCCGTACTTCCTTGTCCAAGCCCTGATAAAATAAATAAAGCTGCTAATAAAAAAGAGCCTAGTAAATTCCCAATAAAACTAAGAATATGTATAGTAAATACTTCACTAATCGTTACTTGCTTTTCCATCCTGCCAATTGTCATAATTAAATTATTGCCTGTAAAAAGCTCCGACCCTGCCATAATAACCAGACTCAAGGCAATACCAAAAGAGGTTCCCATAATAATTTTCACTGCTGGAGAATCAGCTTGAGACAAAAGTCCGCCAATGGTAAAAATAAGTAATATACCAAGACCGACATACATTCCTGCTAGAGCAGAAGACAATAAATATTTGATAGGACTTGCCTTTAAAAGCGCTCCTTTTGCCTGGGCTGCACTTGAAACTTTCTTTATTTCCTCAAAATACATCTGATGCCTCCAAAACTATATCGATTTAGCTTACTAATTTAATGAAAGATCACAAATAAATACTGGATTTTTTTATAACTAAGCAGGAAATTAAGGTAATCAATCGAAGATAGCAACTATGCGATACTAAGGAGGTGTGTCATGACAATTGAATTTACCTGCTTGTCCTGTACTCGAACCTTTGCGATCCCAATTTCCGATTTATTCAAAACAGATTACCTGTCTTGCATTTGTTGCGGAAAACCAGTTCCAATTGACCTAATCAATTCACTGCAACATGTATGCAGAAGCTTTTCTTTAGATGCAGAGAACTCAACAAACGAATCCCTTTGGCATATTCGTTTTATCGAAAAGGATTAGAAAACACCTGCGCAAAGTACAAAGCATAATCTCAATTTAGTATTAATTGAGATTATATATGTTACTCTTTTTCTAGCATGTTCTTCTTTTTATAGTTGGTATAATATGATACCAACCACTGACGTAATACCACAAAACTCTCAATTGCCACAAACATGGTATAAAGGAGCAAAACCAAGATACAGACACTTTTTACAACTTCGTTCCCAATAACCGATTGGAGCATAAACTTCCCAACATCTAAAATGGGACTGTCCATAGGTATCTCTGTAGGAAGTGATACCCTTTGTATTACATAAACAAGCCGCCCTAAAATCAATAAATATAAATACAACTTTCCCAGTTTTATGATCTGCAGATATTTTCCCTTTGATGATTCTTTTGAAGTTGACATTCGTTTACCTCTCTTATTTTAATTATCCTATTCATGATACAGTATAACATAATAGAAGATAAAATAAAAAAACCACTCTTTTAAAAGTGGTTTTTTATTATTACCTCTTATACCCATTTTTTTCCATCATTCTCGCTCTTTGCTGATTCATTTTTTGTTTGTTAAGCTGCTTTAAATCCACTGGCTCAACCTTTGTACCGTACTCAGATGACAGCATCGTTTCTAATTCATCATGAGTTAAAGTATAAGAAATAATGTCTTTGCTCATGTCATTCTCCTTCCTCAATAATATGCAAAAAATAAAGAAGATTTGACTCAGATAAATAACCTTAGTTTACCATCTGAATCTAAGTCTCATTTATCGAGAGCTTAACCACTTTGAACCCTCACTAATAAAAATTGGAATTCATAAGCGGTTTGCCCATCCAATAAGGAGAATCTTCCTCTTATATTTATATGCAAAAATCCATTATTTTATGAGGTACTTGCATCTGATTCTTTCACTTCATTGGGTAGCATCATTTCTCCACCCTCTTCGCTGCCTATAACCCATATCATAGCATCAATAGGGTATCTGATCGTCTTATAATAAAATGTTTCTACCCGCTGGGGCGATTCCTGTCTATGCACTATCTTCTGAAATACCTCACCACCTGCATATTCAATGGATAATTCAAAAATCTGACGGGCATCGATTTGGATATCATCCTTCTCCCATTGAGCAATTAATTCCCAAAGTATAATCTGTATATCTATACCCACTGATGATGCCACTAAATTAGTAGCATACTTTTGCTCAAACATGAGAAACACTCCCATTCGATATTTTTCCTAATGCTCTTATATATATTAATTTATGCAACTTAGAGCATGTACAGAACTAATTTCCGGAGAGTGTAAAAATAATTTAAAAAGTAAGTATTGAGTCTAACTTAACGACATTATACGAAACTGAAATAAGATGAAAAGAGTTTGCATTTTGCAAACTCTTAAATTTACTTTCTTACCACTTTAACGTTTTAAGGTGTCTTTGGTTTTCGTGAAATTGCATAAAGCAAAAATAGAGTGCCCGTCTCTTTCGAACGATGAAACTAAGGCTTTGCTATTTAAAGTTTACTGTCAATAGACCTTTTCTGTGAAAATTATATGTATCCATCCACTTTAAGGCTAATGAATTTGTCATCACCAATAATAATATGATCAAGAACTGCTATCTGTAGTATTTTCCCACCCTCAACTATTTGTTTCGTTAATGCTATATCTTCACGACTAGGTTTCGGATCCCCTGACGGATGATTATGAACCAAAATGATAGCTTTAGAATTTGCTAATATGGCCCTTTGAAATATTTCTATCGGCGTAACAATATTTTCACTGATTGTTCCTATGGTTACTAAACTTGTCCCAATTACTTGACATTTGGCATCAAGCATTATGATTTGAAAATGTTCAACTGGTAAATTTTCCATCATTGGTTTCATGATTTCGTACGCATCTTCTGCTTTAGTAATTTTCTTAATTTCACTTTTAAAAGAACCATCTTTTGTTAGTGTTATACTATATCGCGGTATTCTATACATCTTCACACCTCTTTTGCCTACAGCAATAATACATTACCTATATTTTTCATTATGGCATGGATTAGTAATTATTGAAAACAATAGTTTATTCGACAATCCTACACTAAATCCTTTATTGCATGAGATAGAGGCGACTACCTTATTTGCCGTGACAACGCTACATTGACACATTTGTCACATGTGCGGTGAAGGCTCTTTTATTTTGCACATTGATATCAATATATGCTCAAAATTTCACAATAATAATAATATAAAAAAGACTCCGACAGAAGAAATTCCGCGAAGTCTATCATTTACTGGTGGAGATGAGCGGGATCGAACCGCTGACCTTCTGAATGCCATTCAGACGCGCTCCCAACTGCGCTACACCCCCACAATCTTGTTGTTACATCAGCAATACTTTTAATAATTTCTTGCCGACATGAACTATATTATCATAGTTAGTTACATAATGTCAATAAAAAGGCTTAAAAACATTTTTATTTATAGACATTTTTCATCTAACAAACCAATCAATTGTGCAATTTCAGGCTTAGAGACTTGTCCATCAGCACCAATCGCTTCACCTTTGCGACGCATTTCCTCATTAATCAAAGAGGAAAAAATAATAACTGGCAATTTTGCTAACGCTCTATCTTCCCTAACGCGTTTTAACAAATGGTGACCATCCATCTGAGGCATTTCAATATCCGTAATTAATAAATTAACGCTTTCTTCAATCGGTGCCTCTGATTCTGCCAACACAGCCAATGCATCCCATGCGTCTTTTCCATTATTATAGGCAGTAATATTAATATAACCAGATTCATGAAGTGTTTCAACCAATAAGTCCCTGAGCATTTTAGAATCTTCTGCTACAATTATGTTCTTCGTTTTTCGCTGCTCTTTCAGTTCATCACTACTCTTAGGAACTGTTGTCAATTTAATATTAATTTGAGGATTAATGTCCGCGACGATCTTTTCGAAATCCAGCAAAATAACCATTTTTTCGCCCATTTTTATGATGCCGACAACCATATCTGAGTTAGTAACATTAGGAGGTGGCTCCATAACAGACCAAGACACTCTATGGATACGAGAAACTTCATTTACTAAGAAACCAATAAAATAATTATTTAACTCACTTACAATAATATTTTTAGTACTGGATTCTAAATCCTCTGTCCCCAAACAGCGAGGTAAATTAACCAATGGCATTACCCTTCCACGTAACGTAAAAATACCATCAACGTAAGGATGGGAATTTGGCATTTGAGTAATGGGAACCAGATTAATTACTTCTCGAACCTTAGCAACATTAATTCCATAATTAACTTTACCAACCGTAAATTCTACAATTTCAAATTCGTTTGTACCCGTTTCTAATAATATTCCTTTTTTAGCGTTAGCAGCCTCACCCATAGAAACGCCTCCAGTTTTTATATTGCTTATCGCAATTTGCGATTGCCTATCGATTTCATTTACCACTTACTTTTCTAAATTTCTCGTAAAAACCAATAATTCCTTCTTTTTAAACTAATTTTCTGGTAAAATTCCTCAAATATAAAAGATTATTGTCGCTTTAGCGACAATAATCTTTTATAAGTAAGGGCCTCCATATCCTAACATCAACATTCCCCTGGCAAACAATTACTGGATCTACAAGTTTTTAAACATTCTTTATACTTTCTCTTTTTCTAAAAGATAGGTCCAACCATCACGCTGTTCTACATATCCTGTTTTAATTAGCCTTCCTAGGGCTCTTTTAAAAGCAGATTTACTAATATGAAATTTTTCCTTAATGATTTCAGGTGAAGTATCATCACTATAAGGCATTTTACCATTACGAGAATGCAGCAGAGAGAGTATGGCATCCCCATCCGTATCAATCGCTTCCTGCTTAAGAGGACGCATGGAAACATTAATACGCCCATCTTCCCGAATATGAGTAATACGCGCTGTAATCTCATCTCCTACATTGGGTCTTGCAGTAATTTCACTTGTATGCATAAACGCAATATAGCGCTCTTTCGTAAAAATAAAAGCCCCTTCTTCATTATAGTTATAAAGAGAACCAGTAATCATATCACCAATTTTAGCATCGGTTGCAGGAACAGAGGCCCTTCTCAACTCATCTTCTACTTCCATGCTTACTGCCGGTCGTCCTGATTTATCGATATAGAGCTTCACCCACACTTTATCACCGCGCTTTAAATTACCGCGCATACCAGCAAATGGCATAAATACACCACGCTCAGCACCAATATCAACAAAGGCTCCATCACGGGTCGTATTGATCACAGTAACTCTGGCCACCTGTCCTACCTGCATTTTAGGCAAACGCATACTTGCTGTAAGGCGACCTTTAGGATCCTGATACAAATATACAGGAATTTCATCCCCAATTGCTATCGTATCTGTAGTTTGCTGCTGTTTATGCAATAAAATATCATCATTCGTATTGCCAGTACCAGCATCTAAAAAAATACCAAACTCACTAGATCTGACTGCTTTTAGCGTCACTACACTACCTGGAGTCAGCTTGTTTGTTGTTTCCATTATAACTACCACCTATGCCACCAAGACTCAGACTTACGATCCAAGGCATTGGTAAATTATTTATTTTCACTCAATTGCTCTTCCGTATCCATTACTCGAGCTTTACCCCAAAGGCGTTCTAAATTATAGTACTCTCTTTCTTCTTCTACAAATATATGTGCAATTCCATTACCAAAATCCAGTAAGATCCAGCGTCCTTGACGATGTCCTTCTTTGTGTAATAGATCAATTCCTTGTTTTTTTAGTTCATCTTCAATATTATCAGCAATCGCTTGTACTTGTATGGTAGACTTCGCACTGCATACCACATAAAAATCAGCAACAGAAGAAACACCATCTACATTAAGAACCACAACATCCGTCGCTTTTTTATCCTCAGCCGCCGCCACAATCATTTCTTCTAAGGTTTTAGTTGTATCACTCATCAAAAATCCTCCTAAAATTTAAATATTCATCTTATTTTTATTTGACTATTACAGTTCATAGTACATTGTTGTGTCGTTCTTATCTTTTAATTGTTGCTTTTTGGGTCAGTAAATATACCACTCATCTTGGCATTTTCGCTAGTTAGCATACGATCCACGATTTGCTGGGTCTGCTGCTGATCATGACTCCAGAAGCTTATACCATCAATGGTAGCAAATTTTCCTGGCAGCATGTCCACATGTAACTCACTTGCCTTAAAGGACTTTAAAGAATTAGCCACCTTTAACATCTTAAAAGTCGATATATCCGTTGCTATATATTGATTCATCGTATGCAGCAGGGATGGTACTTTTAAAAGAGTACTTACATTCATTGTCTTTTCCACCATGGCTTTTAAAAAACGCTGCTGCCGCTGTACACGACCAATGTCACCCAGCTCATCACTACGAAACCGGACATATTGCCCCGCCTTATTGCCATCTAAATGCTGGTAGCCTTTATTCAGATGAATTGCTAAATCAGCGTAAGGATCTTCATAATCCATATCATTTTCTACATATAAATCAACTCCGCCTAATATATCTACAATTTCAACAAATGCCTGCCAATCAATAACGATATATTGGTGAATAGGAATTTGTAATAACTGCTCAACAGTCTGTACGGCTAAAGAAGATCCTCCATAAAAAAAGGCATGGGTAATTTTTTCGGCACCCTTATGTCCCTGAATGGCAACCCGAGTATCACGTGGAATAGATAATAAATGCAGCGCACCGTTTTCTTTATTAATATTAACAACAATCATCGTGTCCGACCGTCTAGGTGCATTAGGATATTCATTATCGCCGTCGTCTACGCCCATGACTAATATATTCAAATATGTACCATTTTCTTCGACGACTTTGTTGTTTTCCATTTTTATGCTTAGGGCTGGTGCTGCAGAAAATTTCTGATAGGTATGTACTGCTGCCCAGGTTAAAGAAGTTATAAATGTAAACAAAATAAATAATAACAAAAACAATCGCTTCCAACGTATTTTACGACGCTGAGGACGCAGGCGTGACATGCGTTTTCCTCCTCTCTAGACATAACCTAAAGATTTTTCTATGTAGTATGCAATATCGGTGTACGCTGCTTGATTAAAAGATCATTTCGAGCTTCAATGGTAGCCGGATGAATTAAGCCGCCTTCTTCCAAAAGGTAAGTTATACTTTGATCCAATGCCAACAGCAGTGCCTTGTCCAAATCACTATAAGCCATTGCTCTAATTTCTTCTAGACCTCCAAAATTTCGACCAGGTTCGATCACATCTGCTAAATAAATAATTTTATCTAATAACGACATATGAGCTCCCCCTGTTGTGTGCAGAAAAATTGCTTTTAAAATTTCTGCATCATGGATGTCAAACTTGCTCTCAGCTAACTTGGCTGAAATGGGAGCATGCAGCAATATAGGTTCTGCTTTTTCGATATCACTAACCACTATACCAAAGGCTTGTGCCATTGGCAAGAGATCAGCTACAGGTACCTCACGGGCTGCGTCATGCAGAAGACCTGCTAAGCCAGCTTTAACCTTGTCACCCCCAAAGCGTTCAGCCATTTCCTCTGCCGTCTTGCTAACACCAACCGAATGCTGCAGTCTTTTGGATGATAATATTTTTGATAATTGAGTTAGAATATATTCATAATCCATTTTCTCACCACAATACTTTTAATAACCCATTGATTCCACAAATAACTATGTTTGTAATAGTATACATTTCGCCAAAATAGTTGAATTCCCTGCTAAAAAATAAAAGCCTCCTATAAAGAAGGCTTACATTTTAATTATTGTTCTCTTGGCCTAGCTTCATTTACGACAATCTGCCGCCCACCAAAGTCACTGCCATTCATCATGCTAACCATCTTATCAGCATCATCATCATCGACTTCCACAAACCCAAATCCTCTAGAACGTCCTGTTTCCTTGTCTGTGATAATACGACTGGAAATTACATTGCCATGCTCCTTGAATACATCAGCTAAATCACTATCACTTGTTGACCAAGGCAAATTGCCCACATAAAGTGTTTTTGACATTTGGAATCACCTTTCTTTGTTAAATTCTAAAAACGATTGTACTAACATTATCTACGAAACTATAGTATTTATGCCTAACTTTATTTGCCAAAAGCCAAACATGGTATTTTTAAACTCTTTTTACTACTATTCTTTATACAAATTTTCTTTGCAGATATAAATCTCAACGCTTTCAGGAACAAAATATTTAATCGATCTTCCCTGCCGCACTTTCTCTCGTACATCCGTAGAGGATATCTCTAGTTCAGGGGTAGGCAAAGAGTGAATACGTTTAAAACCTTTGTCACCAAAAGGTTTTATTATATCCTCTAGTGTGTATGCACTGCCTGGACGATTGGCTGCAATAAAATGACAGATATCTAAAAGGTGATCAATGTCTTTCCATGATGCTAATTCTTGTACGGTATCAGAACCAACAATAAAATAAAACTCTATATTATCCCCATACTGCTTAATTAGTTCTAATACCGTATCAATCGCATAGGACATCCCTGGCCGCTCTATTTCGATGGGGGATACATGAAAATGAGGATTGGAATAGGTAGCCATTACGGTCATAATATACCTATGTAGTGGTTTCGTTACCCGAGAATGCTGTTTATGCGGTGGATTTGCTGCTGGAATAAATAATACTCTTTCAAGATCATATTCCACTCGGACTGCTTCAGCTGTTGCCAAGTGGCCAGTATGTATAGGATCAAAGGTACCACCCATAATACCAATCTTACGTTTTTTATCTGACATAAAGGTTCTCCTACGATACAAATAGTCTTGTCTTATTATATCACACCTCAAAAAGACAAGACTATTTTTTCCTATATAAAACTACACTCCTATTGCAATAAAGCATAAAGTAATATTCGAATGCCCGCCATGACCGATGCCATTATCACAATGGCCCGAATATAGTCCAAGCAATCATGTTTTCCTTTGTCCGTTTTCAAGTAATTCATTAACGAATAAAAGTATCCCATTGTCTTTCCCCTTATCATATCCATTCACCTTATTTTGCCACAAAATACTTACTTTTTATTCATAGCGCAATGCGTCAATCGGGTCTAATAATGCTGCTTTTCTGGCAGGATAGATACCAAAAAATAATCCAATCGCTACGGAAAATCCAAAGGCCATAAGAATAGAACCTGACGAAATAGCAGTGTTCCAGCCAGCAATTGCTGAAATGGCATATGCTGCGGAAATACCTAATCCAATACCAATTAAACCGCCTGTTACACCAATAACAATGGCTTCAATAAGAAACTGCAGTAAAATATTGCGATAAGTAGCACCTAGAGCTTTTCGAATACCAATTTCTCTTGTACGCTCTGTCACAGATACCAGCATAATATTCATAATACCAATACCACCAACTAATAACGAGATTGCTGCAATATTCCCTAAAAGCAATGTAATGGTTTTTGTCGTTTCCTCTGCTGTAGCCATCACTGCCGCTAAGTTACGAACCGTAAAATCATCCGGCATATCTTTTGCTAACTTATGGCGTGAACGTAAAAGAGAGGTGATATCCTCTTGTGCCTGATTAATGCTTTCCGGACTAACCGCCTGCACGCTAATAGTTTGTATATAGCTAATCCCCATCATACGTTCTTGAGCTGTCGTTAAGGGAATCACCACAACATCATCTTGGTCCATACCACCTGCTGACTGCCCTTTTCCCTCAAATACACCAACTACTACAAAGGGAGCTGAATTAATACGTACCGTCTGTCCCACAGGATAGATGGTACCGAATAAATTATCAGCAGTGGTTTTCCCCAGAACTGCAACTCTCATTCGTGTGTCTACCTCTTGATTCGAGAAAAATCGTCCCAACTCCACATTAAAATTCCGAACACTCACAAATTCAGGCGTAGTCCCTTGGACCGTTGTCATCCAATTTTTATTCCCATACACCAGTTGGTATTGCTTACTAACGCTAGGTGCAACGGCACTGACACCTTCAATTTGACGCCCTATTGCCTGAGCATCTTTATTGGTCAGAGTAGTGCTAGAACCAGCGGCCAGCCTCACACCAGAAGGTGATGTGGCACCAGGGGTAATAATCAGAAGGTTACTCCCTAAACCAGCAATTGAATCTTGTATTTTATTTTGCACTCCCATACCAATCGACACCATCGCAATGACGGCACCTACACCAATAATAATTCCCAGCATTGTCAATATAGAACGCATTTTATTCGCTTTTAATCCTTCTAATGCTATAATAATGCTTTCCCACAGCAAAAAGATCACCTCCTAGACTTTGAGCAACGCTTCATCACTGATAATTAGGCCATCACGAAAAGAGATAATACGCCTTGTAAATTGAGCAATCTCGATTTCATGTGTAACCAAAACGATGGTTCGCCCTTCTTTGTTAAGCTTCATAAATATCTCCATGATCTCATTGCCAGATTTACTGTCAAGATTTCCGGTAGGTTCATCTGCCATAATAATACTAGGGTTATTCACTAAGGCCCGCGCAATTGCCACACGCTGGCGCTGCCCCCCAGACAACTCATTAGGACGATGATGCATCCGATCGGCTAAACCCACCATAGATAGAGCAGCAGCAGCCATGGAATCTCGTTCCTGTTTTACTACTCCTGCATATACAAGAGGCAAAGCTACATTTTGTTGAGCTGACATACGAGGCAGCAAATTAAAGTTCTGAAAAACAAACCCGATTTTCTTATTTCTGGTGACTGCTAATTCATCATCTTTTAACGTAGCTACCTCTTCTCCATCTAGCATGTAAGATCCGCTGGTAGGCCTGTCAAGGCAGCCTAATATATTCATCAAAGTCGATTTACCCGACCCCGACGGTCCCATAATGGCTGTAAATTCTCCGGCGCTGATCTCCAGTGTAATTCCTGCCAAAGCAGCAACTTGGGTATCACCCATCTGGTATATTTTCTTTATATTGGAAAGTACAATGCTCATTGCCGATCCCCTCCTTAGCGACCAAGTGGACCGCGCATATTTCCAGAAGCCTGAGGCAGTGCTTTTGCTTGCGGAAGCACAATTTGATCACCATCCGCAAGACCACTGGTGATTTCAACCTTATCTTCGTTAGATAGTCCAGTCGTAACATTGATATTTTCAATCTTTCCGCTGACCATGATCTGGACATATGGCTGACCTTTGTTTTCCTTAATAGCAGACAGGGGTACAAGGATTGTATTTTTACTTTCCCCGCTTTGTATTGATACTCTTGCCGTCATAGTTGGTTTGAGCATTGTTCCAGGTCCTTCAACATCAATGGTTACTACATAATAGACTACATTTTGCGTTATATTCGCCTTTTGGGATATATTCGATACCGTGCCTGAGAACACTTTATCAATATAGGCATCTACGGTAAACGTCACCCTTTGTCCTAATGCAATTTTTCCAATATCAGATTCATCGACCTGCGCCTCAATCTGCATTTTTGACAAGTCGGCCACACTCATGAGAACCATAGGAGTGGAAATCCCTGGAGCCACCGTCTGACCAGCAGGAATCGGCTTACCAATAATAACACCATCAATCGGTGCTTTAATAACAGTATCATCTAATTGGGATACAGCATCATCATAGGTTGCCTGCGCCACACTATAATCCATAATGGAAGCATCCAACTGCTGATTGGAGATAGCTCCGATACGATTTAATTGTAAATTCCGCTGATAATTTGCCGATGTGTTTTCTAATTTGGCACGTGACTGAGATACTTGTGCCATGAGCCGTTTATCATCCAGTAAGATCAATATTTGCCCTGCTTTTACCTGCTCATTTTCAAGCACTCTGACTTCCTTTATTAAACCAGTTATCTTTGAACTAATATCAACAATATTTACAGGATTGATCGTACCAGTAGCTGATACCACTGACACGATGTCGCCTCGCTCTACTGCTACTAACTGCGTTGTTACTACGGGCTTACTTTTATCTACATACATCCTGATTCCAAATGTAGCTGCCACACCCACAATGATTACTAATAGTATGATTTTTTTATACTGATACCCTTTTTGCCATAACGTTTGAACTTGCATAAAATCCCTCCCCAAGTTTGAATTTCATTAGAATCAGGTTTTGGTGTAATCTTATTGTATGGTCTTTCCACTATATGGTCAATTAAGTTTTTACAAAAAAGCAATAAAACGGCATTTTGGTGCTGTTTTATTGCTTTTTAGGTTTTAACAAAATCCTGGCGATCCATAATTGATGTTAGTTCCCAAAACACTCCAATATGCATACCATGGGATAAAAACAAGTAATAGAATAGAAATAATTAAGATGTCAACTGCGCTCGAAAATATTACATTTTTTCTTCTTAATGGCACCTTTCAGAAGAAAAAACATATTATGAATTAAGAATATAAAAGTCTTATGTATTAAGAGTATATAAGTATTCTTTATTTTTTCAGGAGGGATGCCTATTACTTTAGATACTAAATACTCAACCAAAATCCAACATTTTAGAGGAGGCTTTTGCTATGATAGACAGCAAGTATTTTGAGATTCCCGATTTTTGTGAATTGACCCGACAATGTGAACCAAACTGCCCCTGCAATAGCTGTCTTGGTATCTTTAACACCTGCGGACCAGTTTTTGGTACTACAACGCCCCCAGTAAGCAGAATACCAACATGTGAATGTCATGACATTTGTGTAGAAGAAGTCGTACTTATTGGTAATTCCGGTGAATTTACAAGATGCATAGCCTACCCTCCAGTAGGACCATGCCGAGTACAATGCAACGGAACCTTTACTTTCCCAACACTCACAGTGGGTGAAACCTGCCAGGTTATCTTATGGTGCGCCGATGAACAAATTGATGAAGGCTGCCAGAGCGTAACTGTAAGAATTGGCTTGGTAATTATCGCAGGCAATTGTACTGCAAACCCAATTATTCTTCCATTGCCAACCTTTACTAGAACCTTTACTACTTTCTACAGATTCCCAGATTGCACTCCTGTAACCGGACAGCAATTAAAGAATGAATTAACCAGGATTGACGGTTCATGCCTTGTAGCTCAATTTAATGCAGTTGTCACTAGCCCTCAACAGATTACAATTACAGGAAAAATCATAGATAAATTATGGAAAAGCGAAAACTTGTGGGTAGAAGGGATCAGACCGTTTGAATTAACGGATGAAGCCATCGCTAATGGATACTCTTCCTTTACGGTAAAAGGCTCATTTGATACCAGCCATCATGGTAGCAGTTCTGGAGATTGTCCCATAGTTTAACATAAAAGCAGACCAGGTAGGTCTGCTTTTTTATTCCTTTTTATGTAATACTATTTCAATTTGCTCTAACCTCTTATTCATATCCTGAAGAATTTCCATTACATGAACCCAAGGCTGATGATTCTCATCACTTACTTCTACATTGGTTTTATGCCAGCGTCGATTTTGACTGATTTCACCAGATGCGACTGCTGGTATGGTGTCCATCAATTTTTGTAGAGCATTCTGATCAGGCAAGAGATAATATTTTTGCTCGCCATCTTGCGCAACAAGATTTTCCTCACCTAATAGCTGCTCTAATTTTTCCTCTGTAATTGTCGGAAAAAAAGTACTGTCTTTCTGCAAGTTTTTGACACGATTCGTTATTTTCTCCAACATTGTATCTTGTGGTATCTTTTCTAATGGAGGAATTGGCGGCTGCCAAAGTTGACTTTCCTGAACCAAAGGCTTCGAATTCTCATCGTCTCCTCTATGAGGCTTTTCCATTATAGCTCTCCTCCTTTTCATAAACCTTGATAACTTTATAGAATCTACTTTACCATTATTTGTACTGTAGTATATGCACAACTCTTGGATAGGTACCTTAAATTAAGGTTTATCCTCAAAAATTTTTAATAACGCATTTTCATAATGAAGTTGTGCTGCTGCGCCATTAAATAAAACCGATTTTACCTGCTTAGTTATTTTCTTTTTGATCTGTTCCCTAAGTTCTTTATCCATAGCTAATTTCACGGCCCATTCCACATATTCTTCTTCATTCGTCCCAATACCCTCTCGTATTCCAAGGGCTCTGAGCATATGAGATCCCCATCTGCTTCTAGCCATATCTCCTTCTTGGGTTACCATTGGTAATCCCATATATAATCCTTCCAAGGATGTCGTCCAGCCTCCATAAGGATATGTGTCTAATTGAATATCAGCAATTGCTAATAACGCATCGATCCTGCCTAATGGTGGTACAATAAACAAACGATTTTCAACTCCGGCATTTCTGGCAGCCAGCTTAATTCGTTCACCTAGCTGATTATCAAGATTCGATGAATGACATGGCTTAAGTAATATACAGGCATTAGGAATGCGCTTTAGAATTTCTACCAATAATCGATCCCGTGACGGACCATGCTTAATACCATTTGCACAAGAAACAAAAACTACAGCCTCTTCAGGTATCTTCCAATCTTTGCGGGTGACAGGAATAAACTCTGCAAAGGGGGGCGGAAACTGAGCTGCTCCCAGATTCGGTAGTCTTATTAATTTTTCTCGGTAATGAGAACTAGCATCAGGCGGCTCAAAATCACCGCTAATATAATAATCAATAGTCGGCAGACCAGTGGTTGTGCCATGACCTACTAACACACACTGAATTGGTACTAACCGAAGTCCCGCCAGCATATACGTCAAAGGGTCCATACCGATATCCGTATAAATTAAAATATCAAGCTTACTATCGCTGATGCTTTGCATGACACGATATACATCTTCAATTGCATCAATCTGTTTAAAATGTTTAAAGCGGTCGCTATGTTTCTCAAAAATACTGGTAATTTCATCATAGACCCTTCCCAAAGCAAACGTATATACTTCAAAATTGTCTTTATTATGATGGATCACTCGATTGATCATATAGTAACTAACAGCCTGCCCGTAAAACAGTCGGGAAATATAACCGATACGTATTTTTTTCTTTTTTCTGTTTTTCTTAAAACTAGTATTTACTTTTTTATTTCGAGAAGTATACTGCTCCATGTGAGCAGCAATAAAATCACCAAACTCAGCTAACGCAGGCAGATTATTACCACCGATATAAGAAATGCGCCAAAGAACTTTGGTGCATTCGTTTACCAAAGGAATGAACGAGCTTGTTGGAATATGCATTGAAAATAAATGTGATGTATATTTTAATATTTTATCTCGATGCTTTTCTTCAATATTGTAATAAGGGACATGCAGCAGCCAAAATGTAATAAGTACCTTATAATATTCAGGGATTTTTTCTTCCTGCCATAATTGAACAACATCAATATTAAATTGCTCTGCATCCATTGGCCGATACATGCTGATTAAGAGATATTCTTTAAAACCTGCAGACGAATCAGTGAATGCAGGACTCTCATTTTCTTGTACAGGCAAGGATAAAAAGTCATTTAGAAATACTTGCTGCCAAAGTATATACAGTCTTTGCTGCTGCTCCTCCTTGAGCTGAACAAACTTGCCTTCCGGTACTTTACTGAAATAAGCAGTTAGACACGCACGCAGCGTCTTAACAAATTCATAAAGAGCTTCCATTTCTTTTGCCCGTAAATCAATGCCGCTATCTGGTATGGACCTGCAGCTCTGCCACTGAATAATTACATCCCATAAAACATGACTTTCTGAAATAGGATCAATCTTTTTAAGGCAATGATTACAAAACCGATCTACAAATTGCAGTTTTTCCCTGCTCTCTTCCACCTTAAAATGAGAATACTTATGATGAAATGCCTTCCAAACAAAGCTCCAGCCTTTACTTTTACAACTCTCTATGAGTTGAACGATCTCCTCATCATAAGGATTCCAACTTTTATTCTCATCTGTAATGGGGTTACTCTTTTTCAATATTTCTTCATATAAGCACATATACTCATCTACCATACGTCTCTCACTAAATTTTTCTACAACCCGCAGGCGTGCAGCCCTGCCAGCGTGTTGTCTAATCTCTTCATTTTCCAGGAAATAAGAGATACCTTCAATCAGCTCACCTACATTTCCTCGCTCCACCAAGTAACCATTTTCTTTATGAATTACCAGTTCCGGAATTCCCCCTACAGCAAAAGCAACAACTGGCGTCCCTGATGCCATCGCTTCACAAATGGTAAGACCAAAAACCTCCGCTAAGGTAGGAGAAACATAAAGATCAACAGCGGCATAATACTGAGCCAACTGCTGCTGATTATCAATAAAAGGAACATCAATATGAAGGATAGGAAAGTCTTCTAAGGTAGATACACTGTATGATCCTATCGTAAGTAAAACAATATCGGGATACTGTTTATAGAGTTGCAGCAGTGCTTGACGTAAAAACTCTCCTCCCTTATACGGGTTATTTAAACCACCATGAGCAGCAAATAAAATTATTTTTTGATTGACTGGCAGCCCTAATTTAAAACGCAGCTCCTCTTTGCTGCCAGGTTGAAATGTATCTACATCAACCCCATTATAAATCAGCCGAATCTCTTTCTCTTGCAGCAGGCTTACTTTTGCTTGCCTAATGAGCCATGCAGAAGGGCATACTGCTGTAAAATTAGATACTTTATACATTAAACTTTTAATAAGCTGTACCAATTCACGCTGTAATCCGCTCTTATTTTCTGCATCCAGAGGACATGCTGCGCACCAATCTTCTTTCCAGCCATTACAAACATCAATAGACAAACAATTTGCGGTAAAGGCAAGGGGATCATGCAATGTCCAAATTAAGGGCTTAGATGCCAAAAAGGGCAACAATAAAAAGGAAAAATAATTACCATTAATACAATGTAAATGAACCACGTCAGCCTGCTCAAATAAAGGATGATTTAATACTCTTAGCAAAGCTGCAGAATATAGATCAAATAATCCTTCTTGTTCTTGCTGGTCTAAAAGTTTTTTTTGCCATGCAGTTTGTAAAAAGGGAATCTGAATTACTCGTTCATCCTGAGATGCTGTGTGGTGGGCAAACGTAACAGCCTCATGCCCCATCTGGGTCAGGTAGTTCATAAGAGTCCAGGAAATCCTTGCTGCCCCTCCATGTTTATCAAAAAGATTGATATGTACTACCTTCATTATTTTCATCTCCCTATTCAAGCACTCAGCAGGAAAAATTATTGGCTTGTAAAAAAGTATCTGCCCAGGCATCACGAATAATAAATAGCGGATGCTTTAATGGGAGTTCTACAGCTTCCACAGGTAGATTAGCAAGGGAACTTCCCATATCTTTCGTATGAGTCCCTTCTAGGCCATATCCAATATTGGATATCAAATTCACATTGGGTAAGATATGCAGCCCACTTTGCAAGAAACAAGCAAATGCAAACTGAAAATCCCAAGCATCTATCTTTTTATGGTAAGCAGCTTCAAACATACGATACCAATATTGAGCAATCCGCACTCCTCCAATCACTTCAAATTGAGGTTGATCATTGTGGTTTGCCACCTGTATACTGCCAAAGATATCAAACAACCATTGCCCCTTGCGAACTTCAGGCCAAAGCAACATGTCAAAATCATAATGCTGCCATGCTCTTTTCCATGTTGCCCAACCACAAGTCTGAGTATAACGGGAGAAATAATAGCTATCTGCTGTTCGTCGTCTGCCAAACTGAAAATTATTCCCTGAAATACTCATAATACGTTGATCTCCAGAATACTTTTTCAATAATTCCTGGCAATAAGGAAAGAATGTTGGATGAGGTAAACAATCATCTTCCAAGATGATTGCCTCTTCCACCAAACTAAAGACCCAATCAATTCCAGTAGCTGGACGCCTCCCGCAGCCTAAATGAGTGGGAGAGTAATTTTTTACAACTTCACAATCCCAATCAATCCCATCAATAAGATTGCGGGCTAGAGCGCAATTTTCTATATCATCCCTTCGATTTGGTCTAGGGGCATCGGCAATGACTAATAATTTTATCGGTCTAATCTTGCGTATTTCTTCCAACACCCGCTGCGTCAGATTTGGCCTATTAAAGATAATCAATGCAATTGGGGTAGTACATATATAATCCTTCATACCAACCACCTCATTGTCTTATTCCAACCTAATCTAATTTATTCGTAAAGCTGGCAAAAAATGATTCTACTTTCTTCTTAAAAATAATAGTTCATCAATAATTTCCCCTTGTACTTCTCCCTTCGTAATCACTTTTTTAATATGAGGAATCAAATATTGCAGGTGTTTTTTACTGTCCCCTTCACTCTGAAAGCTTATTTTTTGAGAATAACGATCCATAAGACCCAGCATATAGTAAACAGAAGCAGCACCAGGAGAAAGTGGCTTGATATGATGCAGTAATTCCTGGAACAATCTGTTTGAAATTGTATTGTTCCAATTCACCTTATGTATTATATGATATGCATGAGATGTGATGACTTTCTTCATAGAAACACCTACAAATAAAGGAGACAGTACCGCCCAATAATCCCAGCATGGCATACCCATGCAGAATTGAGATGCAGGATACATAGGAATTATTTTTCTATCAAAGAAGAAATAGTCAAAACCATCTTGAATTACTCTGCCATTGAGATGAGTAAATGATTCTATATCAATCCTCGATCCATATATAAAGGAATCACTTCCCTCTTTAGTCAGAAAGGAATACAACAATTCATTCTTTAAAAAATAAATATCAGAATTAACAATTCCACATAGATCAGAACCTCGTTCCCACAAACAGGCCATGATATCATCAAAATAAATATAAGGCTTCCCAAATTGTATTCTAGCATCTCTGGCAGCCTCAATAAATTCAATATCAGGAAAAGCAAGCTTTAAAACAGCAGCTTCTTCTGCACAATTGATAGATAGCACTGCAAACCCAAGTCGTTTCCAACTGTTAACTGCTTCTCTTTGAATCTCTAGATTTTTGCCTGGTGCTAAAGATGTAGCAATCATAATTCGATGACTCATGCCTTTTCCTCCCACCTCATCTTCAGAGTTCAACTATTTCCTGGTTTGCCATACAGTAAGTTAACATTTTCTTCTCCATAATTTATATACATATAACGCACCAAGAGAGAGAAGAAACAATATACTACATAAAGAAGAAAATGAATTTTTGATAAAGAAGGGATGATATGCTTAAAGATATACGTATAGGCATACCTATCATAGGAAGTAAATACTGGTATGCAGGAGTTACGATAGTAGAATCGATTATCAGTTCTGTTACACAAATGCCTAAGGAAGAACGTCCCCAGCTTTTTTTTGTAATGAATGATGAAAATCTGGAATGCTTAACCTTGTATGATCTTATCCCCCTTCATGAGCACTTGTTCCCATTAATAGATGGTTTAATTTATGTAGGTACAAACGCAGATACTGCACATCACTTGATCCACTATCCATTTGTCCATTATGCTTCCGCAGACCTTCTCTTTGAGAATATCGATTTAATGCTGCCGGTGAATTCCCAGTTGTATCCCGCCCAGCCTGCAATCCCCTGGATACCAGACTTTCAGCATCATTATCTTCCTCAGCTTTTCTCAGATACTGAAATAAAAAAACGAAATACACTATTTCAAAAAATTGCCGATCATGCACCTCTCGTATTATTTACCAGCAATGATGCAAAAAAAGATTTTCTGCAGATTTATCCATCTTCTCCCGCTCAAACCCTAGTGTTACCCTTCCCTGTGCATCCAAAGGATACATGGTACACGGGTGATCCTCACCAAGTCCAAAAAAAATATAATGTACCTGATAACTTCATATTATGCTCTAATCAATTTTGGATGCATAAAAATCATGCCATCTTATTTAAAGCTTTGGCGATTTTACGAAGTCAGGGTCAAGATATCCATCTGGTGTGCACTGGATCAACAACCGACTATCGCAACCCTAATTATTTCAACAAATTGCAAGAATATATCCAGGTGCTTAATATCAAAGACCGTATTCATATCCTTGGCCTTATCCCTCGTCATGATCAAATGCAGCTCATGCGTCGCAGCTTATTTGTTGTGCAGCCCTCCTTATTTGAAGGCTTGAGCCTGATTATTCAAGAGTGCCAATTATTAGGAAAACCTATTATCCTCTCCGATTTAGCCATACATCAGGAAGAATCTTATGGCACTTACTTTGCACGTTCAGATGCTCAGGATCTAGCAAGTAAAATAGCCGATTTACTGCCGATAGCCTCTCCAGGTCCCAACCTCATAAAAGAAATGGAGGCACAAACCGAATATACTGAAAAAATTAATTGTTTTAATGTAGAATTCTTCCAATTTATCCTAACTGCTAAAGAAATTTACCGTTCATCGTTACAATATCCAAACATCTCTCATCCCTTGAAGGCCGATAGGATAACCATTGCGACCTCTCTGGCACCAAATAAAGATATTTCGATACAACAAAGAGCAATTGAGAGTTGGATTCATTCTGGCTTTCATGTAGTCTCTATCAATTCTCCAGCTGAAATCAAAATGATTCAACCTCATTTTCCCACTATTGAATTTATTGCAGCCAAAAGAGATGCCAGAGAAACTTACGGTAAGCCCTATATCTATATTGATGATATATTAGCCTATTTCTCTGCGGCAAAGAATCGCATTTGCGGCATAGTCAATTCAGATATCCATTTCTTCAAAAAAGATCTTCCAGCATTCATGTCCATAGAAGCCACCGATTCATTAGTCTTTGGACCGCGTCTCGATGTCGAATCTTTTTCTACAATCAGCGCGGGAAACTTCTACAAAGGATTTGATTATTTCTTTTTCGATCAAAATCTCATTAAGCATTATCCTCCATCAAAATTTTGTATTGGTCTGCCTTGGTGGGATTATTGGCTGCCTTTAATTCCTCTTTTCTCTAACTTACCTGTCAAAAAAGTAACAACTCCCATTTGCTATCATATTATACATCCTAGCAACTATTCGATTGCTTCTTGGAAATCCCTTGCCCTGGAAATGATGCAGCATTTTTCTCTGCCGCCACAAGCAAATGAGATTTATCTTGGTTATATGAATAATTATATCCTCGATCTAATCGAGAAAACCTCAACTAGTATTGAATATACAATGAATTAATATTGGTGGGATGCGTATGAAGAAAGCCCTAATTACAGGTATTAGCGGCCAGGATGGCTCCTATTTAGCACAACTCTTACTAGCAAAAGGTTATCAGGTACATGGTGTAATCCGGCAATCCAGTATGGAAAACCATCAAAAACTCTTTTTTCTAAAAGAAATCGCTGAACAGCTTACCTTGCACATCTGTTCGTTGAATAATCATTTATCCATCTATAAATTAATCGATGCTGTAAAGCCAGACGAATGTTATCACCTTGCAGCCGCTAGTTTTGTAAGTTATTCTTTCGAAGATGAAGCATCTATTCTTGCAACGAATTTAAATCCAACACATTACTTTCTTTCCAGCATAAAGGAATTGGTGCCTCACTGCCGATTTTATTTTGCTGGCTCCAGTGAAATCTTTGGTAATGCTGAACTATCCCCTCAAACAGAAGGTACTCGCTTTAACCCTCGATCAATCTATGGTATATCGAAATTAGCCAGCCACTATGTCGTAAAGAATTATCGAGAGCATCATGGTTTATACGCCTGTACAGGTTTTTGCTATAACCATGAATCCCCACGTCGCAATCCTGCCTTTGTTTCACGAAAAATTACATCGGCGGCGGCTAAAATACACTTAAAAATAGAAGATCAAATTCAATTAGGGAATGTTGATGCCATTCGTGATTGGGGCTATGCTCCCGAATATGTCGAGGCGATGTGGATGATGCTTAATAATCCTTTGGGAGCAAAAGATTATATTATTGCTACTGGCATTGCTCATACCGTTCGTGATCTCTTAGCAATTGCATTTTCATTAGTAGGTCTTGATTATAAAAACTATCTAGAAATCAATAGTAATTTTTTCAGACCAAGCGAGCAAGTTCCTCTCTTAGGTGATGCCTCTAGAATCTACCAGGATTTAGGATGGCAGCCCAAAATTACGTTAGAAAAAATTGTTAAAGAAATGGTTCTTCAGGATCTCAACCTCTTTAAATCTTAATATAGAAGAATCCC
>DJJR01000045.1:50013-91685 GCA_002434245.1 Pelosinus fermentans
GGGATTCTTCTATATTAAGATCTTTTTAAAAATGCATCTATGGCCTCAGGCGTAGCAATGAAGGAATTTCCCAATACGTCTGGATCGACAATAAAGCTGGTAGGTAAATTCGCTAATAATGGACCCCCAGCTGCCATTAAGGAAATTACAGGTAATGCAGTCTTGGGCGTCCCCCAGCTGCCAGTTTGCAAGATACACTCATAAGATGCTTCTAAAATAGGATCAAAGCCGCCATTGGAATTTAAGGCAGGAACATAGCAGTATTTCTTTCCTTTTTCCCCTAACTTCTTTTGCAGGTAATTCAAACTTCCAGGCAGACCATGAATGATAAAACTATGGAAAGAGTCTATCACTTGGTCTAAGAAAATAGGATTCACACAATAGGAGCAAAAGTGCCACAAATCGCTATAATCCAAATTTCGATTCACATTGCTTACGGCCTTTCGCTTTAAGCGATCCTTATGTTTTTTTACAAAATTACATAAAGATGTAACCAGTTGATCATGATTGGAATAATCAGGAACTTTGTCATGAATGATTTGAAAACTATATTTATAATCTTTATATTCCCAGTCATCAGTAAGCTGACGATAGTTTTCACATACTGCTGCCCGAAAAATAGGAACTCCTAAATAGGAAGAAATTTGTTGTATTGCTTTTACATGTTTTTCTGCTGAAAGGCTAAGACCATGAACAACGTTCCCCACCGGGAGTAATTGATGATTTCTTGAATATTTTTGCCAGCGATATACCACATAATCACTTAGTGGGTTTCGGCTGAATTTTTGGCTCATAACCGGAAAAGCACCTGCACCACCAACAGCAAATTCCCCATGATCATCTAAAAGCAGTAAGCTGGCTTCTTTTATTTTCTGTATGCAATTTAAATAATAGGAATAGCGTTCATCAAAGTCACGACAAATAAAATAATCACAAAATACCAGATCATGATAAATAATAGGCGCTGGCGGCATACAAACATGTGCAAATTCCACTGGCATTCCAACTTCTCTTTCAATCCGTTCCATATCTTGAGGCGTAAATTGCCCTATTACAGAATAGTCCATAACAGAAACGATTGAAATAACTTCCTTCATCTGTGAATGCACATTGCTATTTTGTTCCTTATTTTTCTCACATACTTGAATAACATCCTGCAAGCTCATATCTCCTGAAAGACTGATATGGTGTTCCTGGGCTATGGAATTTAAAATAATAATACCCAAAGAATCTAATGTTTTTGAAATTGGAGTATCAAAGGATGAACCATGGAAGTACCGCGTTATTTCATGTTTAATATCCGCTATCATACCATTCTTTCGATCACGTTCCTGCCAGTTTTGATATTTTATAAAATCTTCCAAAGTTTTCTTACGATTAATCTTGCCAGACGAAGTTTTTGTTACAAATTCTTCTGGAACGAAATTAAATTCAAAATTGCCCATTGGCAATGCATGACTTAAGTGATCTGCCAGCTCTTTATATTGCCGGGTATCAGTTATATCCTCCCGTTCTAATAGAACTAAAAGGGTTTGCGTACCCGTTCTAGCATCATCCTTGGCTAAACATACACCACGTCCTTCCCATTCTGGAACAACATGAGCTAAAATCGTATCCATTTCATTTAACATAAACTTTTGCCCTGCTTGAATCATAACATCATGTTTACGCCCTTCAATGAACAGTTCATTGTCCTCAATAAATCCAATATCACCTGTAGGGATATATCCTTCGCTGTCGGTTATTGGAATTTGATCTAAATAAGCCTGTATCGAATAACCACTTTTGGCATATACTTCATTGCCAACAATTTTAACAACTGTTCCCGGAATAATCTTTCCACAGCTTGTTACTTCTCTGCCTTCTTTTTCACAGGTCTTAATACCATTGCTTTGGGATATTGCCATAATGGTTTCAGCAAAGCCATAAACGACAGAAATGGATTCCAAGGTTGTATTGATATGTTGAGAAAAGCGAACCATTGTTTCTTTCTTAACAGGCTCTCCTCCTGAAACCCAGCGCCTCATTGTTGTTATAGAACTGACTATTGGCTCTTTTGCCATAACCTCAAAGCCAAAGTTAGGCATAAAGCAAAGTGTACCGCCATAGTCAGCAATGGTCTTAAATAAAATGGACCGATTACTGACCCAGACAATCGGATCAATTAAAACCAGCTTGATCCCTAAAAAAATAGGCATGCTAAAACATGCAATAAATCCCATATCATGGTACAAAGGAAGCCAGGAAACAATACAATCACTTTTCTTCATATCCATGATATGATTATAACTCTGAATATACTGATATAGCTGTTGAAAAGTAAATCTCATGCCTTTTCTCATACCAGTAGTCCCTGATGATAATTGGATAAAGGCGCCATTGATGATTTCATCGCAGCTGGAATCCGCCTCCAGAATTTTGCCCTCAAAGAAAGAAGTTTTTACTATTTTTTCAATTTCTAAAACTCGAATGCCTTCTTCGCATATAACTCCTTGAATGTTTGCGGAAGAAATAGTATGACTAATTGAATTATGCCAGTAAATTAAGCTTTGCTTTTTAGTTGGATATTGAATAATCAACGGTTCTTTACCGGCGTCTAATACTGCAAACCAGTGTAATATTAATTCTCTTGAAGTTTTAAAAATCAATCCAATATACTTTTCATTGGGAAAGTCTTGTGATATTTTATTGCTCAGCCATCTGATCTGTCTGCCGCATTCCGAAAATACAAGCGTTTCACTCTTAATTTCATCTACGATGGTAATATCGGGAATGTTCTTTATTATAATTTTTATATTTCCTGATTGATTTTCATCATCATATAAAAGTGTTACTTCTGAATTCACTATCTTAAGCACCTCTCTTTGCCGTGTGGAAATCCTTGACCTGGGCTATTAACTATACTGTCAATTGAAATGCAAATCATATATTTCATGCCATTGACAAGTAGAATAATCAAATACTATCGGGTTTGTACATTCTTCAAGAGATTTTTCTAAAAAATATCTCATAAAGCTTTTAGCTGAACCTTGAAAATGAAGAGCTTTAAACCTAATAAATCGATCAAGGGCTAGATTTTTACAGAAAACACCCTTGTTTGTATAATAGATCTTTTTCCGCCCATGCCACTCTTCATATTCATCAATCAGATTTACATTCAAGTCAAATACAGCATCATCACGAATCATTGATAAATCATATATTTTTTCTGGATTTGTGTTATTGCAATATAAATTAACAAACACCATGTCACAGATACCCCCATGAGGGATCGTGGCTATGATGGATTGATACATATTTTCAAGTTGTCGTCTTAGCTCTTCTTGTGTATAACAGTTGGTTATAAATGAACAAAAGGAATCTAAGGCGGCTACATTATTAATAAAAGAGATCCCCGCGGAAATTCCTCCGCAAAACCCGAAATCAAAGCCAGCAATATCTTCCTTTTCAATGTCTTCATATAACATGACATCCGAATCCTGATAATAACATTGCTCAACATTATGAGTGATCATAAAATCCCGTAATATAAACCATCTTTGTATACAAAACAATTCATAGTCATGGGAATTGAAGTTCATATGCTTATAGACTTTCGCAAAATCTTTCATGGAGCTGCTCTCATTCACATTAAAATGCTTAACAAAAGGATATTTATTATTACTTTCATCACCAATTAAAATAATATCCTTCCCTTTATTTGATCGTTTTGCCTGAAGTAGACTATACTGCAAGTAATCACTATCGCCATAATGTATAAAAACAATTGGAATCGACATGTAGTCCCCCCTTTGTTAGACTTACAAATCACTAAGCTTATTCGTTAGGCTGCTCAGATACCATTGATAGGTATTGGCTATGCCATCTTCTAATTTTATTTTTGGCTGCCAGCCTAGATCTGTTATTTTTGCTACATCCAGTAATTTACGAGGGGTTCCATCCGGCATAGCAGAGTTATATAGAATTTCCCCCGAATATCCTACAACATTTCCAACCAATGATGCTAATTCTTGAATCGAAATGTCCCTTCCAACTCCTACATTGATCGGTTGATTATCTTCATACGCCTCCATTAGAAATAAACAGGCATCAGCTAAATCATCTACATGTAAAAACTCTCGCCGCGGCTTGCCTGTGCCCCATATTTCAACACTTGGCAACTGATTGACCTTCGCTTCATGAAATTTTCGAATCAGCGCAGGCAGGACATGAGATGATGTTAAATCAAAATTATCATTAGGACCATATAAATTAGTCGGCATGATGGATATAAATTTTGTCCCATATTGGTTATTGTATGCTTGGCACATTTGTATCCCCGTAATTTTAGCAACTGCATAAGCAGCATTCGTAGGCTCTAATTCACCCGTTAACAGATACTCCTCTTTTATTGGCTGAGGGGCTAATTTAGGATAAATACAAGAACTCCCTAAAAATAGTAATTTCTTCACCCTATACTTGTAGGCAGCATGAATAATATTTGATTGCATCATAACGTTTTCGTAGATGAAATTAGCAGGATAGGTTTGATTCTCAAGTATCCCCCCTACCTTTGCAGCTGCCAGAAATACATACTCAGGCTCCTTTGCAGCAAAAAATTTCATAACCTCAGCCTGATTACACAAATCCAATTCTTGGCTGGTACGACATATGATATCGGTATCTAAATCGTGAGTCAGTTTACGTAAAATGGCAGAACCTACCAGCCCTCGATGTCCAGCGATATAAACTTTGGCATGTTGATCCATAGTCCGCCTCCATCATTGATATCCTACAGCAGTCCTCTTCTACTCCTTGCCAATTCGTATACTCTCAGCACTAAATCCGTGTTCCTTGCATAATAATTCACGCTCAACCAATTTGATATCCTGATATACCATTTGATGTACCAGTTCATTCAAGCTAACTTCTGGCTGCCATTTGAGCTTTTCCTTAGCTTTCGTAGCATCGCCAAGCAAAAGATCAACCTCTGTTGGCCGAAAATAACGCGCATCTACTTCAATTACCGTTTCACCCGTAGCATGATTTATCCCCTTTTCTGCAACTCCTGTTCCTTGCCAATCAATACGTATTCCAATATTTTGAAAAGCTAATTCTACAAATTCACGTACAGAATGGGTTTCTCCTGTAGCAATGATATAATCCTCTGGTTTTTCCTGCTGCAGCATAAGCCACATTGCTTTTACATAATCACCAGCAAATCCCCAATCTCTTTTTGCATCTAAGTTGCCTAAATATAAGATACTGCCTACTCCTAGTTTATGATGGGCTACGGCTCTCGTAATTTTGCGTGTAACAAAGGTTTCACCACGAATTGGTGATTCATGATTAAATAAAATTCCATTACAAGCAAACATGTTATACGCTTCCCGATAATTAACAACAATCCAATAGGCATATAATTTAGCCGCAGCATACGGACTCCGAGGATAAAAAGGAGTCGTTTCTTTCTGAGGAGTCTCCTGAACTTTCCCAAACAATTCACTGGTAGCTGCTTGATAAAACTTAACTTTATTAGTCATATTCAATATGCGTAATGCCTCTAATAACCTCAAGGTTCCCAAAGCATCTGCATTCGCAGTATACTCCGGTGTATCAAAAGAAACCTGAACATGACTTTGGGCTGCTAAATTATATATTTCATCGGGTTGTACTTCCTGAATAATTCGGATTAAATTGGTGGCATCTGTCATATCGCCATAATGCAAGAAGAATTTGACTTGTTTTTCATGGAAATCCTGATAGAGATGATTAATTCGAGCTGTATTTATTAAAGAACTACGCCGTTTTATACCATGAACAATATAACCTTTCTCCAGTAAAAATTCAGCCAGATAAGCACCATCCTGACCTGTTATTCCTGTAATCAATGCTACTTTTTCCATCACATTTTATCCTCTCCGCTGTCGTCGTTTTTTCTTTCTCACCAGCTCTTCCTTTACTTCTACTGCTTGCAGCATATCGATCTGATTTGAGTCTGGTAAATCACCATCACAAGGCTCAGCATCTAGGATTCTAGGACTTACTTCTTTTATCTGATATGCTTCTTGTAAATGTTCTATTTCACTTTTTATAAGTGTAATTTCTTTAAGGAAAAAATCTTCTTGTTTTTGATTGTTAATGCCGCTTACATTTATTTCTTCAAGTACAGTTTGTATATGCTGCATGCAATTTATCAATTGTATTTGGCATTCTTCAATCTTTTGGTTCCATTCTTTTGCTAAAGCTAAATCTTGTTCTTTATGATATTCCTGATACTGATGCATCTCATTTAATTGTTCTTTTATCAAAGATATTTCCTTATGTATTAAGTGATCTCTATTCTGTAATTGCTCTGCTAATAACTGAAAATAAGTAGTAAATTCTCCAATAATACTTTGTCTCATCTCCCACATCTCAGCTAACATTTTACTCTCATGTTCTACAAGTCTTTTTTGCCACTCTGTTTCAGAAAGGCGCAGCGCTTTTTCTTGATTCACTTGTGCTTGAATAAAAACCGCAAATTCATTTCTAAATAACGCAATTTGCTGATTCATCATTTTCTCGATAGCAGTAATCTGATCTAAAACCGTTGTACATACAGGAGGATTTTCCCCTGCACTTACTGTTTCTGCAACAGCAGTTGGCTGGCTCTCACCGGGTGTACTTTCCCATACGTCCATTTTCCCTCTGCGTAGCGCCCATTTAAGCTGCTGTATATCGAATGAGTGCATCGGCTCACCATTAGTCATAATCACAAATATCAACTCCTTTGTACTTAATTGATGCCCCGTAAACTTTCGCACCTAGCAATAAGGCTTTGCCAAATATGTATTATAATATATGTCATCATCATAACTTTGGTGAGAGTCCATATAAGAAAAACACTGCTTTATACAAATTCTGCTGCTATAAAGAAAGAGCCTAAAAATCAGTCTGTAACTGATCTTTAGGCTCAACTTCTCTTTAGCATCGTATATTGTTATTCTCTTATTTGTCCATTACCAGAAATAATATATTTGCTGCTAGTGAGTTCTGGTAAACCCATAGGCCCACGGGCATGCAATTTCTGTGTACTAATACCAATTTCAGCACCAAAACCAAATTCAAATCCATCCGTGAAACGAGTTGAAGCATTTACATATACAGCTGCTGCATCTACTTCATGCTGAAAGCGCTTGGCGTTTTCAAGGGTCTTCGTAACAATGGCTTCCGAATGGCGAGTACTGTATTGATCAATATGTTCTATCGCTTCATCCAGATTTTTTACTACCTTTACAGATAAGATAAAGTCAGAGTATTCAGTAGCCCAATCCTCGTCAGTAGCTGGCTTTATTCCTTGATGAAACTGAATTGTTATGGGACATCCTCTTAGCTCTACACCAGCTTGCTGATATTTTTCAAGCATCTCTGGCAAAAACTGCTTTGCTATTTTCTGATGTACCAATAGTGTTTCCATAGAATTGCATACACCTGGGCGAGAAACCTTAGCATTAAAAGCAATAGCCTCTGCCATCTTCAAATCTGCAGATTCATCAACAAAAGTATGACAGATGCCAGTACCCGTTTCAATAACAGGCACTGTGCTATTTTCTACTACAGTTTTAATCAGCCCAGCACCACCACGAGGAATAATTACATCCAGGTACTCATTGAGTTTCAGCATCTCATTTACAGCCTGTCGATCCGTAGTTTCAACTAATTGAAGGGATCCTGCCGGAATTCCTGCCTCATAAGCAGCTTGAGCAATGATTTGAATAATTGCCTTATTCGAATGAATCGCTTCTGATCCCCCACGCAAAATCACAGAATTTCCTGTTTTTAGACAAAGCCCTGCTGCATCTACGGTAACATTAGGTCGAGCTTCATAGATAATTCCAATTACACCTAAGGGTACTCGCACTTTGCTGATTTCCAGACCATTGGGGCGTTGGTCTCGACTTAGTAATTCACCAATGGGATCGGGTAACGTTATAACCTGCCGCAAGCCATCAGCCATGGCTTCAATTCTACTTTGGGTTAAAAGTAAACGGTCAAGTAAGGCCTGAGATAAGCCTTTCCCTTTACCGTTTTCTATATCGATAGCATTGGCGGCTAAAATAATAGCATATTCTTTCTCTAAGGCCTCTGCCATCTTTTCAAGTGCCTGATTTTTAGTAAGAGTGGATAACGTTGCAAGCTTTCTTGCTGCTTGCTTCCCATTCTTGCCTTTCATTTGCAGTTCTGTAAGATGATCCATATAACCTCTCTCCTTTACACTAATAATACCATATTGTCCCGATGAATAATTTCATCGTAAGGTTTTGCCCCTAATATCCCATGTATTTCATTGGTATGAAGTCCCATAATCTTTCTGGTTTCTGTACCGCTGTAATTGGCTATTCCTCTGGCAATTTCTCTGCCTTCGGAAGTAACAACACTAATTGTATTACCATGTTCAAAGTCTCCTGTAACTGCAGTAATACCTGCTGCCAGCAGGCTGGAACCGCCGGACAGCAGAGCCTGCTCACAGCCCTTATCCACAGTAAGCACTCCCTGAATGCGTGCACCAAAGGCTAACCATTTTTTTCGTACATGCAAACGATTTTCTTTGGAGAGAAAGAGGGTTCCTACATTTTCCCCTCCTAGTACCTGACGCAGAATACCCTCTTGCAACCCTGATGCAATAATCATCGTAACCCCGGAATTAACTGCAATTTTTCCGGCTTGAATTTTCGTATGCATACCACCAGTTCCTCGCAGTGTACCTGCACCACCAGCTAAGGCTTCAATCTCGGGAGTAATATCTGCGATTTCACTAATCAGCTGTGCATCTGGATTCCTCTGAGGATTATCTGTATATACACCTTCAATATCCGATAAAATAATTAATACATCGGCATCCACAATACTGGCTACCATGGCTGACAATGTATCATTGTCGCCGATCTTTAATTCATCAATGGCTACAACATCATTTTCATTAATTACTGGAATAACGCCCATTTTTAAAAGTGTTAATAAGGTATTGCGAGAATTAGTATACCGAGTCCGCTTTACTGAATCTTCACGAGTAAGAAGTACTTGGGCTACTACCTGCCCATACTCACCAAACAATTTATCATAGGTATGCATTAGCCTGCCTTGACCAACGGCCGCGGCAGCCTGTTTTTCAGGAATCGTTTTTGGCCGTTCTTTGAGACATAAAACGTCCATGCCAGCACCAACTGCTCCTGAAGAAACCAGAATAATTTCTTTCCCCTGATTAGCAAGATCTGCTAACTCTCTCACTAATTTTTCAATTCGCCACAAGTTCAATTTACCAGTACTGTGTGTTAATGTACTGGTTCCTACTTTAACCACTACTCGCTTGGCTCTTTTTAAATTTTCTCTGGTAAACATGTCACTCCCACCCGTATGTAAAATTTGAACCACCAAGGCATAAAAGAATATTCTTTCGATGCCTTTGTGGTTACGTTTTGTTGTTAACTAGGTAATTCTATTTTATGATTTTTTTCTGGATTGCGATTCCGTTTATATAAAAGGCCATTGCGCCCGATAACCTGGACTAATTCGGCCCCTGCTGCTTCTGCCAATTGTGCAATTATTTCTTTCGGTGCCTCACTGCAATTTTGGAGCACACGTACTTTTATTAACTCACGCGCGATTAATGCATCTTTCGTACTATCCAGCAAACTAGCTGACATTCCTGTTTTACCAATCTGCACTACAGGGTCCATAGTGCTTCCCAAGGATCGTAAATATCGTTTTTGCTTACCTGTTAATGTTGTAATTTCTTCCACTTATTGTTCCCCTTTATGTTCTAAATTCAAATTCCATTTCACCAATCCGTACAGTATTGCCTTCCTGAACTCCTTTTTCTTTAAGAGCACTTTCAATACCAATACGTTTAAAGAGCTGCTGAAAGCGTCGTACACCTTCATCATTATCAAAATTAGTCATCGCAACTAATCTTTCAATTCCCCTGCCACGGATTAAGAACGCACCATCTGTGTCACGACCGATAGTAAAGTCATCTTCTTGTTTTGCTTCATATACAACGGTACCTTCTGCTTCTTCGGGCACCTCTACATGTTCTAACAATAATTTAGCAGTCTGCTGCATAAGTTCTGGCAATCCTTCTCCTGTGGCTGCTGAAACAGGGTACAGTTCATATCCTAGTTTTTTCATATACTCAGCCACTCTTGGATAGTTCTCTTGCGCTTCTGCCAGATCCATTTTATTAGCAACAATCAGCTGCGGACGAGTCGCTAATTTCTCATTATATAGTTTCAGCTCATTATTTATTTTATTGTAATCCTCTATAGGATCGCGCCCTTCCAAACCAGATACGTCCAGAACATGAAGAATAACCTTGGTACGCTCAATGTGGCGTAGGAAATCATGTCCAAGACCAATACCTTCATTGGCTCCCTCAATCAAACCAGGGATATCAGCCAGCACAAAGCTATGGCCTTCATCGAGGCTTACCACACCAAGAACCGGAGTCAAGGTAGTGAAATGATATGCTGCTACCTCAGGCTTAGCAGCAGATACAACGGATATAATGCTGGATTTTCCTACGCTAGGATATCCTACTAATCCAACATCTGCTAATAATTTAAGTTCTAGCTGTAAAAAACGTTCCGCCCCAGGTGCACCATTTTCTGCAAAGGTAGGCGCTCGATTAACACTATTAACAAATCTGGCATTACCTCGACCACCACGGCCGCCTTTTACAATAACAGCCTGCTGACCGACTTTCGTCAAATCAGCTACTACTTCTCCTGTATCAGCATCCTTCACCAGTGTACCGGGTGGTACTTTAATATAGGTATGCTCCGCATGCTGTCCATGCATATTTTTCGTTTGACCGTTGACACCATTGTTGGCAACAAATTTACGCTTATAACGAAAATCAATCAGGGTGTTGGTGTTGGCATCAACGATTAATATAACATCTCCCCCTCGACCACCGTCCCCGCCACTTGGACCACCTTTGGGAACAAACTTCTCCCGGCGCCAGCTAGACATACCATTACCGCCTTTACCAGATACAACATGAATTCTTGCTCTATCAATAAACATTTTTTAAAACCCCTTTAGGTATAAACCTATCTATGTATTCATCATCAGAGTCAATTACAAATCAAAATTACAGATTATGAAATAGACTCTTTCATAAGGCTGCATGTTTACAACATGCTCTATTATCAGTAATATATGTCAATATGCAATAAATTACACGCCAACTCTATTCTTTTAAAGCAAAGATTTAGAAGCATTAATAAGGAAAATAAAGCCTTATTAAAAATCTTTACCGAGTCAAAGATAGAGTGTTAGCACTTTGGTAGAACTTGTCCACTTCAAAAAAGTCGCTGTTAACCATCACGAATAATCAGGTTTTATGCAGGTAAGCACAGCGTTCCTCATAAGCTTTTACAGCATCAGATACTAAGGCAGGATCTTTCGCTAACTCTTCTATGTATAAAAGAGCTTTTTCTCTACGGCCCATCTGCAGCATGGCATGAATAACTTGCAAATGGTTAACAAAATCATGCCGTTGCTTTCTCAATAAAGTAATAATTTCTTCACACACTTCATGATTTTCCATTTTCAATCATCCCTTCTATTGTAAGCCCCATCTTAAACTATTTTATACTATTATACAACAATCTAGTGTGGTTTTATAGATATTTTTGTCTGCTGTATGTAAGGCAACTACTTTGAAGAAGACAACTTCAAAAAAAATAATACCTGCGGCTTTAAGATAGCCGCAGGTGTAATGATTAGATAGCTTCTTCTGTAGGATATACGCTTACTTGACGGTCGTTACGGCCTTTGCGTTCAAAAGCCACACGCCCAGCAATTTTTGCATATAAGGTATCATCTTTACCAATGCCAACATTTTGACCAGTATGGAAATGAGTACCTCTCTGGCGAACTAAAATGCTGCCAGCAGTCACGACTTCGCCTGCGTGACGTTTAACGCCAAGACGCTTAGACTCACTGTCACGACCGTTACGAGTACTACCTACACCTTTTTTATGAGCAAATAGCTGTAAATTAAAATTAAACATCTGTACTTCACCTCCTGTGTTCAGAGATACGGACACTTTGCGGATTTGCCTTTGCAATCTCGGTTAAACCAATTAGCATCGTTTCCAACACAGCATTCGTTAATCGATCCGGATTATCTAATAAACACATCTTTAAATTGCCACTGGCAATATCCAGATGCATTCTGGCTCTTAAGTGACGATCCAATCCCAGCACAGCAGTCTGCGTTAAGGCTGATACACCAGCACATACAATATCCTGCCCATGAGGACCTTGATTTGCATGTCCAGTAACACGAAACTCAACGATACTTTCTTCTGGGTTTCGAATAATCTTTATCTTGATCATTCTTATGCTTCAATCTTCTCGATCACAACCTTAGTGAACGGTTGACGATGACCTTGACGTCTACGGTAATTCGATTTTGCTTTATATTTGAAAACAAAAATCTTCTTTTCTTTACCTTGAGAAAGAACTTTACCAGTTACTTTAGCACCAGCTACTAGAGGTTGACCAATCACTACATTACCTTCTGTTACGACAGTAAGTACACGATCGAATTCTACTGCTTCGCCTTCTGCAGCTTCAACTTTCTCAATGAAAACAACTTCACCTTCAGAAACGCGATATTGTTTACCACCAGTTTGAATAATTGCGTACATTATTATTACACCTCCCTCGTTCTTGTACTCGCCGAATGTGGTATTCTTTTTAAAATCACTCAAAAAGAAATTTATGGAACCTCTCCGTGCGGTTTGGGACACACATAAGCATAAGCGCCTACATTGAATGATGATAGCATATGCACGGGGCTTTGTCAATTATTTTCCCGACGAATCACTTTCATGCAAGATGGAAAACATTTCAGGATTCATTTCAGCTAATGCTTCTACCCGTAATGAACAAGCCAGCTCGTGCTCCATACGGGTTAACTCGCCTTGACTTTTAATCATTTCCGCAACAAGAGGATGCACTTGAATGACAAAACGTCCCTGCCGCCTGGGTTGACTCATGATATAACGCATCTTGCGCCAGATGTTAATCATTACTGTTTCAGGAGACTGTACCCTGCCGCGTCCTTCGCAGCATGGGCATTCATTATAAAGCATTCCTTCTACATTTTGCCGAACTTTTTTTCGTGTAATCTCTACTAAGCCCAAGCCAGTAAAACCAAGTATATTGGTTTTTGTACGGTCACGTTTAAATTCTTCTGCCAGTGCAGCTAATACTGCCTGTTTCTGTTCTTCTTTATCCATATCTATAAAATCAATAATAATAATACCGCCAATATCCCGTAAACGTATTTGTCTAACAATTTCGCTTGCTGCTTCTAAATTAGTTCGAAAAACCGTATCTGATAAATTAGTAGACCCGACAAACTTTCCTGTATTCACATCAATAACCGTTAGCGCTTCTGTTTTATCAATTACAATATAACCACCACATGTAAGCCAAATGGAACGCTGGCCGATCTTCTTTAACTCTTCATCAATCCCAAAATGCGTAAAAATATCTTCTTTCCCTTGATAAAGGGTAACTCTGCTTACCAGTTCTGGTGACATATAGTTAAGCAAGTCACAAACTCGTCCATAGGCATCCTGGTTATCCAAAATAAATGTTTTTACATCATCGGCTAAGTAATCACGTACGATACGAATTACCAAATCCACATCACGATACAGCAAGATCGGCGCAGCAGCTCTTTTACCCCTGGCGACAAGTGCCTTCCATAGGTTATAAAGATACTCAATATCTTTTTGCAGATCCTCTTCACTTTTACCTTCGGACATAGTACGAATAATAACCCCCATACCTTCCGGCCGCACTTTCTCAATAATTTTTTTTAGCCGTATCCTTTCATCTTCGTCCCCTATACGTCTTGAAGTCGCAATATAATCGACGGTAGGCATTAATACGACAAATCGTCCTGGCAAGGTTAAGTGTGTAGTCGCCCGAGGTCCTTTGGTGCCAATTGCATCCTTTACAATCTGAACCATAACGTCTTTGCCCACTGTTAAGGCAGTATCAGCAAGCGCCTGAGCAGCACCCTGAGGCAATGCATCGCCAATATACAAAAAAGCATTTTTTTCTCTCCCAATATCAATAAATGCCGCTTGCATACCAGGAAGTACATTCTTTGTTTTGCCTTTATATATATTGCCAACACTGTGACCACTTTTAGTTCGCTCTATGGATACTTCAATCAATTCCTTATCTTCCAAAATTGCCATTCTTGTTTCTTCTGGCGTCATATTCACCACAATTGTTTTTCCCATTCCGTTCCCTCCTTTCTTAATTTTTACATTATTATCATTTTATAACTGCTCTTGAAAAATTGCTGCGGTTACTGATTCCTCTTTCTTACAGCTCTACAGGTGACACCTGTCTATTTGCATTACTAATATAAAGTCCAGTACGGTGAATCAAGAGATTATCAATGTCTACAGGTAAATCAAACATAGCCACCAAGGCTCCTAAGACTTCACCCGGCTTTATGCTGCCCGTCGGAGTAATTCGGATTTCCAAAATAAGACGCACGGCCTTTTCCAACGCTGTTAGGGTAATGGGCTTTGCCATATATTGTTTTATTTCAATTTCTTTTTTTCCTTTAGGAGACTCTCTCGTATATAAAACAGCTTCAGCTCCATTGAACCAGCGGATACTATCCTCAATAATTCCAATATCCTCTGCTAACAACGGTACTGTTATTTCATAAGCAGCTAGGTTGACAATGGCCATTAATGCAGGAACATTTCCTTGCATATAAGCAGCACCTTTTATGCGAATTCCCACAGGTAATGAAGCTTTGAGATGCTCTACTGCCTGATTTACATCAATCTCTTCCTTACATTCAATATCAATATATTCAGCTTGGCTTGTTACCCCTACAGCTAAAGCAGAAGCAAAGGATATTTTCATATGAGGGTTAAACCCTTCCGAATAGGCTACGGGCAATTTAGCTCGTATAATCGCTCTTTCCATGGCACTGGCATAATCCAGATGAGAAATATAACGTATTTCTTCCCCTTTTGTAATCTCTAAACGTAATTTTGCCATTATGCCCGACTCCCCCAATCTAATACCTCAACACCGAGTCCTGGGCATACACCACAAGCACTACAGTGCTCCCTTCTACAGTCACATGTTAATTCTTCTGTTACAGCCTGCTCATATTCACGCTGCAAAAATTGTTTTGACGCACCTGAAGATAAATGATCCCATGGCATCACTTCATCAAAATCCCGATGGCGGGTTGCATAAAAATAGGGATCGATTTCACAAGTCTTAAAAGCATCCATCCACACATCATATTTAAAATACTCTGACCATCCGTCAAACCTGGCACCATTTTGCCAGGCTTTCAGCAGTACTTGTCCTAATCTTCTATCTCCACGGGCAAAGGCTCCTTCTAAGAAGCTGGTACGAGCATCGTGCCAATTAAAGGTAATACTTCGATCCCGAAGACGCGCTTTTAATAATTGCTGCTTGCGTTCAAATTCATTGGCAAGATCTTGGCCAAACCACTGAAAAGGAGTATGAGGTTTGGGAACAAAGCAAGATACGCTTACTGTTACTTTTGCTCCTCTGCGTCCTTTTATTTCTTTATATAGATCCAGTACTTTGTAAGCCAGATCTGCAATTCCCAGCACATCCTCATCAGTTTCTGTCGGTAATCCCATCATAAAATATAATTTTACCGTGGACCATCCCGCCTGAAAAGCGGCACTCACAGCATCCTCTAGGTTTTTTTGCGTTACTCCTTTATTGATCACATCCCGCATACGCTGAGAACCTGCTTCGGGAGCAAATGTCAGACCACTTTTTCGCACCTGCTGCACTTTTTGTGCAAGATCAATGGAAAAACTGTCAATCCTAAGGGATGGCAAAGACACACTCACACCCTGTTCTTTTAGTTCTCCCATTAAAGAGTCAACAAGATCAGGCAAACAAGAATAATCTGCTGAACTGAGGGAAGTGAGAGATATTTCATTATATCCTGTGCTGTCTACCATTTCTTTAGCCATTTTCAAGAGCAATTCTGGACGGCGTTCTCGTACTGGTCGATACAGCACTCCCGCTTGGCAAAAACGGCACCCTCTGGTACAGCCCCGAAACAATTCCAGCATAATGCGATCATGGACAATATCTAGAAAAGGCACAATGGGTCTTGTAGCGTATTCTACCTTATTCAAATCTTTTACCACTCGCTTGGTCACAACCAAAGGGGCTTCGGGACAATTAGGCAGTACTTCGGCTACCATACCATTTTCATGATACGTTACATCATAAAGCGAGGGTACATAAACTCCGCCAATCTGAGCCAGACTTTTTAAAATTCCTGATCTGCCATTTACTTTTCCTGTTTTTTTCCAGGATGAGACTGCCGCAATAATGTCTTCCATTACTTCTTCGCCTTCTCCTAAAACAAGACAGTCAAAGAAGTCTGCAACAGGTTCTGCATTAAATGTACAAGGTCCGCCTCCGATAATAATCGGCATATGTTCATCCCGCTCTGCAGTAAACAAGGGAATTCCTGCTAAATCCAACATATTTAATACATTGCTATAACTCATTTCATATTGAAGGGAAAAGCCAACTATATCAAATTCCCTAACTGGCTTTAAACTTTCCAGGGTATAAAGAGGGATATTGCGCTCCCGCATCTCAGCTTCCATATCAACCCAAGGTGCATATACCCGCTCTGCAGCAGTATCTTCCCTGTTATTGAGTATTTGATACAAAATTTTTAATCCCAAATTTGACATGCCGACTTCATATACATCCGGTAAGGATAAAGCCACTGTTACAGAGACCGTATCATGGTCTTTCTTTATGCTGTTCCATTCATTCCCTGTGTATCGGGCAGGTTTTACGACCCGATTTAACATGGCAGGATCTAAAGTTATCATAAGTAATACTAACCTCCAAATTTTGCTTCAAAAATTATTGTATAAAAATCGAGTAACGTATATTGTTTATTTTACTCGATTATATATATACTGCCCAAAAATATCCAAAGTTTAGTCAGATATCCTACCTTACGTTCTACATAATAAGAAAAATTCCTGCCAAAAATGCTATATTCACAAATAATCTTATAGGATGACTTTATTCATTACTGATGTTTCATGAATTTATCAGCTCACCAATACTAGCATGCAGACCATTCTTTGGCAACCCTTCCCATACCTCGGTCTCCGTTAAGGTGCCACAGGCTCTGCAATCATCATTTACCACCAGCATTACATAATACTGATCAGGACGAAACAACCGAACAATATCTTTAAGCAATACACCTTTCATAACGGTAAGATGTGTCGTTGGCATCATTCCCCTTGAGCGCAGTAAGGTTTTCTTTTGAGCCATGATGCGTAAAGTGCGAAAGCCAGCCATCTTTAATTCACTTTTTGCGGTTGTGTATAAAAAAATAGCTGCTACTAGAAAAGAAATATTTATTGTGCTGCCTTGCACATATTGAAAAATCACAATGGATACCAATGAAATACTTACACATTTACTGACACCAGCAGCAATAGCAGTGGCCTTTCCATAATCTATATATAAAGCCAGCCATGCTCTAAAAATGCGCCCACCATCAAGAGGTAAACCTGGTATCATATTAAAGATTGCCAGCATGATATTCGCTTTGTAAAAAAAATCCCATATTTCAGTCCACAAATTAAAATAAAACATACTACCATAAACAATCGCCGCCAAAACCATACTTGCTGCTGGTCCGGCGGCGGCTATTATCATCTCACTTTTTGAACTGGCTGCCCCCAATCCTTCGATTCGTGCCACACCACCAAAGGGTAGCAACTCCACTTCACGCACTGAAAATCCTAAGGCTATAGCAGCCCCTGCGTGAGCTAATTCATGCCAGAGCACTGCACTAAAAACGAGAAGTACTTTCATCATCATACCAGCTAAAGAGAAGAATAAGATCATTGCGATAAACCAATAACTCACGATCAAGTCTATCCCTGCTACATTAGCAACCCGCAATCAACTCACTTCTCCTCTCCCTTAGGAAACTCTCCCTTTAACCGAGTGGTAGGATCAATGGCCTTACCGTTTTCCCTCACTTCAAAATAAAGTAAAGGTCCAGTTACCATGCCACTTTTACCTACTTTAGCAATAATCTGTCCTTGGCTAATCGCATCCCCCTGCTGTACAAGAACTTCTCCTAAGTGACCATATACAGTTTCAATCTCCTGACTATGTTCGATGATTACTACCTTTCCCAATTGGGCACTATCCGTAATCATTTTTACCTTACCAGGAGCAGCTGCTTGCACACTCGTTCCTAAAGCAGCTTCCATATCAATTCCTTCATGCATTTTTTCTTGTTTTAACACAGGATCAACGCCCCAGCCAAATGGAACTGTAATTTTCCCTGTAACAGGCGCATGCATATACAATAATGGATCTGCAGGTTTGGATATTGTAGTCTGAACTCTTTTAAGTATTGAGAGATCTAGATTTTCTGGAGCCACACTAATGATTTTTTCTACTACATAATTCACATCTGTTTGCGCTGTTAAGGTATAACGAACTCCATCATCCATAATTCTTCCAATGGCAGTTTCCGATATATGAGCACAATATACAATTGCAAACAGAATGCCTGCTATAATTGTCTTTTTAAGCCAATTATAGTTCACCTCTTCCTCTTGATACTGCCATGAATAATCTGTCTCCCTTGTTTCCCCCCATCGATTCTTTCTTAACTTATTCCATAGCTTTGCCATATCGCACCCCCACACCAGCACCTATTACTATAGAATATATATGAGAAAAGGAATGCAATATATGCTTAGAATTTCAAAGAGGATACACCTGGCGGCGCATCCTCTTGCATCTTTTTGTACATGTTGAGATCTACTATACAGACTAACAATCTACGTTACATTTTAAAGCATTGCATAATTTAAAACATAATCTTTTGTCTACGCATATAGATATTTAGTAATATACCAATGCTAATCATATTCGTAGTAAGAGCACTAACTCCATAACTCATTAAAGGTAAGGGGATACCGGTTACCGGCATAATACCAGCAGTCATCCCTACATTCACTAATACATGGAACGTCAACATCGAGGTAATGCCTGTCGCCAGCAACGTTCCAAAATTATCTTTTGCTTCACCAGCAATTTTTACACCCCGATATAAGAGAATGAAGTACAGTAATAAAATCAAAACCGCTCCAATGAAGCCAAGTTCCTCACCAATCACAGCAAAAATAAAATCTGTATGGTTTTCCGGTAAAAAGTTCAACTGGCTTTGGGTACCGCCAAAAAGTCCTTTACCAAATAGCATTCCTGACCCAATGGCAATCTTAGACTGTATAATATGATAACCAGATCCTAATGGATCAACATTTGGGTCAATAAATACAGATAATCGCATTTTTTGATAATCCTTTAGGAAATGCCAAAATATAGGCATCAAAGCAGCACCAGCGCCAAAAATCATCATCAAATGCTTACTTTTAATCCCTGCAATAAAGAGCATACCAAATAAAATAGCTAAAAACACAAGAGAAGTCCCAAGATCAGGCTGCTTTAAAATTAACAAGAAAGGTACACCCACGTATAAAAAAATGGGTATTAGATCTTTAAATGAATTGAGCTTCCCTGTTTTTTTGTCCAGCATATCCGCTAATGCAATGATCATAATTAACTTAGAGAACTCTGAAGGCTGTAAGCTAATAGGACCTATTTGTATCCATCGCTGCGCGCCAAGAGCTGATTGGCCTATAAACATAACAGCCAATAACATGACTAAATTGATACCATACAACCCATTCGCAAATTTACCTAGTACTTTATAGTCAAAATTCAATAAAATAATTATGAAAACCACATTAAACAAGGCAAACATTCCCTGACGCTCAACATACCAATATCGTTCTTCACCAGGTGTATTGATATGAGTAGCGCTGCCAATTATTACTAAACTTATCAAAATCAGTATCGCCGTTGTGGTAATTGTAACAAAATCTAAATTTCGTAATAGACGCCGATTTAACATACCTTACACATACCTTCCATATCAAGTCATTTCTTTATTATAATATCATTTCCCAATTTCGTCCACTTAAAAGGCGCAGTATAGTATACTGCGCCTGATGGTAATTTTTATACGATGATGAAACCGCTCTCATTCATAAGAAATAAGCTGCTCCCTACCTGCTTATCTCTTTGACATAGCGCCTCTTTTCATACTGGTCACAGGAATATTAGCAACAAGAGTGACGGATGATTCGGTATGAGTAAGATTCACTTCCATGCACTTTTCATTGATATCCATATAATTCGATATGGCTTTAAACATATCATCTTTTAATGTCTCCATCAATTGGGGAGAAACATTAACCCTATCATGAACCAGTACCAATCGCAGTCTTTCTTTGGCAATATCTTTCGAAGAATTAGAATCTTTGCCAAAAAGTTTTTGAATCAATTCAAGCATTTTTATTCCTCCCTTAAAGATTGAATATTTTCTTTAATTTATTAAAAAAGCTAGTATTATCTTCAATAATCATTAATGGTATATTTTCACCCATTAAACGCCGAACAATATTCTTATAAGCTGTACTTGCCTGGGAAATAGGATTGACAACTGCTGGCTCTCCTCGATTGGTTGAAACGACAATATAATCATCCTCTGGTATAATGCCTAATAAATCAATGGCTAAGATCTCAATAATATCATCAATACTCATCATATCACCTTTTTTAACCATGCGAGGCCGGATACGATTCACAATCAGTTTCGGGTTATGTTTCCCCTCTGACTCTAATAAGCCAATGATACGATCAGCATCACGCACCGCTGATACCTCAGGGGTAGTCACAATAATCGCCCGATCAGCCCCAGCTATTGCGTTCTTAAATCCCTGCTCAATACCTGCAGGACAGTCAATAATCACAAAATCAAAATCTTGTTTTAATTCATCACACAGTTGTTTCATTTGTTCTGGAGTTACTGCATTTTTATCACGAGTTTGAGCCGCAGGTAAAAGATAGAGGGATTCATAACGTTTATCCCGAATCAATGCTTGCTTTAGCCGACAATTTCCGTCTGTAACATCCACTAAATCATATACAATTCTATTTTCAAGTCCCATCACTACATCTAAATTACGTAATCCAATATCTGCATCAACTAACACTACTTTCTTTCCCTGCAATGCAAAACCAGTCCCCAGATTGGCTGAAGTGGTAGTTTTTCCAACGCCACCTTTGCCCGATGTTATTACAATAACTTCCCCCATATAGATCCTCCTATATATACAGACCAATGCCAAAGACTTTAGTCTGCTTTACTTATGCTTGTAATTTGTGCATCTCATCTTCCTGCATACTAACTGTTTTTATAATGACAATCCCGTCTTCGATAAGTGCTACCTCAGCTTGATCAGGCTGATCCAAATGATCCGGTGCTCTAGCAATGAGTCCAGCAATTCTAATTTGCGAAGCTAATAAACGCTGGGCTGTAATAGTAGCCCTTATATCTCCATAAGCCCCTGCATGCACCACACCGCGACATGTCCCGTTTACAATTATATCTCCACCGGCTATTACCTCTGCACCAGGATTCACGTCACCATCAATAACCACGGCACCCTGATGAATAATTTCCTGACCGCTGCGTATAGTTTTTGCAATAACTAGCCGTTCTATCTCTTTAGTCTCAAACATCGCAATATCATCTGCACACTGATCATTGACTTCACGAAAGACCAATCCATAACCAGCCAGCAGCTTACTTAATTCCTCCTGCTCCTGAAAAGAAAGATTACGTACCTTGGCTGGCACTTCCACCATCGTCCCTCGCGAGAAAAAATCAACTGCCGATTCTAGTTTAGCTGCTAAATTTTCTAAAAGTATTTCAAATTCTACAGATGCATCAAGTACTAATTGTAAACCATTTCTGCTGCCTTTAAATATCACATATTCTCGCATGTCCATCTCCCAAGTCTTCTTACAGGTTACATATATCTGCCACTTAGAATTCGCGCTTTTCGCCAATAATCCTGCCAAATTTAAGAAGTTAATTTTAAAATCTAAAATACGGGACAATACGACTACTAAGGATCAAAAAAAGAAAGCTATCTTGCTGTGATTTGTTTAAATCGCAGCAAGATAGCCCCTTTTTCTTAACATGTCAACATTTTTCCTATAGCGCAGTCTGCGGTTTATGAGTCTGCTGTGCTGCTGCAGGATCTTGATTCAGATTAAAGGCTGCCTCCATAATCTTTCTGGCAATTGGCGCAGCAGATCCTGTACCAAATCCCCCTTGTTCTACAATCACTACAACTACGATTCGAGGATCCTCGTAAGGACCATAAGCGATAAACCAGCCATGATCACTGCCATGAGAATTTTCTGCTGTACCCGTTTTACCAGCAATAGATATAGGGAAATCACGAAATGCTTGAGCAGCTGTACCGCCTTCAAGGGTAACATCGCGAAGTGACTCTCGAATAAGAGTAAGGGTTCTATCTGATAATTGTATTCTTCCCACTTCTTCAGGAGCAAAGGTTTTAATAACTTCTCCCTTATCAGAACTAATCTTACTGACTAAATAAGGACGATACCGATACCCACCATTAGCAATTTCGCTCATTAAGACAGCAACCTGCAAAGGAGTTGTTAGTTGAAAGCCTTGACCGATAGCCGCATCAAAGGTTTCAGATAGATACCATTCCTCACCATATACCTTCTCTTTATAGCGCTGATTTGCAACCAGCCCTTCTGATTCCCCTTGCAGATTAATGCCAGTTGTGACTCCTAAACCAAACATACGTGCATATTTTTCTAAGTTATCAATTCCTAAGCGATTCCCCATTTCATAAAAATAAACATTATCAGACTTAGTGAGAGCTTCCTTAAAATTAATCCATCCTAAGGCTTCTCCTTCAGAGTTTCCTTTAGGAATAATCCAATGCTTCCCCGTATCTAGTATTTTTTCTTCAGGAGTTACCTTGCCAAGTTCCAAGGCTGCAGCACCTGTTACCAGTTTAAAAGTAGACCCAGGTGGATATTCTCCTGAAATGGCCTTGTTATTCATAGGATTATTGGGATTTTCATTTAATGCTTTCCAATCCTTGCTAGAAATCCCACCTGAGAATAAATTAGGGTTAAAAGTCGGCCTGCTTACCATCGCCAAAATTTCTCCTGTTTTTGGATTCATCGCAATCGCCGCTGCTGCTTTCGCATTCCGAAACTCACTCTTTGTCTGCAAATATGTAAGTTGTTCGTCAATTGCTATTTCAGCAGCTTTTTGTATTTTATAATCAATGGTTAATGTTAGGTTTTTCCCTGGTACGGTTTCCTTTCGTCCTAACACGTTGACAGGACGACCGGTTACGTCCACTTCAACCTGATTTCCTCCATCTATTCCACGTAATTCACGATCATATATTTTTTCTAAACCAAATTTCCCAATAATGTCGCCGCTCTTATACACATTGGATTTTTCTTTTGCCTCTTCCAATTCTACATCATTGATTTCACTGACATAACCAAATAAGTGAGCAGCCAGCTCGTTATTAATATAATTCCGAATCGGCTGAATTTCAATTACTACACCTGGCAATTCTGCACGACGTTCCTCAATCTTTGTTACAATATCTGGACCAATATCTGATTTAATACGAATCGGCTCAAATCTGCCATTATGCTGACTTAACTTCTTTTTGATTTCATCAGGAGCTATATTTAAGATACTGGCTACTTTAACAATAATATCATCAGGAACGGGCCCGGAAATCGGCAGTAACGATACTGCGAAACCTGGACGATTCGAGACAAGGGGAATGCCATTTCGATCATAAAACATGCCGCGAGGAGCCATTATAGGAGCAAGTCTGATACGATTACCATCTGCTTTTTCTCCATAATATTTCCCTTGGACGACTTGCAAATATCCTAAACGACTAACCAAAGCTACAAATACTAAAAGAATAATAATTGCCAGCACATCCAGCCTGTAATTTGATCGTTTCACCAACATGATGACATCCTCCTTTCTCCCCCAATTTTTAAAACTTAAAACAGGACTTGGCTAGTGCCAAGTCCTTTAGATACAGACGAAAGCCATAGACCTTATATTTTTGCTTTATTCTGCAGTAAATTTAATCAAGCGATATACGGCATGATGTATGGGAACTGCCACAAGTAAATTATAGCCAATAAGAGGCATTATGTTCTGTGTTAGTGCGGCAATTAGGTCAACCTTGTAGCCAAAAAATACTAATAGCAGCATCCCGGTCAACCCATTAAATATGGTTGCAACAAACGTAGCTAATATTGGTAACAGCACATGTTCTTTAAATACTTTACGTTCTGCCATCCCGAAGAGATAGCCAGTTGATAATTTGGACAATGTGCCAATTCCAAAAATACCGCCAGACGCTAAGTCTTGTAATAATCCTGCAAAAAAGCCCATACCGACTCCATTCTCTTTACCAGACAGCAGGGCATAGGATACCACGATTATCAGGAGTACATCAGGAAAAATACCCCGGATTGAAATAAGAGGTATTAGCGTAGACTGCACAATAATCGTTATTAGAAGAACGCCACCCCATATTAATATATTCATTGTCTTACTCCCTGAGCCGGCACTGGTGTTTTTCCTGAAGCATCAGGAGATACAATTGGAGTTGTCGGAGGCAAGGTAGGAATCGGTTCACGTGAACGCAAAATAATAGAGACCTCTTCTAGTCTATCAAAATCTACTGCAGGATTCAAGACAGCATATTTTAACAAACCACCTTCTTCATTAACCAAGTCTACTACTTCACCAATTAATATTCCTTTAGGATAAATACCGCCAAATCCTGATGTAATAAGCTTATCACCTTTTATCACATCAGCATCCCGAGCAATATTTACCATTCTTGGCGCTAAGGGTGTAGCGCTATGTCCTTCTACAATAGCTGCGACTCTCGACTCTGGACGTTGTACCAATGCCCCTACTGCACTTCGAGGGTCAAGAATCAAATTCACTTTAGCCACGTTCGCATATACACTCACAACGCTGCCAACAAGTCCCTGAGGAGTAACCACAGGCATATCTTTAGCAATACCGTCGGCAGTTCCACGATTAATGATAATCGTACTTGTCCAGCTCCCAGGATCACGTCCTACGACTGCAGCTGTCACTAAATCAAACTGTGGTACCCCTTTTTTATACTCTAACATACCTTGAAGGCGTGCATTCTCTGCCATAATTTCAGTCATATTCAAATTGCTTTGCCGAAGATTTTCATTTTCTATCCGCAGCGCTTTGTTATCACGATAGGCTGTCATTAATTCACCGGTGGATAAACCAATATTACGAAAGGTAAAGCCAACATTGCTAACAACCGATTGAACAGGCGCCAACACAACAGTAATTGTTTTCTCCATAAAGGCAAACTTATATTTACCCTGGGCGAGAGAGCTAGCCAGCCAAAGGACGAGTAACACAGCCACTACTAATATGGCCATTTTTCTGTGAAACAAGCGCACTGGTGTAATCTCCTCTCTATCCCACTATCCCAACTTTTTGGGAGACATTAAAACACGTTTTAATAAATCTATACTTTCCAGAGCTCGCCCGGTACCCATACATACACATAGTAACGCATCTTCAGAAATATGCACTGGCATACCTGTTTCTCTGCTTAAAAGCCGATCAAGACCTTTTAATAAGGAGCCACCGCCCGTCATAACAATACCCCGGTCCATAATATCAGAAGCCAACTCTGGTGGTGTTTTCTCCAGCGTAACTTTAACAGCTTCGATAATGCTCATTACAGGCTCACTCAAAGCTTGTTGCACTTCGCTGGCTTTAATGGTCAGTGTTTTAGGTAAACCGCTTACTAAATCCCGGCCTCTAATTTCCATGGTTTGATCACTAGAAGGAATAATTGCCGCCCCAATCGTTACCTTTACTTCCTCAGCCGTACGCTCACCAATCATCAAATTATAAGTACGCTTAATATATTGTATAATCGCTTCATCCATCTCATCACCACCCACGCGAATGGAGCGGCTGGTAACTATCCCACCCAGAGAAATAACAGCTACTTCTGTGGTGCCGCCACCAATATCAACTACCATATTACCCGTAGGTTCATGAACTGGTAAGCCAGCTCCAATAGCTGCAGCCATGGGTTCTTCAATTAAATAGGCTTCCCTAGCCCCAGCTTGAATGGTTGCATCAATTACCGCACGTTTTTCCACTTCCGTTACTCCCGAAGGCACACCCACAATTACACGAGGGCGGATAAAGGATTTCGAATCAATTGATTTGCGAATAAAATATTTTAACATCGCCTGAGTCACATCAAAATCTGCAATTACGCCATCTTTTAGTGGTCTAATCGCCACTATATTGCCAGGCGTACGACCGATCATTTGTTTCGCTTCTTCTCCAACTGCCAATACCTCACCTGTGTCTCGCTGAATCGCCACCACTGACGGTTCGCTCAGTACAATTCCTTTACCTTTTACATGCACTAACGTATTGGCAGTGCCAAGATCTATACCCATATCTCGGGAAAATGACCCAAAAAAACTCTTCATACTATATAGCCCCTTTCAATAAGCAAGTACATATTGCTCTTGCTACTTAACAAATTCATTCTATTATTCCCTTTTCTTTAAGACTAACATACTTGTTATCGCCTATAATTATATGATCAAGGACAGGAATTTCTAAAAGTTTCCCTGCATCAACTAATTTTCGAGTTAGGCTAACATCTTCCGAGCTAGGAGTAGGATCTCCGCTGGGATGATTATGTGCCAAAATAACCGAAGCCGCTGAATGATTAATAACCTCGCGAAATAATTCACGGGGATGCACAATCGATGCATTTAAACTGCCAATGGAAATCGTAGGAGTCGCTATCACATGATTTTTGGTGGATAAAAGAATTACAATAAAATGCTCTCGTGCTTCATAGCGTAGTCTGGCCATTAATAAATTAACAGCATCCTGAGGTGAACGAATGATTATTCTTTGTTCTGCTTCCGCTCCATTTAAGCGTTTGCCGAGCTCAATAGCAGCAACAAGTGTCACTGCTTTTACTGGACCAATTCCTTTTATTTTACTTATTTCTTGAGGTCCAAGGCCAGAAAGAGCAGTTATACCCATCTCTTCATATTTTTTTAACAGCCTTTCTGCTACGCGCAAAACAGATTCATTTTTTGTACCAGTCCTAAGCAGTATCGCCAACAAATCTGCATTGCTTAAAGCTTGAACACCTTTTTTTAGCATTTTCTCCCTTGGTCTTTCCTCTTGAGGCAATTGTTTTATCATAAGCGGCTTATTGTCATTCATAATAACTTGACACCAGCCTTTTTAAGTAATTCAGATAATTTATTTAATGGCAGACCTACTACATTAGCATAACATCCATTAATGCTCTCCACAAAGAGTGCACCCTTACCCTGAATCGCATATGCACCTGCTTTATCCATAGGCTCGCCTGTTGTGAGATATGCTTCAATTTCCTCAGCGGTAATATCTCCAATCTTCACATTGGTAACAACAAAATCATTCCAAATTTCTTTTGCCGTTACAACAGCAATTCCTGTAATTACTTGATGCTCTTTACCTGCTAGGGAAGTTAACATACGTCTTGCATCATTTTTATCCACAGGCTTACCATAGACTTGTCCATCCAGTACTACGATGGTATCAGCCCCAATTACCACATTATGAGCCTGTACTTTTGAAAATACATCCAAAGCTTTCTCTTTCGCCTGTAATACCGCTAACTCATGAGGAGGCACAACTTGCGCATTATCCTCGACAATCCTACTAGTCATTACTACAAAATCACAACCAACCTGAGTTAACAAATCACGACGGCGGGGCGATGCTGATGCCAAAATAATCGTCATTAGCAAAACCTCCTATAGATATCAATCAAAGACGCCGATACAGCAAAAAAGCTACTACCATACCTAAAATGCTAATTAAGTTAGGCTGCAAAGCAAAACCAGCCATAACTCTTATGACATACAAATTAATCGTAACAGGCGGCACATCTAATACAAGAAATGTTTTTACTAAATAAGGAGCAAAACCAGCTGCTATATCAGAATGAGAAATAACTTCTCCCAAAATACCGCCAAAAACTGCACCTGTAAGCAAAAATAGTATAAACATACCATATCCATTACTTTTAGCGCCTCGCAATATTATTCCCCCCTGCATCTATTATAAGACAGTCTAAATACATATGCTATAGTAGTTATTTACTTATTGTAATGGTTTTGGCACAGATCTTGGCGCTTTTGCCAAAAAGTAAGCCACAGTCATCCCTGTCGCCCAGCCTGTTGGCACTGCCAATAATACTAAATAGGGTAAATACCATAATAAAGTAAGGCTAGATACCACTAAAGCCGCCATTATAATTTGCGCGATACCATGCATAACGGCACCAATGATACTAATTCCGATAAAAGAAAAAGTGGAATGCCAAGCAGTATAAGCATAGGACATCAATAACGTACTAGCAATAGCACCACTCATACTCATCGCAAAAGCGGGACCAATAAGAATTCCTCCAAATAACGATGCTAAAAAAACTCGTATCACTACCACATATATGGCCTCACGCCAGCCAAAAGTTGCAATCGTAATTAGAGATACAATATTTGCCAGTCCTAATTTAATTCCAGGTATGGGAAGTGGCAAAGGAATCCAAGATTCTACAATGTGCAATACACTGGCTATAGCCACAAATAACGCCATTAGCACCACGCGTCTCGTATGATTCATAATTTATCAGCCTTTGTTATCTACTTTACCGCCTTGTCGGTTAGTCTAGATTATTTTACCGCAAAAACCCTTAACATGCAAATGAGATACATATAAAAAACCGCAGAAGATTTTTTCTTCTGCGGTTAATTAGCAATTTTCTCTATTTTGCGCAAGATGCACAAGCAAGAGTCATACTTGCTTCATTTTCTGTACCAGGTACAATCCCTGTTACAAAAGGACGAATCGCCTTTGTCGGACATTTACTTAAGCATACAGCCTCCGAACATTTTTCTTCGCAAATCTTAGCATCCACAATAGCCAAATTATTCCCCATTTTTATCGCTTCATATGGACACTGACGCATACAAAGGGAACAGCCAATACAAGCAACACTACAGGCCTTTTTCGCTACAGCACCTTTATCTTTTGAATTGCAATTTACACGAACTCTTGCTCCAACAGGCATAAGAGAAATGACTTGTTTAGGACATACGCTAACGCATTTACCGCAAGAAGTACACTTCTCAGGGTCAATGACAGGTAATCCTTCTGGACTCATAACCATAGCATCAAAAGGGCAGCTTTTAACACAGGTACCTAATCCTAAGCAGCCATATTTACAAGATTTTGGTCCGCCAAAAAGTAAATTGGCAGCAACGCAATCTTCGACACCTGTATATGCATAGGATCTTTTAGCCTTATCATGAGTACCTGCACATTGCACTTGGGCAATTTGCGGTTCCATAGGAGCAGCCGCTTTACCTGTAAGTTCAGCAACAAGTTTTGCCACTGCGTCTTTACCTGGTGAACATAAATTAGGTGCTACATCAGGATTGAGCACAACTGCCTCAGCATAAGCCATACAACCAGCATAACCACAGGCACCGCACTGTCCTTTCGGCAAAACATCCTCTACGATATGGATGAGCGGATTAACTTCGATGGAAAACTTTTTGTTTGAATAAGCCAATAGAAAACCAAAAAATACCCCCAGAGACGTCAATACCATCAATATCAATATTGGTGTACTCATTTTTCATCACCTTCTATCATTATAGTGTGATCATTCCTGAAAAACCAAAGAATGACAATGCCAACATTCCTGCCAAAATGAAAGAAATACCCAGTCCTTCCAAGGATTTTGGTACATCTGCATATTGTAGTTTTTCCCGCAGGCTAGCCATTAAGATTAGTGCCAAAGCAAATCCAACTCCAGAGCCAATTGCAAGTATAAAACTTGTCATAAAACCATTATGAGACTCAGCATTAGTAATCGGCACGGCGATTACAACACAGTTAGTCGCAATCAGCACAAGATAGATTCCCCACATATTATATAAAGCTGGAGCATGTTTCTTAATAACCATTTCCAGTAATTGTACAAGCCCGGCAATCAGTACCACAAATGTTATTAACATGAGTACTTCCAACCCAAGGGGGTGGAGAACATAATTATATACTGCCCAAGCAAGCAAAGTACTTATTGTCATAACTGACGTAACTGCCATCCCCATACCAATTGAGGCGTTGAGATTCTTCGATACACCGAAAAAGATACATAAACCTAAGAATTGAGTCAACACCATATTATTGGTAATTGCCGAAGCAACAAATAATTTTAAATATTCCTCCATTATGCATCACTCCCTTGTTTCGCTTCCTTCAATTTGGCTTGGTGTTGACCAATCAAATTAAAGCTAGCAATCATGAGCCCTATGACAATAAATCCACCTGGCGGCAAAATCATAATGAGCGCGGGGTCATAAGATGCCCCGAAAACTGGCATCCCCATTAACGTACCATTACCAAATAGTTCACGGACGACGGCAATAAATACCATAGCACCAGCAAAACCTGCACCCATTCCCAGGCCATCCAAAAATGATGGAAAAACAGGATTCTTAGCTGCAAATACTTCTGCCCTGGCTAGAATAATCGCAAAAACAACAATAAGATTTAAATAAAGATAGAGTTCCTTATATATATCTGGAAGGTAAGCTTGTAATGTTAAAATAAGCACTGTAACAATCGTGGCAATGGACGTAATGTATACAGGAACCCGCACTTTAGGATTAACCCATTTACGGAAAATTGATACGACTACGTTATTTGCTGTAATAACAAACATAACTGACAACCCCATGGCCAATGCATTATAGACATTGGAAGTAACCGCCAACGCCGGACACAAGCTTAAAGCAAGGCGGAATATGGGGTTCTGATCAAACAAACCTTTATAAAAGATTTCCCATAAATTTTTCATATTCACACCTCACTTCTTTTTGTCGGCTGCAAAAACAGCTACTTCTTCCACAGCTTCCTTAATTCCTTTGGTCACAGCACGAGAAGTAATCGTTGCTCCAGTTAACGCCTGAATATTTTTATCACTAGGAACTTTTACTACTTCTAAATTTTCTGCTGCTTTGCCAGCAAATTGCTTACGAAAGGCTGGCTTATCAGCTTTATCCCCAAGACCTGGCGTTTCCTTATGACTTAGAATCGCATAATCAATAATTTTGCCATCAACAGATACAGCAGTCAACATTTTTATAGCGCCAGCATAACCTTTACTTTCAGCTGGTACAACATATGCAATTACTTTTCCATCTTTTAGTGCTGCATACCAACCAGTTTTTCCTTCGATTGCTTTAAAATCCTGCGCATCAGCAACTAATGCTTTTCGTGCCTGATTATCAAGTTGAATTCTTGTTTTAGCAGCGATCGGTGCCGTCACAGCATAAGTACCTGCAATTACTGCGCTTGAAAGCAAACAAGCAAGCGTAAGATTAATACCTACTTTAAAAACACTATTATTTTCTTCATGTGCATCATGTGCCATATGCCCTACCTCCTTGCACCATATTTTACAGGTCTTACTAAACGGTCAATCAGGGGCGTGACGCAGTTCATCAATAATATTGCATAACATACGCCTTCAGGATAACCGCCCTGCAAACGGATTAGGACAGTAAGAGCACCAGCTCCCACAGCAAAAATTATTTGACCCTTAGTAGTAATCGGAATGGTTACCATATCTGTCGCCATGTAAAAAGCGCCTAAGATAAGACCTCCAGACATCATGTGGAAAAGCGGATCTCCACCAAAAGCAGCAGTCAACGCTCCTACAGTACCAATCATGACAACTGGAACCTGCCATTTGATATATCCCTTATAGATAAGATAAATCCCGCCTAAAAGTAAAAGAATAGCCGAAGTTTCTCCCATACTTCCAGCTCGCTCACCTAGAAATAAAGACTTGTACATAGCAGCTTGATCGCCAAAAGTTGCTACAAGCTTTTCGTATCCTTGCAGCTTAAGAATACCTAAAGGAGTGGCTGATGTCAGCCCGTCCACTTTGCCAACCATATCTCTTGAGATTGGCCAAGTAGTCATAGCAATCGGCCAGGATGCAAGAATAAATGCACGCCCAATAAGGGCAGGATTAAAAATGTTAAATCCTAAACCACCCATAGTGTGTTTTGCAACAGCAATGGCAAAAATAGCCCCTACCAACGGCATATACCACGGCAATGTTGCAGGAATATTCATTGCAAGCAGCAAACCTGTTAAAAAGGCACTGCCATCTCCTATAACCATAGGCTTATTCTGCCATTTTAAGATTAAGTATTCCGTTACCACTGCAGCAACAATACAAATAACTAGATTAACAAATGCAGGCATTCCGAAATTAAAGATAGAGAAAAGTGCTGCAGGCGCTAGCGCTGCGTTAACGCTCCACATAATTTTTGAAATTGATTCATCACACCGGATGTGGGGTGATGCCGAAACCATTAAATGATCTATTTCTATTTTTGTTTTTGCTTCTATGCTCATACAGCCACCTCCTTATTTCTTCGCCGCCATTGCTGCATTTTGCGCTTTGGACAATTTAATATAATGAACGATGTTACGTTTTGCAGGACATACATATACACAAGAACCGCATTCCACACAATCCAATAAATCATATTCTTCCTTAGCTACTGAATATGCATCGCGTTCCGCTAATATGCTCAGCATACTAGGCACTAATCCCATTGGACATGCTTCTACACAACGCCCGCAGCGTATACAGGGACGCTCTGGACCGATATTAACATCAGCCTCGCTTAATGCCAGAATACCTGAAGTTCCTTTTATAATGGGCACATCAAGAGTACGTTGTGCCATTCCCATCATAGGTCCACCCATTATCACTTTAACTGGTACTTCAGTAAATCCACCACACAATGTTACAGCTTGGGCAAATGTAGTACCAATTCGTAATAATAAGTTTTTAGGCTGTGCAATCGCACCACCAGTAACAGTTGTTACCCGCTCAATTAATGGGATTCCTTTTTCTACAGCATCTGCAATGGCTACCACAGTACCAACATTTTGAACTACTACACCAACATCCATGGGCAATCCACCAGAAGGTACATCCGTACCGCAAATTACACCAATCAATGTTTTTTCTGCCCCCTGGGGATATTTCGTCTGAAGGGGTACTACTTCAATTCCGTCAATTCCAGTACAGGCTTTATTCATTACAGCAATTGCATCAGGTTTATTTTCTTCTATGCCTATATATCCTTTACTTACGCCCAATACTTTCATTGCAATCTGCACACCCGTCACGATTCTTTCTGACTGTTCTAACATCACTCGATGATCCGCAGTAAGGAATGGTTCGCATTCTGCTGCATTTAATATAAAGGTATGAATCGGCTTTTCTGCAGGTGGAGCCATTTTCACATGTGTAGGAAATGTTGCTCCCCCCATGCCAACCATACCGGTTTGGCGAATAATTTCCTTAATTTCTGCCGCCTCTAAGGTTTTCCAATCACGTTGCAGGGGCAAACCTTCTACCCATTCATCTTGCCCATCACTTTCAATGACAACGGACATACAGGTACCAAATACTGGATGGGGATACTCAGCAAGCTCTACTACCTTACCTGAAGTAGAGGCATGTATCGGGCTTGAAACGAAAGCCTGAGCTTCAGCTATTACTTGCCCTTTTTTAATTAGATCCCCAACTTTTACTATTGGTGAGCATGGTGCACCAATGTGTTGTCTCACAGGAATAATGACTTTCTCAGGTATAGGCGCAATTTCAATCGGTTTACTTGCGGTATACCTTTTACGGTCGTCGGGATGTACACCCCCACGAAAGCTTTTTGCCATAATTTCACCCCTCTTAAACTAACTAATGTCATTTATTTTCCTCAGCCTGCAAAGGAAGGCTTAATTTAGATGAAGGTTTTCCTTCATTTAGCCTCGTCCCTTTTATCCTTTAACTTAGCTCTGACCTACAACAGATAGAGGCCTTATGATGCTTTAGTCATTAGATAAAATTCGCACAATCATCGGTTGCATCTTACTATCGGATCTGGCAGCAGAATCGAAAAACTTAATATACACGACTGATAAAATGAAAGCAAACGTACCACCAATAATCTGAAACCATAATGGGTGATAGCTTAAATGCTCGGCAAACATTCCACCTATAACCGCACCAAAAAAAATTAAAATTAGTGGTAAAATATACACAATAAAAGCAGCTTTTAACATATTCACTTCTCTGACTTCGATAGCTACACGCTGACCAATCTTGGCTCCTATATCATTTCTCGCCTCAAGTACCAATGCCGAATTTCCGGGACAAGCTCCACAGTTTTCACAGTCATTATGGCGACTTGTCTTTACTTTTGCCAAATGATTGCCAACCACTTCAAGAACGATTCCTTCTTGTTGCTTATCCATAAAAAGAGCCCCTTTCTACATTACTGCCTGTTGGAATATAAATCACATAGGTTTACTCTACACCAATTAATTAGCCCCTGTCAATCGTTCAGAAGCAATATTCTGAATCCTACAGCAGTTACTTTTTTCACGTTATTTGCCGCTATTTGTTATTCTATTATTGTAATTACTGTTTGATAATTCTAATAATTTAATTTTATTTTGTAAATTCGATAATATACAACCTTTGATGAGATCAACTACCTAAATTATTTTATGTTTTATATGAAAATAAAGGACTGTCTCAAGGATTATAAAACTCCTTTGAGACAGTCCTTAAAATTATTTAATATATATTAAATAATTTTTATTTACTTAATAACAGCCAGAACTTCATTTGGTTTTACACTTTGATCAGCTGCTACATTAATGGATTTTACAGTGCCATCAACAGGAGCAGTAATCTCATTTTGCATTTTCATTGCTTCAAGAATCAACAAAACATCGCCTTTTTTCACTGTTTGTCCTGCTTGAGCAAGTACTTTTACAATTTTGCCAGGCATTGGGGAAGGAACACCAGTTTCACCAGCGCCAACTTCAGCAGCAGCAGGTGCAGCAGCAGCAACTGGAGCTGCTGCTTTAGGAGCAGCAGGTGCAGCAGCAGGTTTTGCTGCAGGAGCAGCCACTACTTTTGCTTCTTTTACTTCTTCTACTTCAACCTGATATGCAGTACCATTCACAGTAATATTAAATTTCTTCATTTTACTAACCTCCAAATATTTATAATATACTTATTTTATGCGTTTTTGCGACCAGCAATAGACCATTCATTACTATTGCGTATAATTTTTACAGCCTGAAAACCTGTACCAAACATTTCATAAATAGCCGCAGTAATAACTGCTACTACTTCTGGAGAAACACCTTTTGCATTTATTTTCATACTATTCCACACCTTCCTTTATAGAGGAATGTTGCCATGTTTCTTTTGCGGCCGTTGTTCGCGCTTGCTAGCCAGCATACTTAAAGCAGTGATAATACGAGGTCTAGTTTCTTTTGGTTCAATAACCTGATCAACGAAACCACGTTCTGCCGCTTTATATGGAGTGGCAAATTCTGCTATATATTCTTCAGTTTTGGCTTTAACGTCTGGATCGCCACGGAATATTATGTTGGCTGCGCCGGCAGGTCCCATAACAGCAATCTCAGATGTTGGCCAAGCCATAACTTGATCCGCACCCAAATCTTGTGAACACATTGCTAAGTAAGAACCACCGTAAGCTTTACGAGTGATTACTGTCACTTTTGGCACTGTTGCTTCTGAATAGGCATATAGCATTTTAGCACCATGACGAATAATTCCACCATATTCTTGACTAACACCTGGTAAGAATCCTGGAACGTCAACTAAGTTGACCAAAGGAATATTAAAGGCGTCACAAAAACGAATAAAGCGGGCAGACTTATCCGATGCATCTACATCTAAACAACCTGCCATTACTGATGGCTGGTTAGCAATAATTCCTACTGTTTGACCATCGAAACGAGCAAAACAAGTAAGAATATTTCTTGCAAAATACGGCTGTACTTCATAGAAATCACCATTATCAACAATGGCAGAAATAATATCTTTCATGTTGTAAGGTTGATTTGGATTATCAGGTAACAGCGTATTTAAAGAATCTTCCATACGATTTACGTCATCTGTATTTAAGACAACTGGAGATCCTTCCAGGTTATTACCAGGCAAGAAACTCATCAAACAACGAATTTGCTCTAAGCAATCTTCATCATTTTCCGCAACAAAATGAGCAACACCGGAAGTTGTATTGTGAGTCATAGCCCCACCCAGTGCTTCTGCTGTAACTTCTTCCGCTGTAACTGATTTAATTACTTGTGGGCCTGTAATAAACATTTGGCTGGTATTTTTAACCATATAGATAAAATCAGTCAAAGCTGGAGAATACACTGCACCACCAGCGCATGGTCCCATAATAACTGAAATCTGAGGGATTACCCCTGAAGCCAATGTATTATTATAGAATATTTTACCATAACCAGCCAGCGCATCTACTGCTTCTTGAATACGTGCGCCGCCTGAATCATTAATACCAATGATAGGAGCCCCCATTTTCAAGGCTAACTGTTGTACTTTCACAATTTTAGCAGCATGCATTTCACCTAACGATCCACCAACTACAGTGAAATCTTGAGCAAATACATACACTAAACGTCCTTCAATTGTTCCATAGCCCGTAACAACACCTTCAGCAGGAGCATCTACAGAAGCCATATCAAAATTTACACATCGATGAGTAACAAACTGATCCAACTCAACAAACGTGTTAGGATCTAGTAGTTTTTCTACACGTTCACGAGCAGTTAACTTGCCAGTAGCATGTTGCTTATCAATCCGCTTTTGACCGCCGCCTAATTTAATTTTTTCCTGCCTTGCTTTTAAATCTTCAATCTTCTCTTGGACTGTAGCCATTTTACACCTCCAACAACATTCAAATATCACTATATAGTAAGACTATATAATTTGCAATATTTTCTAATTGTATACATTATATAACTCTATCAAGTCTTACTTACGTTCTGATAACTCAAGTAAAATGCCGCCAGTCGCTTTAGGATGAACAAAAGCAATCGCTGCACCGCCTGCACCATAACGAGGGGTTTCATCAATCATGCGAACACCTTTTGCTTTCAAATCAGCAATCGCAGCTTCGATATTATCCACACGCAAAGCAAGATGCTGTATACCTTCACCATTCTTTTCAATATATTTAGCAATAGGACCATCTGGTGAAGTGGATTCTAAAAGCTCAATCTCACTATCCCCACAAGGATAGAAACAAACTTTCACTTTCTGTTGTTCTACGGTTTCCTCTCCTGCTGCTTCCATACCAAGTACTTCGCTATAGAACTTTTTAGCCTGTTCTAGATCTTTTACGGCAATACCAATATGGTCTACTTTTAATGTTTTAAACATATTAAATCCTCCTTTTTTAAATTATCGTAAAATAGTTGTCATTATGCCATCAACAACAGCATATGGATTTTTTTCGCGTTTTTCTACACTGATTACCAACTCATCGAATTTTCCATAAGCCAATAGCTGTTTTCGCACATATCTTCCAACCTGCTCATCAAGCATCGCTAACAATTCACTTTTGGTACGATTGGTGCGACGGTTAACAAATTGACCCGATTCTTTTGAGTGAACAATTTGCTTTTCAATCGCTTCAGCTAACTCGTTTATACCTTCACCACGATTAGCTATAACACGTTGAATCGGCGGACGCCACTCTATTTTATCCTGATTTAAGTCCAGCATCATTTCTAGCTCAGTGTGAAGGCGGTCAACCCCTTCATGATCTGCCTTATTAATGGCAAAAACATCACCAATTTCTAATATACCGGCTTTAATCGCCTGAATATCATCACCCAAACCAGGTACTAATACTACTAAAGTAGTATCAGCGGTTTTAACAATATCGACTTCCGACTGCCCTACACCAACGGTCTCAACAAGAACCACATCAAAACCGAAAGCATCTAAAATCTTAATTGCTTCCGATGTCTTACGGGATAAACCACCCAAACTGCCTCTAGTACCCATACTGCGAATGAAAACGCCTTGATCCAAGGTTAGCTCATTCATGCGAATACGGTCACCTAAGATAGCTCCACCTGAAAAGGGGCTTGTAGGATCAATTGCGATAATACCTACGGTTTTCCCCTGGCGGCGATATTCTTTAGCTAGTTTATCCGTTAATGTACTTTTTCCTGCGCCTGGTGGTCCAGTAATGCCAATAATATGAGCATTACCAGTATGAGAATATAACGTCTGCATAATCGATACTGCATTATCATATTCATTTTCCACAGCCGTGATAGCCCTGGAAAGGGCTAATCGCGAACCTTTTAATAATTCATCTGCAATATTCATTGGTTACACCACCTTATGCTACTGTAACACAGCCTAGGCTATATTATTTTTATTTCACATTTTCCTTGATGTAATCAATGATAGTAGTTGTTGATGTACCTGGCGTAAACACTTCGGATATCCCAGCTGTTTTAAGAACCGGTATATCAGCATCAGGAATAACGCCGCCACCAATGATTAATACATCTGTCATACCTTTTTCATGGATTAACTCAACAATACGTGGGAACAAGTGATTGTGAGCACCAGATAATAAACTCAAAGCAATTACATTTACGTCTTCTTGCAGCGCTGCTTCTGCTATTTGCTCGGGAGTCTGACGCAGACCCGTATAAATTACCTCAAAGCCTGCATCACGCAGGGCACGAGCTACTACTTTCGCTCCCCGATCATGTCCATCCAAACCAGGTTTTGCAACTAATACTCTAACACGTTTTTCCATCGTTATTCCTCCTATCCTCTTACAGTGTTGCATGCGCTTGGTATTCACCAAAAACTTTACGCATTACGCCACAAATTTCACCAAGTGTTGCATAGGTTTTTACTGCTTCTAAGATGATTGGCATCAAATTAATGCTGTCATCACCGCAAGCTGCTTCTAGTTTTGCCAACGCCGCAGTTACAGCAGCATTATCCCGCTTTGCTCTTAGATCAGCAAGCTTCTTCTTTTGCAATTCACCTACAGAAGCATCTACACGTAAGAGGCCTTCTACCGGTTTTTCTTCAATTTGGAATTTGTTCACACCAACAATGACTCGATCATTGTTTTCTACTTCTTTTTGCCATTTATATGCACTGTCTTGAATTTCTCTTTGAATATAACCTTCTTCAATCGCAACAACAGCACCGCCGATGTCATCAATTTTTTGAATGTATTTCAATGCTTCTGCTTCGATTTGGTTCGTCATTGCTTCTACATAGTAGGAACCTGCTAACGGATCTACTACATCTGCTAAACCACTTTCATAAGCTACAATCTGCTGGGTACGAAGTGCAACACGTACGGAAGCTTCCGTAGGCAATGCCAATGCTTCATCTTTAGAGTTGGTGTGTAGAGACTGAGTTCCACCCATAACAGCTGCTGCCGTCTGCAAGGCAACACGTACTACGTTGTTGTCAGGCTGTTGCGCAGTCAGCATGGATCCTGCTGTTTGTGTATGTACACGAAGCATCCAGGATTTAGGATTCTTAGCACCAAAACGTTCTTTCATGATTTTAGCCCATACACGACGAGAAGCACGGAATTTTGCTACTTCTTCTAATACATTATTGTGAGCATTCCAGAAGAAGGATAAGCGGCCCGCAAAGGCATCTACATCAAGTCCAGCTTTAATTGCGGCTTCGCAGTATGCAATACCATCGGCAATGGTGAAAGCTATTTCCTGTGCTGCAGTGGAACCCGCTTCACGAATGTGATATCCAGAGATGGAAATGGTATTCCAGTTCGGTACATTCTTTGAGCAATATTCAAAAATATTGGTAATCAAGCGCATGGAAGGCTTCGGAGGGAAAATGTACGTACCGCGAGCTGCATACTCTTTCAAAATATCATTTTGAATGGTACCATTTAGTTTTTCTGGTCCAATGCCATTTTTTTCAGCTACTGCAATATACATGGCAAGCAGTACAGAGGCTGGTGCATTAATGGTCATTGAAGTGGATACTTTACCCAAATCAATTTGGTCAAACAAAATTTCCATATCTGCCAAGGAGTCAATCGCTACCCCTACTTTACCAACTTCACCTTCGGAAATGATATCATCTGAATCATATCCGATTTGAGTAGGCAAGTCAAAGGCGCAAGATAGACCCGTACCACCGGATTCTAAGAGGTAACGATACCGTTTGTTAGATTCTTCTGCTGTTGAGAAGCCAGCATACATACGCATGGTCCAGAAACGGCCGCGATACATTGTCGGCTGCACACCACGGGTAAAGGGATAGGATCCTGGTAATCCTAAATCTCTTTCATAATCTTGACCCTCAAGGTCTAGCGGAGTATATAATCGGTTATACTCCAGGTTTTTACGTTCTGGGAATTTGGCACTTGCTTTTTCTACTTTGGCAGTATACTCTGCCACTTTTAATTTTAAACTCTCATTATCCATACTAATAATCCTCCTTTACTGCTTCTTCATGGTGCCAGTCTCTATAAACCGGGTGTGCCATGAAAGTGCTTCGGTTAAAATATGTGGTGTTTGCGCACATTTTGTCGCTTTTTCGGCTCTTTCCAGATAGTCCATCAGCATAGGCTTATAGTCCGGATGAGCACAATTTTCTATAATTACCCGCGCCCGTTCTTTTGGACTAAGTCCACGGACGTCGGCCACACCCAATTCAGTTACAAATATATCGACATCATGTTCTGTATGATCCACATGGGAAACCATAGGAACAATGGATGAAATGGCTCCATTTTTTGCGGTGGAGGTACTAAAGAAGCAGGTTAGATATGCATTACGGGCAAAATCTCCTGAACCGCCTATACCATTCATCATTTTTGTACCCATGATATGAGTCGAATTTACATTCCCATAAATATCAAGTTCAATGGCTGTATTCATGGCAATAACGCCTATCCTTCTGGCAATTTCAGGACTATTTGCTATTTCCTGAGGACGCAACATCATGATTTTTCGATAGGTATCAATATTCTTGTAGAATCTTTCCAGTCCAGCAGGCGATGGGGAGAACGAAGTACCAGATGCCGATTTTAACTTGCCAACATCCGCTAAATCGAGCATTCCATCTTGAATGACTTCTGTGTACACTTCTAAATCCGTAAATTCAGATTCAGCAAAGCCGCTTACTACTGCATTGGCAACGGATCCTACACCCGATTGCAGCGGTAAGAGTCCTTTTGGCATGCGTCCAGCTTTTATGTCTTTTTTCAAAAAGTCAATAAAAAGTGCACTCATCGCTCTGGCATCATCATCAATGGCTGCTAAATCACGAACATCATCCCGAATATCACATGGAACGATGTAGGTTATTTTATCTAGACCACATGGAATATAAGGAGTCCCAATACGATCATCGGCTTTTACAATCGGAATTGGCAGACGATGAGGAGGATCCAGCGGAATATATACATCATGCATTCCTTCTAAGGCTAAGGGCTGGCTTGTATTGACTTCCACGATTACAATGTCGGCACTTTGCACAAAGGAGGCAGAGTTGCCCATGGATGTGGTC
>DJJR01000075.1 GCA_002434245.1 Pelosinus fermentans
ACTCCAAAACGAGTACCGCACATCTGGCTTATTTTAACCTTACTTACATTGTTTAGTTTTCAAGGAACACATTCGATAAAGATCTTAAAAAATAACAATTATGCCGCTCCAAGCGACCTCATTGATTTTAACATCTTTACATAAGTATGTCAACTTTTTTATTGTAAATTGATGACTTGTCTATATTATCATATCTCAAAAAGGTCTGTCAATGCTCTATCTTCTTTTCCATTTAATTATCTCTTTATTCATGTTTTTCATTTTCACTTAGATTATTGGGAAATGGAAACGGAAATTGTACATATGTATTTGGGACATCCCCAACAACAACATATTCGGCAATTGGCATTTGCGTATCTACACTTATACTTTTACTAACTAGAGGTACTACAATTCTAATTTGTGTAGTAGCAATAAGATATATCATATGCCTAGTTTGATTAATACCTGCTTGTTCAAATTTATCAATTACTTTTATCTGAACAGTACCTACAGGAATTACAGTAACAGTAATATTAGGTCCCATACTAGCTAATAATTGGCTCCCGAAGATCTGTCCCATTGGTATATTAATCTGTTCTTCACTAATCTCTTTTAATTTATCTTGCACTTTAATAGTAGTATCAGCAGCAATTTTATTGAACTCCATGGTATTAGGCTGTATAAGTACTACACGTCCCCGACTATCTAATGTAACATTCATTAATGTTTGCGGGTCAATATTTAAGTTCGCCCTGTCACTAATAACCTGGTTAATGGATTGCGTCGCAATGAAAGTTGCTTTTGTTTCGGCTATAGCCAATAAGGTAGGTTTTAAATGTGTTTCCATTATCCAGAAGGTGCCTATTATAATGATACATAATAGAATAGACACTAGCACAATGGATGGCACTCTTCGCCTCTTCCCTACGGAAAATCTCATGATTACCCTCCTAGTCCAGTATATACCTCAGTATATGGCCTTTCCTCTTATGATGTACCACTCTTTAGCATATTTTTATACCTAGTTCTTAATAGCGATATCTATTATATATACTAAATTCCTGATTAAGCTTCACTTACATAGCTGCAAACCATGGATCACATTGACATTTGTGGCGTATCCTGCTATATTACAGTTAGTATTTGACATGAAAATAAACAAGCTGTTTTAGCTAGCAACTTGAATGGTACCGCGGGTTGTACCCGTCCTTAACCAGGGCGGTTTTTATTTTTACCTGTTGATAATTTTGGAAACATGAGGAGGCTTCTCAAACTAATGACTGTACTTGATATCCTCAAAGAGCGAGGCTTTATTCAACAACTTACCCATGAAGATGAAATAATCGAGCTCTTCGAAAAAGAAAAAATCACCTTTTATATTGGTTTTGATCCAACCGCTGACAGCTTACATGTCGGTCATTTTCTTGGAATGATGGTAATGGCACACATGCAAAAAGCCGGACATCGTCCAGTCTGCTTAATTGGCGGAGGAACGACGATGGTAGGTGATCCTTCTGGTAAGACTGATATGCGCAAAATGATGACCCAAGAAGATATTGTCTATAACGGCGAACGTTTTAAAAAACAAATGCAGCGCTTCATTGATTTCTCGGAAGACAAAGCATTACTGGTCAATAATGCAGATTGGCTTCTTAAACTGAACTATATCGAATTTTTAAGAGATATTGGCGCACACTTTTCAGTCAATCGTATGCTGACTGCCGAATGTTTTAAACAAAGGCTAGATAAGGGATTATCCTTCCTAGAATTTAATTATATGTTGATGCAGGCCTATGATTTCTTAGAGCTCAACCGTCAGTATAACTGCATTATGCAAATGGGCGGAGATGATCAGTGGTCCAATATCCTGGCTGGAGCGGATCTCATAAGACGTAAAGAAAGCAAACCAGCATACGGATTAACCTTCACCTTGTTAACCACTAGTGATGGGCGGAAAATGGGCAAAACGGAAAAAGGTGCTTTATGGCTGGATGCTGAAAAGACCTCACCTTACACATTTTATCAATACTGGCGTAATATAGATGATGCGGATGTAGAAAAATGTCTGGCACTTCTAACCTTTATGCCAATGAATGAGGTTCGAAAGTTGGGTGCCCTTAAAGATAAAGAAATTAATATTGCAAAAAAAGTACTGGCCTTTGAAGTGACAAAGCTCATTCACGGTGCAGAGGAAGCTGAAAAAGCTCAGCAAGCAGCAGAAGCATTATTCAATGGAGCTGGCGCACTACATAATGTTCCAACCGTATCAATTACTTCTAATATGATGGGCATGAAAGTCCTTGACATTCTTGCAGCTACTAAAATAGTGCCTTCTAAAAGCGAAGGAAGAAGATTGATACAGCAAGGTGGTCTTTATATTGGCGACACGAAAGTAACCGACCTAGACTTAACACTCACTGATGATCTATTTGAAAATAAAAGTTTATTAGTTCGTAAAGGTAAAAAAAATTATCACCGCATTGTTGTAACCCTTTAAAGATTTTAGCTACTTCTCTATTATTTTACTGATTAAGTACTATAAAAATGACACCAGCTATTGGTGTCATTTTAGCTTATAGACAAAAATGATATTATTTATGTTATAATAATTAGCGTACTCAATACTAAGGAGGTTGCCAATGAACAAGGAGCGAAGCGATAGCCCTAAAGATGGCCGTCGTTCTTCTAAAAATGGTAATTCAAAACTAACGGTTATAATTCTAATTGTATTTATTGTAATGATCACAGGTGCTGGACTTGGCTTTTTAACAGCAAGCATTCACACCATGCCAAGTCTGAAAGACGAGATTAGACCTGCTGCGTCTTCACAAATTTATGATGTAAATGGGAAATTAATTAATACAGTTCATTCTGTAGAAAATCGCGTTCCCGTTTCTATTAATAAGATTCCTAAAAATTTACAAAACGCCTTCGTAGCTGCTGAAGATGCACGTTTTTATCAACACATAGGTATTGATCCTCGTGGTATTTTGCGGGCAGTCTGGTCAAATATAAGCGATCGAGGCGTTTCTGAAGGCGGCAGTACCATTACGCAGCAATTAGCCAAAAATGCGTTACTGTCCCAAGAACGCACATTAAAACGTAAAATACAAGAAGCAATCCTAGCTCTGCAAATTGAACGTCAATACAGTAAAAATGAAATATTAGAGCTCTATTTAAACCAAATATATTTTGGACAAGGAGCTTACGGAGTGCAATCTGCATCCATTGTTTATTTCAATAAAAATGTTGAAGATTTAACATTAGCAGAATGTGCAATGTTAGCAGGAATCCCAAAAAGTCCAAATTATTATTCACCTTTTAATAACTTAAAAGCTGCAACAGAACGACAAGCTACAGTACTTGACCAAATGGTTAAATATGAATTTATTGATTCGTCAACTGCTGTACAAGCTAAGAATGCCAAACTTCGCTTGGCAATCCGCTCATCCCAAACAGATACTGCAGATCAGACAGCGAGCTATTTTATTGATTATGTTACGCAATATCTGATTGACAGATATGGTGCTGATGCGGTGTATAAAGATGGACTTAAAGTTTATACCACATTAGATCTCGATATGCAGGAAGCGGCGGAAGAAGCCATGAAAAAGCTTCCTAGCATACGTACTGATAGTAATGGTTTGCAACAACCACAAGGAGCCCTCGTTGCGATTGAACCGCGTACAGGTTATATCAAAGCAATGGTTGGCGGTCGAGGCAATGACCAATTTAATCGTGCGGTTTTAGCTGAACGTCAGCCTGGTTCAGCATTCAAGCCTTTCATTTACTTAGCTGCTTTAGAGGGAGGAATGACTCCTTCATCTATGATTGACGATAGTAAAATCAGCTTTGGCAATTGGTCTCCGATGAATTATGATGAGAAGTTCCATGGATCGGTTTCCTTGCGTACAGCACTTGAACAATCTCTTAATGTACCAACTGTAAAGATTGCTAATCAGACAGGTGTTGATAAACCATTATATTATGCTCAGCAAATGGGGATTTCCACGCTAGTTTTACAGGGTTCTGTTAATGATCGTAATTTAGCAATGTCTCTCGGAGGTCTTACACGAGGTGTCACACCGCTAGAAATTGCCAGTGCATATGGAGTCTTGGCTAACCAAGGTGTACATGTAGATCCTATAACAGTCATTAAAGTTATTGATCGCAATGGTAAGACGCTAGAGCAAGTCACTCCAAAGGAAAAAGCAGTTTTGAATGAACGTTCAGCATATATTCTTACTGATATGTTACGTGGCGTTATTAATAATGGTACTGGTGCAGCAGCAAACATCGGACGCCCCGCCGCTGGGAAAACAGGTACAACCAGTGATTATAAAGATGCATGGTTTGTTGGTTTTACACCTGATTTGGTAGCTTCAGTATGGATTGGTTATGACGCTGATGGATACTTAAACGGTATAACCGGAGGAGGTCTCCCCGCTACCATTTGGAAATCTTTTATGCAAAAATCTTTAGTAAAAATACCCTCTCGGGATTTCATTCGCCCTAACGGCATCGTAATTGAACCTAACCCAACTCCTGTACTTACGGAACAGCCTGCCGATGGTAAGCAACCTGCAAATCCATTAACACCCGATGGTAAAAATCCAAAAACACCAACTCAACAAGATGATGACTCGCGGCCAGTTGATAAAACCCTTCCTCCTCCACCTGTCAAATCTGATAAAAACACCGCCCCGCCTCCACCACCGAAAAAAACAACGGAGGCAGATAAAAAAAATAATCCTTAAATATAAAAAACACGCGTAATTTACGCGTGTTTTTTATATTTCTGCATATACATTAATATAAACTATAAACAAGTAGACGAGTCATCATGCCAACTCCGCCATTCAATCCACCAAATTAACGTCCGCATTACTACGTGTTCCCTTTAGAATAAGTAAGATATTATTTATATTATGAGAAACTACAATCATCATTGTTAAAGCAAAAGAGTAAAAGGATGATAATGATAATCCACCAAGATTGACCTCCACCAAAACCATAACCTCTTGCCATTACGTATTACCTCCTTAAATATAACATTTAAAGAGCAACTACCTAAATATCTGTCCTTATTATTTAAGTATTGCCCCCCCCTTCTAGTTCAATATATGGAGGTACCTTTAAAAGTGTTACTCAACCTACTTAGTTTTTTAATTAAATTTTATTCTAATATCCGTCGAATGCTTTTAGGAAATTCTGAAACCATCTTCATTGACTGCATACCACTATTAACTAACTCAGTAATGTTACGCACCTTGTCAATGGTCGTCGACATTCCATCTATCCTTCTATCCATTTGCATGTCTTCGGAAGTTAAACTTAATAAAATAACCATGAGCTGCAAATTAAAATTAGGGTTCTTTAAGATCTGGCCAAATCCACTCATAGGATTGACTGGTCTGGCTTTCTTTACTTTCTTATCTTCTCGTTCTTCATCTTGCATTTTGATTTGCTTTGTATCTTTCACTTTTTCAACGATTTTCTCCTCAGTCATCATCATTTCAACATCCTTACTTTCTTGCGCAACCGACCTTTTGTAGTTTTTATAATGTCTCCGAAAGCGCATCACTCTCACCCCTTATTCAATCAATAAGTGATATTTAATCTAATATATGATGCAATCTTACAATTGGCTATTATTGATACACACAAATTTATATTTTTGCATAAATTATAATGCTATAATTGACTTCGTTTTTTGGCTGAATTGATTTTATAATAAAATGAGTGACCATTCATTGGATAAAATAAGAGCGGAGGCGATTTTCTATGTGGGAAAATTTAGGAAACATGATGGAAATGGTAAAAAAAATTCAACAAAATGTTGATAATGCACAAGATCAGTTAAAAGCACAACGTGTGGAGGTTTCAAGTGGTGATGTAATAAAACTAACCCTTAATGGACAACAAGAATTATTATCAATAGAAATCAATCCAAAATATTTATCTGTTGATAATGCAACATTATTACAAGACTTATTAGTTGCAACCATAAACAACGGACTTACCAAGTCCCGCGAACTGCATCAAACTGCAATGTGCAAATTAACTGGCGATCTCAATCTTCCCAAAATTCCTGGACTATTTTAAGGAGGACACTTTATGCCGAACGAAAATCCTAATACGCTGTTACAATCCATAGCACACATGATTGATAACGTAGCGAATGAGGGTACCGGCTATGATAACCTCATTCATATTTTGTCACTGCTTTGTATTCTACATATACTAAACCGTACACAACCTCTGACGGCAGCACCTGTTATTCAAAATTCATCTGCAATTACTACTAATAATACTACTAATCCATTACATAAACTTTTAGGAGAGCTTACAAAGGGTGGTGGCAGTGGTGATGGAGGAGGAGGAGGGCCTTCTCCTGATATGCTCATGACTTTATTACCTCTACTAAATAACCCACAAATTAAGTCAAAACTCAACCCCGCTAACATCTCATCTATTTTAGGTGTTTTAGGTAATTTGGGCGGTGGAGGAAATAACGATAAACAAGAAGGAAGTAAAACGGAAAAATCAGAAAAAAAAGATCCACCAGCGGCGGCTGTCACTTCTTCCTTAGCGAATTCCTCAATTGCATCCCCCCCTTTAGATCCATATGTCTCTGACAAAAAAGATTTAGGTCGCTCTTTAAACTGGAAAACTACATTTGAAAATGAGAAAGAGGTGTGAGAATTCAACTCACACCTCTTTACTCTTGCTATTAAATAGTTAAAAGATCGCTCTTTTTTATAACTATGCTTTTTTCTATAACTGCACCACAGTAACTCCATCGCCACCTTCATTTAATTCACCAATGCTAATATCTCTGACATAATGATGATTTTTCAAATATGTTCTTACTCCTTTTCGCAGAGCTCCAGTTCCTTTTCCATGAATAACCAATACTGTACTTAATCCTGCTACTATCGCATCATCAATATACTTTCCTAAGGCATATTCTGCTTCTTCTACCATCATACCTCGTATATCAATTTGCCTGGCGACATCTTGAATTTTCATAAAATTTTTGTCACGATTTTTATCTTTAGCAATCTTTTTAATAGGAATGCTGTCGCTGACCAAGCGACAGTCTGTAATTGCAACATTCATTTTCATAATGCCCAATTGAACAATTACTTCATTTGTACCAATCGATACTACAGTCCCCTTTTGCTTCAGCGTAGTTATGTATACTTGCATTCCTGGTGTTAAGACACTGGCAGTAACAATAGGCAGCGAATTATCATCTTCTTCATTTTCATTTAAATTCTCTAGATTGTCCCGCAGACGTTTTCTACTTTTGTCAAAAATACCTTGTCTTGTCGAGCTGTTACTCTTTGCTGTAAACTGCGCTTTTAGTTCCGTTATAATTTCTTCTGTTTCTCGCCGAGTCTTTCGCAGTAGGGATTCGGCTTCTTCTTGTGCTTTGGCTAAAATTTTATGCTTTTTCGCAGCTAATACACTTTCCTCTGTCGCAAGCTTTTCTCTTAAAATCTGCAATGTTTTTTCTTGCTGAATAACCTCTTCATGGAGTTTATCATAAGCGATCTTCTGTTCTTCCAAAGCATTTAAAACAGTTTCAAATTCTGCATGATCTTTATCAATAAATTGGCTGGCTTGCTCAATAATACGATCTGATAATCCCAAACGTTTACTAATTGCAAAGGCATTACTGCTCCCAGGAACACCAATCAAAAGGCGATATGTGGGTCTTAATGTTTGTATATCAAATTCCACACTGGCATTTTCGATTCCCTGTCTTGAATAGGCAAAGGTCTTTAATTCACTATAATGAGTTGTAGCAATTGTTTTAGCACCTATATTCAGTAAATGTTCTAATATTGACATAGCTAAAGCAGCTCCCTCATCCGGGTCAGTACCTGCACCAATTTCATCAATTAATACTAAATCTTCGGATGTGATATGGTTTAAAATTCTCACTAAATTCGTCATATGGGCCGAAAAAGTACTCAGACTCTGCTCAATGCTTTGCTCATCACCAATATCGGCAAAAATAGTATTGAATACAGCGATTTCAGAGCCATTTTGTACAGGAATATAGAGTCCAGCCTGTGTCATAAGAGCGAATAACCCTAACGTCTTTAACGTTACGGTCTTACCTCCTGTATTTGGACCTGTAATGAGCAATGTATTAAAATCCTTGCCGATAAAAATATCAATCGGAACTACAGCATCAGCCTCAATAAGAGGATGTCTAGCCTGACGCAGATTAACATATCCTTTATTATTAATAATAGGCATGGTCGCCTGCATAGTCAAACTAAGTTTTGCCTTCGCAAAAGCAAAATCAATGTTAGCTAACATATCACAATTCATATAAATAGTCTCTGAGACATTCGCAATTTGTTCCGTAGCGGATCTTAAAATTCGCTCAATTTCATTTTTTTCGGCAGACGTAAGTTGTTTAATTTCATTATTTAAAATTACTACTGCCATCGGTTCAACAAATACTGTAGCACCACTAGCTGATTGATCATGAATGATTCCAGGAAAATGATTGCGATATTCTTGTTTAATTGGTATAACATATCGCTCATTGCGCACAGTCACTAATGCATCCTGAAAATATTTTTGATATTCACTGGAACGCAGTATACCATCTAATTTATCTTTAATACGACTTTGAGATGATCGTATTTCCCTGCGTACATGCAAAAGCTCAACACTTGCATCATCACGTATCTGTCCTTGTTCATTCACAATATTTTCAATAAAATTTTCAATATTACGCAATACATTGATTTTTTCAGCATAACCAAGCAAAATGGTTAATGCTACAGGCATATCCATAAAAAAATTTTTCATTCTTCGAGACGCGTATAACGTACTTGCTACAGCTACCAATTCATCAGGAGCAAGTACAGAACCTATTTCTGCACGTTTTAACAACGTGCGAATATCACGAATACCACCAAGAGGTATACTAGACATTGCATCCAAAATTCCTCTGGCTTCCTCTGTTTCTGCAATTTTTTCTTTCACTTCAACTAATTTACTTGACGGTATCAATTCCTCTGCAAGTTCACGCCCCATAATAGAACTACATTTATCTGCGAGCATAGCACGTATTTTGTGATATTCTAATGTTTTTAATACTGATATATCCATTCCTTTCCCCCTAGAAATAAAGAAATATATAATTGTATTTCTTTATAATACACCACGGAAATAATGCCCTCGGGTGATATCTTCATGTTCAGCAGTTTTCATTTTATCCTGCGCAAGCAAGGGATGATCGTCTCCTTGATCCAATAGTTCTCTATATAGTTTGCTGATTCTACCCAAGTGATCAACCGTACTCTTCTTTCCCTCAATTCGGATACGTTTAATTCCTATTAAACCAAATCGAGGTACATGAGGTAACATACTTAATTCTTTTGCATTTAGTATATGCATACGACAATATTGATCCGTCACTACTGGAAATCTTTCATTTTTACGATCATTTAACCAATAGTCACGGCGTAAACAAGGCTGGTTACATTTTCCTGTACCTAATTTGCCAAGATAGCTTCCTATCGCACAATACTCCGATACCATTAATGTTACATAGCCATGAACTAAACATTCTAAAGCCACCTTTTGATCACTAGCCAGCTCTTCAATCTGGGAAAAATTTAATTCTGGTGATAAGGTCATACTGGAAATACCTTGTGCAGCTAAAAAATCTATTGATACATCATTGTATATATTTAATGAATAATCACCGTGGAGTGGCAGGTTTGTTATCTTTTTGGCAATATGCAACGTCCCCAAATTGCTTATTGCAACAGCATCTGGCTGTAATTCCTCAAATAAAGCCAATTCCTTCTTCACTTCGTCCATCTGCCATTTTTTCACAATACGAGGAGTATTTAAAATAATTTGCTTACCATATTCGCGTACCATCGCTACAGCTCGTCCATATATCTCAGGAGTGATCATGTTATGATCAAAGGTTTCCCCGCCAAACATAATGCAATCTGCACCGGATTCTAAAGACACTTTAATTTTATCAATCGTATCTGCATTTACCACCAATAAAGGCTGCTGTACGCCAGCTTTATCCCGAATTATATTCGATGATAGAAAATCTCGTGCAACATATTTTTTTCTAGGTAAATCTTCACGCTGAAAAGGCATTAAGCGAGCTTTTTCTAATTCTTCAATTGCTCTGCGCCTAACATCATTGATTTCACTAATTGGTACCATCACTTCACCAACTATATTGCATTCCAAGGTATTTACGCTAAAGATCGTAGATCCCAGCCGTTCGACCTGCTTGGCAATTACTTCTGAAGTCAAGGGCCTTTTAATAGCTCTTTGAGCAATAAAGGAAGTCCTAGCCTGACTACAGAAACCATCTCTATCTTGTATACTAATTTCTAAGGGTTGACCTTCCTGTACAGTTACTTTGATATCAATTTCTATACGCTTCACCGCATTTGGTTCAGTAAAAAAGGCTCGTGCTCGTTCCATCAAACCGGCATCGAAGACTTTAAAGACCCGATCATTTATGCGCACAGGAGCATGCACATGAATTGCTACTTCTGCCCCAGCAGGAGCGTTAGTCACTTTCTGACCATTTACCACCATAGATGATACGGTTACACTAACCCTGCCACCAACCTTTACCCAAAAATCAACAATATCATTGATATATAAAGGTTCATCTAATTTTATAGTTGCAACTCGTTCCTGATGCTGATAATCGCTAACCCGGCCAATACGCACCCCCCGGTTGTTCGGCCGACGATCACTCATCATCTTACGTCCCTGATGGTTCTTTAAGTAAGCTGTAGTGAATTCACGATTAAAAATTTGTGCCAGTTCTTTTTGCTCCTGCTCTGCAACAACATAGGCATCTGGATTCACTAAACAGGCATCAATTGCTCGCCTATACGTATCAACTACCACTGCTACATATTCTGGCCTCTTCATGCGTCCTTCAATTTTAAAAGAGGTTACACCTGCTTGAATAAGCTCAGGTATCAACTCCAATGTGTTTAAATCTTTAGGACTTAAAAGATATTCCCCGGCATCCGCTTCTAGAAGTAAATCATTTCCATTCTCATCTACAAGGGTATATGGCAAACGACAAGGCTGGGCGCAACGTCCACGATTACCACTTCGCCCACCAATCATACTACTCATTAGACATTGGCCAGAATATGAAATGCATAATGCCCCATGGACGAAAGCCTCAATTTCTGTAGCTGTATTCTTACAAATATATTGAATATCATCCATTGATAACTCTCGTGATACTACTACCCGCTGAAAGCCAAGCTCCGTCAAAAGCTCTACGCCTTCTAAATTATGTACTGTCATTTGCGTACTAGCATGTATTGGCATCTCAGGGATAATTTGCTTTGCTATTTTAAAAACACCAATATCTTGAACAATAATTGCATCTACACCAGTTCTATACAAATACTGTAAATAAAGCGATAATGCAGGTATTTCACTATTATCAACAAGGGTATTGACAGTCACATAAACCTTAACACTACGCAGATGAGCCAAATTTACAGCTTCTACTAATTCCTCATCAGTAAAATTAGGCGCGCTAGCTCGAGCACCAAACATTTTTCCAGCCAAATATACGGCATCGGCACCACCTTCTACAGCTGCAATTAAGGCTTCTCGACTACCAACAGGAGCTAATAACTCTATCATTTAAATTCATTCCTTTCAAAAACCTTGCCCTCTATAAAAACATCTCCACATAAAGACGCAAAGTACACAAAGATGGCACACGCCCTCTTTGTGTGTACTTTGTGTACCTTGATACAGGCATAGTATTTATCTACTTAATCTTTTCTTGTCTTTTTATATACTCTGCTACATCATGTACATCTGATATAAATTGTTCGAATCTCGCCCATTTCTGACCTAAAGGACTTAAGGGATTCTCAAAAATACTTTTATAATACAACTCAAGTTCATATTTTGTTATCGGCTCTTTATCTGGAGTCCTTATAACTGTGAAAACTCCGCAACTTTCCAATCGTGCCAATTTGATATCTGGCAAATTAGTCATATCCATCCCTTGCTTATGAAGTTCTTGCCGTAAATCATCATAGTTAAAATGATTTTTGATAAAGTTTTCTCGCAAAATTTTTCCATCCTGAATAAGTGTAATTGGCGTCCCCTCTACCCACTTTCGCAAAGTAAGATTTTTTAAGGATACATACGAGATTAACTGCTGCAATGCCAAAAGAGCAACTAATCCTTCTATGCCGCTGAGTATAGTCAGTCCTTTATCCATAGATGCAGTAACAATGATGTCACCAATGCCTACCATAATAACAAAATCAAAAGGCGATAACTGCCCTACTGTACGATTTCCCATTAAGCGAACAACGATAAGAGCTATAGTAAATAACACCACTATATGTAATAAAACCTGACCAACATCGGCAGTTTCAAACACTATATCACTCCTTTTAATTGTAGTATTAACAATCAAAAAGCCTGTTATACTGCACGATGGTGTCAGTTATTTTTCTTCCTCTACCATTCGAATCAATTGTTTATAATTTTGTTCTAAATCTAAATATGCCTCTGCAATATTGAGTGCTGCTAACACAGCCACTTTACCTGGAGATAATCGCAAATTCTTCTGTGCAATTGTCTTCATACGAGAATCGACTTCTTCAGCAATCGCAATGACTTTCTCAATTTTAGCATCACTCTTTAAACAATAGGTTTCACCAAAGATTTCAACTGTTACTTTATGTTTTTTTTCATTCATAACGTCACCTATAATACCTATTTTACTAATTCTACATTCGACCTGACAAATATGATTTCCTGCATATGCAGCAAAGAAAACATATTTGTCTTTATTAATACAAAAAGGCAGCTATGAAATAAGTCATAAACTGCCTTTTTGTGTATTATCTTATGCCTTCTCACTTTTATTAAGTAAGCTGTGGTTTTTACCATATAAAAAGTATACTAAAAAACCAATTCCACTCCATACAAAAAACCGCACCCATGTTTCATAAGGCAAATTATACATTAAATAACCACAGGAAATAACAGCCAAGGGAGCGATTACATTAACTGCAGGGCATCGAAATGGTCGTCTTAATTCCGGCTTAGTGCGCCGCAGCACTAAAACTCCCACAGAAGCTACTGCAAAAGCAAATAATGTTCCAATATTGGTAAGTTCAGCAATAATTCCAATAGGAGTAAATCCAGCGACCAAGGCTACTGCAATTCCGCCAACAATTGTAATAATATGGGGTGTTCCATATTGAGGATGGACTTTAGAAATACTAGCCGGGATCAAGCCATCACGAGACATTGCAAAGAAAATACGAGATTGCCCATACATTAATACTAGTAATACGGTTGTAATACCACATATAGCACCTGTACCAACTAAAGCAGATCCCATATTATATCCAATCGCCCTTAATGCATAGGCTACAGGCTCTGCATTATTTAATTCACTATAAGGTACGACACCTGTTAATACAGCAGCAACGATAATATACAAAATAGTACAGACTAACAATGAGCCAATGATACCAATTGGCAAATCACGATTTGGATTACGACATTCTTCTGCTGCTGTTGCTACTGCATCAAAACCAATGTATGCAAAAAATATAATCGCAGCACCAGCAGCTACGCCCGAAAAGCCAAAGGGCATAAATGGATCCCAATTGGCAACATTCACTTTAGGACCTGCCAAAACTAAGAAAATAAAAACCGCAGCTAACTTTATCACTACTAAAATTTTATTAAGTGTTGCACTTTCCTTGGTGCCGCGCACCAAAAGCAAACTTAAAAAGAAAGAAATTAACATGGCCGGCACATTTGCAATACCGCCATCAGCTGGTACCGCAGTATAGGCCTTTGATACCTCAATACCACCTGATTTCAAAAGACCTACCATATAGCCAGACCATCCAGCTGCAACAGCACTAGAACCTACAGAATATTCCAAAATTAGATTCCAGCCTACAATCCAAGCAACAATTTCTCCCAATGCAGCGTATGTATACGTATAAGCACTACCAGAAATGGGAACCATTGCGGCTAACTCAGCATAAGCCAAGGCGGCAAAGGCACAGGCCAATCCTGAAAGAACAAAGGATAGAACTAATGCAGGACCAGCATATTTAGCTGCAGCCACTCCAGTTAAAACAAATATACCAGTACCTATAATACAACCAATTCCAAGAAGTGTTAAATCCATTGCACCTAACGATTTCTTTAAGCCTTTTTTCTCAGCCCCTTGTAAAAGCTCACTGATACTTTTAGTACGAAACATTCCCATTAAGCTCCACCTTTCTTTTTTATAAATCGCAAAGCAGCTCAAAAAAATAGACCTGCCCACAAGGACAGATCTATCCAGATCTAAACGTTCATAAACGCCTAGATAGCTATCCCGTTAACAGGATAACACAAGTAAAGTCATAGGTAAAGATTTTTTTGTGCTTTCACAAGAGACATTTTGTACTAACTACGAATTTTAGCCGTTAATGAACTTTCTATGTGGTCAATTGTCTTTTTGTAATATACATCTATTTCTTCATCTGTAAGAGTTCGCATCTTATCCCTATAAATTAATGAAAATGCTAGGCTTTTCGAACCATCAGTAACTTGTTCACCAACGTATACGTCAAACAAGCGAACATCACAAAGCAATGGCCCCCCACTGGCAATGATAGCTTCTCTTACTTGATCAGCAGAAATCGTTAAAGGCAAGACTACTGCTACATCTCTTTGAATAGCTGGGAATTTAGGCAATGGTTCATACTTGGCAAGTAAATTTACACAATCCACTATAGCTTCGATATCAACCTCAAATATATACACTTTACGATGTATATCAAATTCATCTGCTACTTTAGGATGCAGTTCACCAACAGTTGCCAATATCTTACCATTTCTAGCAAACACTGCCGTCTTTCCGGGATGCAGGGACATATGTTCACCTGTTGTTACATGATAGTCAGTAATTCCTAAGCCAGCCAATAATACCTCTACAATACCCTTAGCATCATAAAAATCAACATTTTCCTTGCCTTGACTCCAAGACAATTCACTGCGTTTACCTACTAATGCGCCACAGAGCATCAGAGGCTCTTTAGGCAACGAATGTAGTGGAAGTTCTTCGGGCAAATATACTGCCCCAAGTTCATAAATTTTAATATCATCGTTTTTTCTAGAAAGATTACGGACAATAGTTTCCAATACACCGCCTAATAAAGTAGTCCTTAATATAGGAAAATCATCCGTGATAGGATTCAGTACGCGAATGGCACGATGTAGGACATGATCATCTGCAATATTTAATTTCTCTAATACTTGTGGATGAGTAAAGCTCAAAGAAATAATTTCATCTAAACCCGCTCCTGTTAAAATGGTTTTTATTACATCAACAATTGATTGAGCGTATTCTTGTCCACCACGTAAGATATTTCCATCAGGAGTGGTTATAGGAATTTTATTATAGCCATAAATACGAGCAATTTCTTCACATATATCAGGCTGATACTGCACATCATTACGCCATGTAGGTACATTTACAGTGATTTTATCCCCTTCAGAATGTGTATCAATTGCAAACTCCAAACTTCGTAAAATATTTAGCATTTCACCTTTACTAATATCTGTACCTAGATAAGCATTTACCTTCTGAGGTATAAAACTAACCTGACGCGGCAGCACCATAGTAGGATAACTGTCGACAATCCCTGGGCACACCTTACATGCTCCCATATCTTCCAATAACTTAGCAGCACGATCTAAAGCACGAATGCTGTTAACCGTATCTACGCCTCTTTCAAATCTTCCGGATGCTTCTGAACGCAAGCCAAGAGCTTTTGAAGTACGACGTATACTTACTCCATTAAAAGAGGCTGCTTCTAATATTACATTTTGAGTATTATTAGTGACTTCTGTAGCTAAACCTCCCATTACACCTGCAATCCCTACAGCCTGTACCTGGTCTGCAATTACCAACATATCAGAAGTAAGTTCACGCTTAATTCCATCTAACGTTGTAATCTTTTCACCAGATTGTGCTTTTCGCACTGTCAAGCTATGTTTGGAAACCAAATTATAATCATAAGCATGCATTGGCTGTCCCATTTCCAACATAACGTAGTTAGTTACATCAACGATGTTATTAATGGAACGCATTCCCACAGCCTGCAAACGGTGTTTTAGCCATTTTGGTGATGGACCAACCTTAACATTTTGCAACATTCTTGCAGCAAAACGAGAACATAACGAAGGCTCTTCAATAGCAACTTTTACTAAACTAGCAGACTTTTCCCCTGCGGTCTCATGTAAGTGAATCATCGGTTTTTTTAGCGAACCGCCTGTCAAAACTGCAACTTCTCGGGCTAAACCAATTACACTAAAACAATCTGCCCGGTTTGCCGTTAATTCAAATTCTAAAACTACATCATCCATCCCCAACGCTTCTTTGATATCAATACCAACAGCTGTGTCTTCAGATAAGATATAAATACCTTCTTTTTCCTTTGCAGACAACAACTTACTGTCAATATTCAGTTCTGCCGTAGAGCACAACATGCCATACGACATTACACCGCGCAATTCACTTGCTTTAATTTCTAGCCCACTTGGTAACTTCGCACCAACTAAAGCTACCGGAACAATATTGCCCACTGCAATATTATTTGCTCCAGTGACAATAACCAGAACTTCAGTTCCAACATCTAGTTTACAGATGGATAATTTCGTAGCATTAGGATGTTTTTCTACTTCAATAATCCTACCAGTTACGATCTTTTCAATATCTTTACCTAAGTAGCTAATTCCTTCCACCGGAATACCAGCCATTGTTAGCATCTCTGCTAATACTTCGGGTGTTTGTGAAAATTCAACATACTCTTTTAGCCATTTTATTGGTGCTTGCATACCCATCCCCCTTTAAGATTGTATATCCTTATTTTCTTACTAAAACTGTTTTAAGAAACGTAGATCATTCTCATAAAATAGTCGTAAATCATCAATACCATATAGTAGCATTGCAATTCGTTCTACGCCCATTCCAAAAGCAAAACCACTGACTTTTTCTGGATCAAATTTACTCATCTCAAGTACGCGAGGATGTACCATTCCCGCACCTAATATTTCTAGCCAGCCCGTTCCAGAGCAAACTCGACATCCTCCACCACTACACATAACACAAGAAATATCTACTTCTGCACTAGGCTCAGTGAAAGGAAAGAAACTGGGGCGAAAACGCACGCCAACATCTTTGCCAAAAATTTCATGAATAAACAATTCTAGAGTTCCTTTTAAATCAGCAAAACTAATATTTTTGTCAATTACTAACCCTTCTACTTGGTGGAACATCGGAGAATGAGTTGCATCATAATCACGACGGTATACTTTTCCAGGTGCTATAATACGAATCGGTTGATTTGGTACTGCTGCCTGCATAGTACGAACTTGTACAGGTGAAGTATGAGTACGCATTAAAAACTCTTCTGTAATATAGAAAGAATCTTGCATGTCCCTTGCAGGGTGATCTTTCGGTAAATTAAGTGCTTCAAAATTGTAATAATCCTGTTCTACTTCTGGGCCTTCCGCTATGGCAAAACCCATTCTCATAAATATTTCTTTTATGCGTAAAAGGGTTACAGTTAAAGGATGCTGATGTCCTACATTTACTTTTCTCCCTGGCAATGTAACATCAATTTTCTCAGAAGCCAACTTTTTTTCTAAATCAGCTTGCTTAAAGCCTTCACTTTTCGTTTGAATAATATTTTCTAATTCAGACCTAATATCATTCACAATTTGTCCAATTTTCGGACGCTCTTCGGCACTCAACGCTCCCATTCCCTTTAAGGCACTAGTTAAGCTCCCTTTCTTCCCTAAATATTTAACCCTAAGCTCGTTTAATGCATCCATGGTATCTGCCTGTGATAACTCTAGCAAAGCCAATTGCTTTAAGGATTGTAATTCTTGTTCCATATGTACCTCCTAAAACATCATTATAGATAAAAATAAAAAGACTCCACCCCTGCAAGGGGCGAAAGCCTTACTCCCGCGGTACCACCCTAATTAGTACTCAACTTTCTTTATCGCAGAAAAAAACGTCTGGCTTACACAAAAACCATTTCTTCAGCACAGATTACTCCAGAGCGAACTTCTGTTAACCGTTTTGGAACTGTTCTCAATCTATGACAGCATCCTCCCTGTATAAACTGGCACTAACATACTCTTCTCTATCATTGTAGTTACTTTAATATAGTAACTTTCTCTTACTATATATCTTTAATTCTATAGAGCTATTAAACAAAATAACACCAACAGCTCCTTATCAGAAAGATTATAGCATATTATATCCCATATTACAATAAAAGACTACTGACGCTGACGTACCGCTTCATATAAAATAACAGCTGCCGAAGCTGCAACATTTAAGGATTCCACATTCCCCAGTAAAGGAATATGTAACCGCTCTCTTGCAACCTCAATTAGCTTTCTACTGACACCATTGCCCTCGTTGCCAAATACGACAGCCACAGGCTGATTAAGGTCTGTCCGAAAATAAATGGTAGAATCCTCCAAAGATGTTGCTAAAATACGAATGTTATATTGATTTAAATAATTTACTACTTCGTCTTGAATGAGCCCCTCGAATATCGGTACATTGAATAAAGAACCCATACTAGCCCTTACTGCCTTAGCAGCAAAAACATCAGCACAGCCTTTCGTCAAGATTACTCCTGTACAACCAGCAGCAGCAGCAGTACGAATGATAGTCCCAACATTTCCAGGATCTTGAACTTCATCAAGCACCACCAAAAGCGGTTTTTCTACATTAGCAAGATAATCAATTAACCGATATTCACGTTTTCTCATAATTGCCATTATACCTTGAGGTTGTTTTACTTCCGTTATTTTTCCATATATAGCTGCTGAAACTTCAATCATACGACAGTTCTTTGACTGCAATAATAACAACATATCGTGTACCCTTTGATCTTCTTCTGCTCCTGCTATATAGACGCACGCCTCCACTGACCAATTTGTTTGTGCAGCTTCTTCTACTAGCCGAACACCCTCAATAGTGAATAAACCTAACTCATCACGAAATTTCTTTTCTTTAAGGGAAGCAGCCATTTTTACAAATTGATTCTGAGTGCTAGTAATTATTTCCATCACGTAAGTTCCTCCAAACCTTGTATCCCTTTAATGCCTCCGACGACAACTAAAATATCATGTTTAGTAAACTCTTCACTCGGCAAGGGAGGCACAATTAAATGTTCTTCTCTTTTAATAGCAACAACATTAATTTCATATTTTGCCCGCAAATTTGATTCAGCTAATGTTTTTCCTATTAAAATTTGAGGAATTGCAACTTCCACAATACCCAAGTTTGGCGAAAGTTCAATGTAATCTAAAATATTACTGGAAACTAAATTATAAGCAACCCGTTGTCCCATGTCACGTTCCGGATAAATCACTCTGTCAGCGCCAATTTTTTGCAGCATTTTGCCATGCAGCGCATCACGAGCTTTAGCAACAATATAGGGAACGCCTATTTCCTTTAGCTGCAACGTCGTCAATACATTTGCCTGAACATCTTCACCAATTGCCACCACTACTACATCAAAATTGCGAATACCAAGGGCAGTCAATGCAGCTTCATCAGTAGAATCTGCCTGAACAACATGGGTTACTTCATTGCTAAATTCTTGAACTTTATCTTCATTGCTATCAATGGCTAAGACTTCATATCCCATCTTATGTAAAGTGTTAGCAACACTAGTACCAAAACGACCTAAACCAATGACAGCGTACTGCTTCCCTTGTTTCATAAAGTCTCCTCCCTATCCTATAATAATTTTTCCTTCAGGGTATTGCACTTTTGCTCTTTTCGTACGTAAAGCCAAGGCTAATGCTAAAGTGACTAACCCCACCCGGCCAGCAAACATAGTAATAATCATCACGATCTTACCTTGCACAGTTAAAGAGCTGGTTATTCCTAAACTAAGTCCTACCGTAGCAAATGCAGATACAACTTCAAATAAAATTTTTAAGAACGACGCACTTTGACTGATACTCATAATCATTGTGACGAAAACAACCAATGCAGTAGAAAGAAAAACAAGAGTAAAAGCCTTATAGATTAATCTTTGAGGAATGCGTCTTTTAAAAATCTCAGCATCATTCTTACCTCTAATCAAAGCCCACGCAGCAGCAATTAGAATGCTCATGGTAGTTATTTTTATCCCACCTCCAGTTGAGGTGGGAGCTGCCCCAATAAACATTAAAATCACCATAAAAAAAATGGTAGCATCTTGCATATTAATAATATTGACTGTATTATATCCTGCACTCCTAAGGGTTACAGACTGGAAGTAACTAGCGAAGATTTTTCCTTTCCAGGATAAAGCACCAAGAGTAGCAGGGTTATTGATTTCCAGTAATAGAATAACAAGCGTACCTAAGGCAAGTAATATAATAGTAGTGAATAATACTAGCTTTGTATGTAGCGAAAATTTATGCCATTTGCGATGGTTCCAGACATCAAAAATAACTGTAAAACCAAGACCTCCTAAGATAATCAATGATGTGACCGTTAAATTAATGACGGTATCATCTACGTAACTTGTCAAGCTATGAAAGTTACCAAACAAATCAAATCCAGCATTGCAAAAAGAAGAAACAGCGTGCCAATATCCAAAATAGATACCTGTAAGACCTAGATCAGGATACCAACGAATTGCCAGGATTGTCCCACCAATAAATTCAATAATAAAAGTCGATATAATAATATATTGGGTTAGACGCACAACTCCTGCTACAGTCATATGGTTTAACGCCTCTTGCATCACTAATCTTTCTCGCAGCTGAATCTTACGCCCAATAACCAAAGCCATTAACGTAGCCATTGTCATAATTCCCAGGCCGCCAATCTGTATAAGGAAAATAATCACAGTTTGCCCTAATACATTAAAATGACTTCCTGTATCCACAACAACCAATCCTGTTATGCACACCGCTGAAGTTGCCGTAAATAAGGCATCAACAAAGGATAAACCTTGACCATTCACCGAGGTCACAGGCATCATCAACAGTAGTGTACCAATCATTATGAATCCTGCAAAACCCAGTGCCAGAATTTGATAAGGTGTAAATTTCCACGCAGAAAGATGCAGTAAATTAGCAAAACTATTTTGTAACCTCAATATTCTTCACTCCATATGATAAAGCTCAACACATCTCACATCTTTATTTCTGATTTACTATATCTACACATTTTACCACTACTTATAGCAAAAACCTACCTAATTTTTCTGAAAAGGTAGGCTTTACTAATTTTGTTATACAAGTCTATATTAGGATAAAATATTCATAAACTATATAGCTTTAGAAATACAATTAAAGTGAAGCATGTATTTACTAACCGATTCCTTAACACCTTTTTTAACTGCAGACATTAAATAAATATAATTAGCACCTGGATTATCCCGCAATTCCTTTTTAAGTTGTTCACTGGCAGCCATAGAAGTATCGGTAGGAATATTAATCTTACTAATGCCACATTTTATAGAATTAGAGTAATCGTCACTACTCAATTTCGATCCTCCATGCATAACTAATGGCACGCTAACAACAGTATTCAACTGGCCTAATCTAGTAATATTCAATTTTGTCGTACCACGATATGCTCCATGCTTATTACCTACCGAAACAGCCAAAGCATCAATCTTAGTTTTATTCACAAAATCAGCGGCCACATCACATGTCACAATATTGTCTTCATTAATATCCTCTACATGCTCGCAACAACCAACATAGCCCAATTCACCTTCGACAGAAACGCCGAGGGAATGGGCTATACGTGTAACTTCTCTAGTACGTTTCAAATTTTCGCTAACAGGCAAAGCAGATCCATCAAACATAACAGAAGTGAATCCCCAACGAATTGCTTTAATAATCCCTTCGTAAGTATGACCATGATCCAAATGGAGAGCTATCGGTACTGATGATTTTTGTGCAGCACGAACCATAGCCGCGCTTAAGGTCTCTACATCAACAAACTTGAAAAACCGTTCCGTAATTCCAAGTACTAATGGTGTTTTCAATTCTTCTGCCACTTCTACAACCGCACATAAGGTCTCTAAATTAAATACATTAAAACCGCCAACTGCATACTTTCGATTACGGGCATCGCCAAGTAAATGATTCATCGTTACTAACGCCAAAATAAAATCCCTCCTTACGGTTAAATTTTACTTTAAGTTTGATTCTATTATATTCGCGAAACTTTTTTTAAAAACCTGCATATATTTTGAATATTAAAAAATTTTATTCCTCATCTATTAAAGTTACTCAACTAACAATGGTCCCATTTGTGTAAAATAAAAAATCCTAGACCAAAGTCTAGGATTTTGATATCTATTTAAGTTGCTCTTTAGCAATTTCAACAAGTTTAGCAAAAGCAGCTGTATCATTAACTGCAAAATCAGCCATCATCTTACGATTTACTTCTACACCGGCTTTACTCAAACCGCTGATCAATTTGCTGTAAGAAAGACCATTTAAACGAGCCGCAGCATTAATACGAGAAATCCACAATCTACGGAATTCACCTTTTTTCGCGCGACGATCGCGACGAGCATAATATAGAGCTTTCATTACTGTTTCATTTGCTTTTTTAAACAGCTTGCTCTTAGAACCCTTATAACCTTTAGCTAATTTAAGAATTTTCTTATGACGTTTATGTGCTGTCACGCCTGTTTTAACTCTTGGCATGTTGCTGTACCCCCTATTTAATATATGTCAATTTTAGGCGTAAGGAAGCATTTTCGATACGCGTTCATGATCAGATTTGCTAACTAAACCAGCTTTACGTAAATTACGTTTACGAGCTGGACCTTTTTTCTCAAGGATGTGACGTTTAAAAGCTTTAGAACGTTTGAACTCACCGCTACCAGTAACTTTAAAGCGTTTAGCAGCAGCTCTACGTGTTTTCATTTTTGGCATAATTGGTCTCCCTTCTTAATTCTGTGGCTTAGGTGCCAGAATCATTATCATATTTTTTCCTTCAAGCCTAGCCGCGCGCTCAATATTGGCAATGTCTTTAATTTGGCTGGCCATTTTATCCAAAACTTTCTTCCCTAGTTCAGGATGGGACAACTCCCGTCCACGAAACATAATGGTTACTTTTACTTTGTCACCATCTTCGAGAAAGCGTTGAGCGTTTTTAAATTTAACATCAAAGTCATGATCCTCAATGTTTGGACGTAGTTTTACTTCTTTGACAGTGACAACTTTTTGTTTTTTCTTAGCTTCTTTTTCCCGTTTCTGCTGCTCATATTTGAATTTACCAAAATCCATAATACGACATACAGGCGGCTTAGCCGTTGGTGCTACCTCTACTAAATCAAGATGTTGTTCTGCTGCCATCTGCAGCGCATCTCTTAGTTGGACAATACCTAATGGTTCATTAGTTGCACTAGTCAAACGAACTTCTCTAGCCCTGATTTCCTCGTTAATTCTTAATGTGTCTTTGCTAATTGTCGCTCACCCCCTGATAAATTTGGCTACATATAAATAAAAACGGATGGTATAAATACCACCCGCAACAAAAGCATAATCATACATGCTGTCATAACCTTACGAACTGCTAATGCGTTGCAAGGTGAGAAGCGGATGGCTTCTACTTAGACTCAATATTATTGAGTACTTGATAATATTAACATTAGGAATATCGAAAGTCAAGCACTATTTTTCAAGCTTTTTCCTTTATTTCTTTTAAAAGATCGGAAATAAACTCACTAGCAGGTTTTCCACCAATATCACCTTGACCACGCTTACGCACAGCCACACTACCTGACTCAACTTCTTTATCCCCAACAACTAGTGTATATGGGATTTTTTGCATTTGTGCCTCACGAATCTTATAACCAATTTTTTCACTGCGGTCATCTACCTCAACCCGGATCTCTTGCTCAAACATAGCGGCTGCCAACTCATGAGCATATGCTGCCTGCCGATCAGTAATTGGCAATATCTTAACCTGTACTGGTGCCAGCCAAGCAGGAAAGGCTGCAGCATAATGTTCAATTAAAATCCCAATAAACCTCTCAATGCTGCCGAAGGCTACACGGTGAATCATAACAGGACGATGTTTTTGCCCATCTTCTCCCACATAATTAAGATCAAATTTCTCCGGCATCTGCATATCCAATTGAATCGTACCACACTGCCAAGTACGTCCAATAGAATCTCTTAAATGAAAGTCAATTTTAGGACCATAAAACGCACCATCACCTTCATTTATGCGATACTCCATGCCTCTTTCTTCCAAAGCATCTTTAAGAGCATTCGTAGTTAGATTCCATACCTCATCAGATCCCATAGCTTTTTCAGGTTTTGTACTTAACTCTGCATGATATGATAAACCAAAAGTACTGTATACAGTATCGAATAAATCAATTACACCCTGAATCTCGGTTTTGATTTGAGAAGGCAGCATAAAGATATGAGCATCATCCTGAGTAAAGCTTCGAACTCGCATTAAGCCATGTAACGCTCCTGAAATCTCATGACGATGTACCAACCCTAGTTCCGCTGTTCTAAGGGGAAGATCCCGATAGCTATGATGCTGAGTACGATAAACTAAAATTCCTCCTGGACAGTTCATTGGTTTTACAGCATAGCCTTCATTATCAATAGTAGTAAAATACATATTTTCCCTATAGTGATCCCAATGACCTGATTGCTGCCATAATTTCTGATTCAGAATAATAGGGGTTTTAATTTCTTGATATCGATATTTAAAATGCAATTTGCGCCAGAAGTTTTCAAGTTCATTTCTCAGCACCATACCTTTTGGATGAAAGAACGGAAAGCCAGGACCTTCTTCTTGTATACTAAATAAATCAAGTTCTCGCCCTAATTTACGATGATCACGCTTTGCAGCCTCTTCCAACATCGTCAGATATGCTTCTAAATCAGCCTTCTTCTCAAAAGAAGTACCATAAATCCGCTGTAACATTTTACGTTTTTCATCACCGCGCCAATAAGCTCCAGCCACACTTTGCAACTTAATGGCTTTTACCTTGCCAGTAGAAGCAAGATGTGGGCCTGCACACAAATCAATAAATTCTCCTTGTTTATACATGGAGATCGTTACATCAATTGGTAAATCACGTATTAGTTCTACTTTATAGTCTTCACCTAACTCTTCAAAGATACGGATCGCCTCGTCACGACTAACTTCCATCCTTTCAATAGGGAAATCTTCCTTAACGATTTTCTCCATTTCAGCTTGAATTTTTTCTAAATCTTCAGGAGTAAAAGCCTCATTTACATCAAAATCATAATAAAATCCATTTGCAATAGCAGGACCAATTGCAATTTTGACATCCGTAAATAAACGTTTTACTGCCTGCGCTAATATATGTGATGAAGTATGACGAAAAGCGTCACGTCCTTCAGCATCTTCAAATGTAACAAATTCAACCTTTACATCGTTATTTAATTGAATTGGTAAATCAGTCACATGCCCATCCACTTTTGCAGCTACGGCACTTTTAGCCAAGCTACGGCTAATGGATGCTGCAAATTCAGCTAATGTAGTTCCTTGTTCAACCTCACGTATGCTTCCATCTTTCAATGTCACTTGTATCTTTTTCATAGATGATCCTCCTTAGAAATTTCCTAAATAAAAAAATAAACCCTCATCCCTATAGGGACGAGAGTTGTAACCCGCGATTCCACCCTGATTGGCAAAAGCCCATCTTGATCATTGATAACGGGAATTACCCGGCACAGCTTACCGTTTTATAACTATTACTTCTTATAGCAAAAAAACATTCAGCATAGCAGTTTAAAGGTGGTAACAATAATGGTGTACGTAAAGATGCTTACAGCCGGTGACATCTTTTCTCTGAAACAACAGTGACACTATTGTCTTGTCCTTTGCATTACTTTTACTAGTATTAGTCTAATAATAGCTATTTTCAAGATGAATGTCAATATCTACATTAGCGGTTAATGGGTAGGCATAAAATCTTCCTTGTAGGCATTTATACAAAAGTCACATCCGTTGCATATCATAAACCTATCATCAAAGATGTTCTTTATAATATCCACCAAACTCTTAGTCGTAGCACGATTATGATCCTCTACGTGAACCATAACACTATATGGTGCTATCGTAATGAGGGCTGTAATAAGCAAGTCTTCATGATTGATTGCATCATCATTTTCCAGTACAAAATTTTCTAATTTTTGATTACTAATTAAATTTCCCTGTTCATCTAAAATTTTGTACGTACCAGAATTAATAATTACTACGTGTACTTCCTCTACCTGTGGCTCCTGAATCGTAACAAAATATCGCAAGACGCGAATAAACTCTTGATATTCTAATTCCATCATAAAGTCATCCACAGCTGTATCTACTACTCTAGCCAGTTTTTCCCGATATTCTTTCAATCTAAAATTGATAAATCCTTCTAATACAAGCTCATGATGAGCGTTAAGATATTCAGCAATTTTTTCCACTATATTCTTGCTGCGCGTACCAAAACCAAAATCCGCAACCACACCATAATTATCATTTAATAACTGCAATGTATTATCGTAAATAATCTTACGCTCTTCTACAGAAAAATAATAATAATTATCTTCAACAATTTTATAAACAATTTTCTTTTCTTCTCTTGAAATAATTAATTCAGCCAGCATATTAGCAACATGATGTTTTACTGCATTTTTAATCCGTTCATAATTACGAAAAGACAATTCTCCTTCCATAACATTACAACCAATAAACGTATAATGTCCTTTATTGGTCTCATCAATCGCTATTTTATATCCATCTTTAATTAATGTTTTACAATCCAATTGCAATCTTTCTCGGATATCATGGGTTGTTCCGCTTAAACCAACCGAAAGCAATTTCACCACCCTCACTCCCTTCCTATTATATTATATGTATCACATTATATTTGCATACAAGTCAAAAATATAATAAGAAGACCTTGACTCATTCTAAACGATAACCGAACCGTCAAAATGCAGAAAACACAAAGAAGAGATAGATAAATTACTAGCCTTTTCATCTTTAATATTTATAATTCCTATAAAAAATAAAAAAAGGCTTGAAAGATTCCAAGCCTTATATTTCTACTTACGAACTACTTTATATTTATCAAATATTTTTCCATGTTCCATCTGTTTTGCTACGATGTTTATTTTTAGAAGCTTCTCGTATTTATGAATTAAAGCGACTTCCTGCTTAGTAATAATCGATATAGCGATACCACTTTCCCCCGCTCGCCCAGTTCTGCCTACACGATGTAAATAGACTTGAGGATCTTCAGGCAAATCTAAATTAAATACATAATCGATACCAACTATGTCCAGTCCACGAGCTGCTACATCAGAAGCAACTAATAATTGAACGTTCCCCTTGCGAAAATCTTCTAATGATTTCTTACGATCTCCTTTTACAGAACTTCCATGTATACCCGCAGCTTTTAGTCCATGATATACAAGCTTTTCAGTAGTTTCTTCGATACCATCACTTTTATTTATAAAAACTAACGCACGTTTAGCATTAATAAGTCGTACCATTTTACGTGTGACTTCAATTTTATCTCTTTGCTCTGTCACAAAATACATATGTGAAATATCAGGTCGATCGTTATTTTCTTCAGCAATTGTAATGACTTCCGGGTCACGCATGATCCCTTTAGCAGTTGCCAACGTATTTGAAGTTATCGTAGCCGAAAACAACAAAATCTGCCGCTCTTTAAGCGTAGTCTTTACAACGGCTTTTACACTATCCACATTTTTGTCATCTAACAAACGATCGGCTTCATCAATAATAATTGTTTTGATTGTCTGAGACGTTATCTTCTTTTTTTGTATTAATTCCAATATCCGCCCACTAGATCCCACTATAATATGTGGCTTCTCTTTTAATTTTTCTACTTGCCTAGCTATATTTACATTCCCAATAATAGGAGTAGACGTTACAGCAATTTCTGAGTTCTTCGCTAATAGTTCAATTTGCCGCTGTATTTGAATAGCAAGTTCATGGGTAGGGGCAAGAATCATGCCCTGCATCTCTCGTTTGCTCACATCAATCTTTTGAAATAAAGGCAATAAATAAGCTAATGTTTTACCTGTACCCGTTGCCGATTGACCTATTATATCCCTGCCTGCTAAAGACAAAGGAATTACTTTCGTTTGTATCCTCGTCGGAACATCAATTTTCGCCTTCCCTAAACCTACTGCCAGTTGGGCAGAAACGCCGATCTTCTCAAATAATTCGCTCATTTTTTTCCCCTCTTTATACCTGTATTACCACATTTTCCTATAAAACATAGTATACTCGATTTATCCTTATTCTATCTACAGATAAGACTTTCCAAACATTCTATTAACGAATGTAGCTAACATTTCCGCTTTTACGTTCTGGGCCTTTTCCATTTGCTCTTCCCTTGTAACCCAGGCAAACAGCATATAGCGGTTTGACACCTTCTGGCAACAGCAGTTTTTTGACTTCTTCCTTTTGAGCAAAAAAGAAGCGAATTAATCCAATCCAACAAGAGCCAATATCCAGCGACTCTGCAGCTAATAGCATATTTTGAATAGCAGCAGCACAATCAACAGCTGAATTCAGCATAATCTCATCTTCTTGTTTACCTGACACAATAAGTACAGTCGGTGCATTATAAAAGAGGTTACGTCCGCTCTTTCCCATACGAGCAACCCATTCAAGCGGAGACTGTGCCATTTCTTTAGTGGCTATGTTACTCATATGCAATAGAAGATCTTTATCTTGAATAACAGTAATATGCCATGGCTGCATGTTATGACCGCTAGGAGCCCACAAACCAGCTTCCACTATAACCTGTAATTCTTCCTCTGTAATTTGCTCTTCTTGATAGATACGTACACTACGTCTATTTTTAATGGTACGAATCACTTCATTCATAAAAAACACTCCCTCATATAATATAATGGTTTCGCCAGTATGCATCAAGTGCCGCCCCAATGTGAGGCGGCACTTTAGACTACGTTTACCCTCTTAACGTTTGGATTAAAGCATAATTAATCGCTGACATTTCATGAGGTACGGCTGCCATACCAACTTTACTGGCGGCCATATATCTCGCACATGTTTTGTGCCTTTCGCGATAAAGCTCTGGCGGACAAAACATAGAACAGTCACCTTTAAATGGACACACTAGTGATTCCTCCACTTCTGATGATAATACTTCATATATCAACATTATCGTATAAATTACATAATATATCAATATTTTTTCTCAAGATTCATCATTTTATTCTTTTAATGACTAAAAAGTCCCTCATCACAGATGAGAGACTTTTTAGCTACATGAGTATTTTAACTAAGAAATAGCCTGTAAGACATCCAACCCCTACACCAATCAGACCAGGAGCAATAAAACTATGATTGATAATATATTTACCAATTCGAGTAGTACCCGACCGATCAAATCCAATGCACGCTAAATCACTAGGGTAGGTTGGTAAAACAAAATATCCATAGGATGCGGAGAAAAAGGCTACCATCATTTTGGGGTCGACTCCCAAACTAAGACCTAAAGGAGCAATTGCAGTAACAGCAGCCCCTTGACTATTCACTAATTTTGAAACTAGGAACAATACAATAGCATACATCCAAGGCTGACTAGCAACAACACCCGCCAATGTACTCTTCAATAAGGCGAAATGTGCATGAAAGAAAGTCTCACTCATCCATGCTACACCAAATACAGAAACAATTGCAACCATACCGGCTTTAAAAACAGGACCATTGGATATCTCCCGTTGATTCACCTTACAAACAATCAGAATAATAGCACCTGCAATCAGCATCAACATCTGGATAACCAGATTCATTGATAATGGCTTCAATTTTCCAACAGGACCAAAAGAAGGAAGTAAATTAGGGAATGCACCAAATAGAACAACAACACCAATGGCAGCAAAGAATATCCAAGTTGCCCAATAGGATTCTTTTGGGAATACCTTGTCTAATAGAGTATCGGAAGTTCCATAAATGTATTCCTTTTGCTCTGGATCTTGAATTTTTGCTTGAAAATCTTCATCCTTGTCCAGATCTTTACCACGGTTCATACTCCAAAGAGCAGCAACAATAACTCCCAACAATGTAGACGGAATAGAAACAGACAACAAATCAAGAAGACCAATCGCACTACCTACACCATGAGATTGAGCTAGAATCGAAACCATCGACACAACTGAAACGGATACAGGAGATGCGCCGATTCCCATTTGAGATGCAACGGAAGCAACAGCCATTGGTCTTTCAGGGCGAATTCCTTTTTTAACCGCAATGTCATAGATAATAGGAAACATTGTATAAACGACATGACCAGTACCGCATAAAAACGTCAATGTCCAAGTAGTGAGTGGGGCTAAAATCGTGATGTAAGAAGGGTGACGGCGTAATATACGCTCCGCAACCTTCATCATCACATTTAAACCTCCAGCAGTTTGCAATACAGAAGCACAAGCAATTACTGCTAAAATCGTCAGCATAACATCAACGGGTGGTTGACCAGGTTGCAGATTAAAACCAAAAGTAAGAATAAAAAGACCGATACCACTAATTAACCCTAATCCCATTCCACCATAACGAGTGCCTAAGATCAAACAGCCTAAGACCACTAAAAACTCCAAACCAATCATATTATTTACAATTCCCCTTTCTTTTAAGAGTCTAACAAGGTCGCAAAAGCAAATATTTCCACTTTTGCTTTATACTTTGCCTTCCTCTTTTTCACCTTATACATGTTTGCCATTAATATGGCGAAATCCTGCGAAATATCTCGATTTCGCAGGATTTTGCCGTTTTTTTTAGTTATTTAATTTGAATTTAATTATTTAATTCAAATTATCACATTTTCATTATATTTTTTCAGTAACAGCAGTTTTTTTTATGCAAAAAAGGCTGTGATTTTATTACATCACAACCTAAGGTCTAATACTCTTATTACACCTTCTAAATATAAATTCATTTAGAAGATATTCGCACATTAATAACCCTGCCACATCCTAAACATTTTCCCAAACCAAAATTATTAAAATGTACTGTACCTCCGCACTGTATATGAATTAACAAATATAGCGCCTCCTTATAAGCTATTATAAAGAGTATTTTATGAGATATTACTAGAATTTATGATCTTATTTATTTTCGTAAAAATAGTAATATCTACAATTCAAATTTGCACTACATGACGCACTTCTTTTAGCTTGCCAGACTCCGCTGCAACAATCTGTTTAAAGAGTGGTACTAAATTAGGATCAAATTGTGTACCTGCACAACGTTCAATCTCTGCAATAGCCTCTTCATACTTCATGGCTTTACGATAAGGACGATCATTCGTCATCGCATCAAAAGCATCGGCGATAGATAAGATCCGACACGCTAAAGGTATTTCCTCATTCTTGATTCCTAGCGGATATCCTTGTCCATTCCACCATTCTTGATGTTTTAATATCCAATCCGCAATTGGTAATAACTCACCGGAAGACTGCGCCATTCGATAACCGATTTCACAATGACGTCTCATAATTATAAACTCTTCATCTGATAAGCGGCTCGATTTAAAAAGGATGTGATCAGGTATACCTACTTTACCAATATCATGAAAACGACCTAAAAGACGTAAGTCAGGTAATCTACTCGACTCTATCCCTATCGCTTCTGCCAACTTTACGACTAAGATCTCCAATCGATCAATATGCCCATCATCAACAAAGTCACGAACCTCCAGGGCTTTACTAAGAGTCTTAACGATGGAACTCCGAATACTTTGGCTGCTATGTAATTTTTCCCGATACATATTATCATCAGCAACTTTAAATATATCCGCTACACTTTGCTTAGGATAAGCTTTGACACTAAATCCAATGGAAATACTAAGGGGAATTTTAGTATTAGCCTCACGAAATTCGCTAACCCGCCGACGAATACACTGGCAAATCTCTTCAATATCTGTACTGCTTGAATTATGCAATATCACTGCAAACTCATCACCACCTACCCTTGCTACTTCAGCAATTCCTGAAAAGCACTCTTTAATGATCATAGCAGCACTAATGAGAAGCTCATCACCAGCCTGATGTCCAAAAGTATCATTTACTAATTTAAGACCATCAATATCACATATCACAATTCCAATAGAACTCTGGCAATTTCTTTCCAGCTCCTGCAGCTTCTCTTCAAAATACACTCGATTATATAATCCGGTCATTCTGTCATGCAAAGCATAATATTGAAGTTTTCCCTCCATATCTTTTCGATGGGTAATATCCCTGACAATGGCAATGATTTCATTAGCATTGATCGCTATAATTCTTACTTCCTGATATCTGATCATTTTCATTTCTTGATATTGATATTCAAAGAATTCAATCTTTTCCGTTAAAAGCGCTTGTTTAATCTTCTCCACCAAAATTTGCGGATTCTCCATCATTAAGAACTCTTCTAATTTTTGCCCAATTTTCTCTTCCTGATTAACTTTTGAAGTAAACTCCTTACCGTTTTTATAAGAAAGTACGATGCCAGAGCAATCCAAAAGGTATATCGAATCTGGCAGCGCATCAATTAACCTTTGATTCCGGCGTTGACTTTTTTGTAACGCTTCATATAACAGAAAATTTCCTAAGGAAATCGATGTGAGCTCGGCAAAACTTTCTAACATTTGTAATTCTTCTTTATCAAAAACATGCTCCACTGTATAGTTCATGCTAAAGACACCAATAACTTTTCCCTCGGCTTTCAAAGGAATACCAATACCTGCTTTTAAAAGATTATAAACCGGGTCGCGTAATCGGTCTTCCCACTCATGATATCTTGGAACAATAACGATATCTCCGCTTTCCCATACTTTACCGATAATACCTTCACCTTTTTTTACACGTTCCTGAATCTGATCTAGCGCAAATCCTTCTATCACTTTTGATATCATAGAATTGTCATTCTCACTAAGTAAGTAGATATATCCAAATTGAGCTCCAGTTATCTCCATCATTTTTCTAACCACAATCTTCAAAAGATCATCTACCATAAAACCTTGCATAAGGGTGATGGATGCTTCATGTAAAGCATACAAACATTCATTTCGCCTATTTATTTTTTCCTCTCTATATAATAACTCATCAAATTGCTGTTTTAATTCTTCTTCAGAAGCAAGCAACTCTTCATATGTTGTCATAATCTCTTCATTTTTCTTCTGCAGTTGCTCTTCAGATTCTCTAAGGAGCCCAGAACTACGGGAAATGAGTTGATATAACACTAAGGCTGTAATCGCTACAAAAAACCATCCTTTTGCAACCTCTATTTTAATTACCATTCCTGGATCTGAAACGAGACTGTTTACCAAATAATCAGAAAATAATATCCACAGGACACTGCTAATTATATACATTACCGTGATTTTGAAGCCAATAGAATATTTATTTTGAAACATAATATCAACTCCTTACTTCTATAACTCAGAAAATCGTATATTTTTTAGTTCGACAATATTTTCCTTTTTCCTGCGAAAATTCAAACAAATAACCGTCTGTCGTACGACAGACGGTTATTCCATTAGCCATCAATATTAATTTTGTTTATAAAATGATTTGTCTCACAACTTATTTGATCCTGTAAATCGATACACCAAATTATTTAATTCAACAGTAAACGAATTAAAATAAAAACGAAAGAAGGATTCTATAATAGAATCCTTCTTTCGCTAATGAAATAAGTAAACCCATGATATCGTTTCTTTTATATGTCCAAACCTGCCGCTAGCAGGTGGGCATCACAGATTGGCTTTTGCCATCCACTCAAAGGAGGTCCGACAGCTACCAGATCATTAGATTCCCTATTTATAAAAGTAGGTTGGACATATATAAGATAACATATATCACAGGTAGATCATTTTCTGCTAGTTAAACAGCTGTTGACTTTGGGATGTTCTTGGCATCAAACCGTCTTTCACATTAAATATATAATACCATATCAATTATTAAGATGCAAAGCCATTTGCATAGAATATGAAGTCAATCCGCCTTGTATACTAGTTTGCCATCAAAAAAGGTCATGAGAATTTTCGTCTTATCTATATCAATAGGATTCACTGCAAATAAATTTTGATCAATTACCACTAGATCAGCAATCTTCCCCACTTCAATAGAACCAATTTCATGTTCCATAAATAAAGTATAGGCACCATTTATAGTAAAACTTTTGATCATTTGCTCTACAGTGGCCCGCTCTCCTTTATTTAAAAGATACCTTTCATCATCCATATCTGTAATATCTTCTACACCATGTAAGATACCGTTATCAATATTACGTGTGACACCAACATCTATCGCTAAGAAAGGATTGGGCACAGCTGTGGCAGGATAATCGGAAGAAGACGCTACAGTGATCCCTTCACGAAAAAAAGTACCTAAAGGAAATTCCAGATTAGCACGTTCACCTATGAACTGATAATCAACATTATACCACCATTTAGGACCTTTAAATTGCCAGTATGGCTGTACGCTAGCAACTACCTTCAGTTCTTTAAAGCGCAATATATCTTTTTGATCTACAAGCTGTAAGTGTGTAATGGTATTACGATAGTCTCCTGCTGCCGTTTTATTATTAGCGTATTCTAAAGCATCCAATACCTTTCTAGTCGAACCATCGCCCGTCGAGTGAACATGAATTTGTATACCACACTGATTCACTGTATAAAAAGCATTCTTTAGATTTTCCATTTCCCACAGAAAATCACCATAATAGTCCTCGCCTTTTCCAGCTTTTATACTATAAGGCTCTAATAAATAACTAGTACAGCCTTCAATTACCCCATCCGTAAAAAACTTTGCAGTAATGACTTGGAGCAAAGGAGTCTGATACTGTTTTTTCAACTCTTTAATATGGACAAGTTGGCTAAACAGATTCTCTCGGGTATTAACCGTCATTGCGCCACGAACACGCAGCTGCAGTTGTTTCGCTTTTTGCATTTCATCGCAAGCTTTAAATATGACATCAAAAGGCACGCTTGCCATACAAAGAATACTCGTAATACCAAAACGATGCATCTTCTTCTGGAAGGCAGTCATTGCAGTAATATATTGATCCAAACTATATTCAGGCAAGGCAATCAGCCACATAGCCCATTCTTTTAGAGTTCCCCACAACTCACCATTACTCTGATCCGTTTCTATAACGCCGCCTTGAGGTACTTCGGTTTCCGAAGTTATACCATTTATCTCCAAAGCCTTGGAATTTACCCATAGGGTGTGACCATCATGTGCGCGTAAAACGATAGGAATCTCGATCGTAACAGCATCGAGATATTCTTTGCGAGGCCCTTTAATCAACTCTTCACCTGTTAATATGCCCCATGACCAGCCTCTGCCATAAACCATTTTAACATCTGGATGCTCTGCAATAAACTTCTTTACAGCCTCCACATATCCTTCAATGCTATTTATATTAAATAGCTGAACTTCGTAAAGCTCTGATAAGGATAAACCAGGTGGATGAATGTGACTATCGATCAAACCAGGCAGTACCATCTTCCCTCCCAAATCAATAATTTGAGTTTTATTACTTATAAAATTCTGCACTTCCTTATCGCTGCCTGTAAACAAAATTGTATTATCCTTAATTGCCACTGCTTGATGTATCTGATCTTGCTCATCAGCAGTATACACTACGCCATTTTTCAATACGATGTCAGCTACCATACAATTAGTCAACTTTATATCCACCTGCCTTTTTTCTGCCCCTTCGCAGCATTTTATATAAAGAAAAAAAAGACTTACCCTATGATAAGTCCCTTTCCAATAGAAAAGATAAAGCCCATAATATCGTCTCTTTGATATGTCCAAACCTGCAGCTCGCAGGTGGGCATCCTAGATATGCTTTTGCCTTCCACTCAATGATGGCTCGGCAGCCAGATATCATTAAATTCCCCAGTTATAAAAGTAGGTTGGACATAAAAAAGATAACGTGCATTTCAGGCATTTTTTTTACTGCGATGTATACATAATATCATATGAATCGTCTTAGTGCAAAGTCCTTTATAATTTAGTTTTAGGAGCATTTTTCTGTTTAGGAAGGTTAATATACGACATACGTGCTTATTCTTTAAAATGCGCATTTTTGCGTTTCAAGATATGAATTTTTTCTATCCTAAACATTATATTCTCTCAATATTTTAAACTGATCAAAAAACATCTGATAATAGACTCCTTCGGTTTGGATTAAGAAATCATGATTACCTTCTTCCACGATTTCACCATGATCAATTACTAAAATATTATTTGCGCCGCGAATGGTATTTAATCGGTGAGCAATGACAAAACTTGTGTGTCCCTGCATTATTTTTAGCAACGCATCCTGTATATGTATTTCGGTACGAGTATCAATGCTGCTTGTAGCCTCATCCAAAATAAGAATCGACGGTTTAGCTAAGATCACTCTTGCAATCGCTAGCAGCTGTCTTTGACCTTGACTTAAATTTGCGCCATTTTCTGATAGCTGAGTTTCATATTGCTTCGGAAGCATTGAAATAAAACGATGTGCATTAGCCATGATTGCTGCTTCTTGCACTTCTTCATCAGTTGCATCAGGCTTTCCATATTTTATATTTTCTCTAATTGTACCAGAAAATAAATATGCATCCTGCAGTACAATACCAAAACATCGCCTCAGGCTATCTCTGGTATACTCTCTAACATCAATTCCATCAATTAATATCCTTCCATCAGTTACATCATAAAATCGGGTAACTAGGTTTACAATCGTGGTTTTTCCTGCACCTGTAGGCCCTACAAGCGCAGTACTACTACCTTCTGCCGACAAAAAGTTTACATTTTTCAATACTGAAATATCTGGTCGATAACCAAAACTAACATTTTCAAAAACAACATGTCCTTTAGGATTGTTTAATATTATAGCGTTTGGCAGATCTGGGGTTTCATCTTGCTCATCAAGAATATCGAATACTCTCTCTGCACCAGCAATACCAGACTGTAAAAGATTAAATATATTCGCCAAATCATTTAAAGGTCTGGCAAATTGTCTTGAGTAGCTTAAAAAACTAGCAATAACACCAATCGTAATTATACTTTTTATTGCTAGGATACCACCGATAATAGCAATCAGAGCAATTCCAAAATTATTAATTACATTCATAAGCGGCATTAAAAATCCTGACCAAATTTGTGCTTTCAAGCCTACTTCACATAATTTCATATTTACATCATCAAACGCTGCAATTACCTTATCCTCACGGTTAAACGCCTTTACGATCTGTATGCCTGAAATTGTTTCTTCAATATGACTGTTTAATCTCCCGAGTTCTGCCTGCTGCTCTTTGAATAATTTACTTGTTTTATTAGCAATAACACGAGCAAGTAAAATCACCAAACAAGCAGTAAGTAAATTGACTACAGTAAGAAAAGGACTCAACACAATCATCATCGTCAGAGAACCAATAATCATAATGGAGCCAGATAATAATTGTGTCGTTGACTGAGATATCGTTCCGCTTACATTATCAATATCATTCGATAATCTGCTCATTAATTCTCCATGAGGATGAATGTCAAAAAAGGCAACTGGAAGAGATTGAAGTTTTTTAAATAACCCCCTTCTCATATCTGCAATAATCCGCTGGGACATCCCTGCCATAAGCCATCCTTGTAGAAAAGTCAAAATTCCACTAGTCACATATACAAAAATTAAGGCCATCACCACTATTTCTAATGCACTAAAATCAACAAAGCCATTGGAAGCAGACATCGTATCAATAGAAAGGCCGATCAAATAAGGTCCTAATAGAGTAAGTAACGACTCCGCTATCAGAAATAATAAAATATAGGTTAACACATTTTTTTCCTTACCTATGTAATACCATAATCGCTTAAAGGTTGCTAAAAAATTTTTAGGTTTAACAATTGGGCCTCTTCCACGGCGTCCACTCAGACTCCCACGTATTCCTCCCACGTTATCAGAATTCAGTGAATTACGCACTTGATTCTTACCTTCTGTTTTCTGCTCATCTTTTTGAGACATACCACTACATCTCCTTACCTACTTGTGAGTAGAATATTTCTCGATAAATTTCACAACTTTCCACAGTTCACGATGCTTGCCAATACCCACAATTTCCCCTTGATCAAGTACTATTATTCTATCTAAATCCATGACGGAGATAATCCGCTGAGCAATAATAAGACAAGTAAGATTTTTGGCATATTGTTTTAAGGCTTCTTTTATTTTCTCTTCTGTAAGCACATCAACAGCACTTGTTGCATCATCCAGAATAAGAATTTCTGGCTTTTTAACAAACGCTCTTGCAATTGCCAGCCGCTGCTTTTGTCCACCAGAAAAATTGACGCCACCCTGCCCAACTTTTGTTTGATACCCTTCAGGTAATGCAATAATAAATTCGTGTGCTTGCGCAATCCTAGCTGCAGTTTCAATTTCCTCCACCGTAGCATTTTCTTTTCCCCATTTCAGATTATCCATAATGGTACCAGTAAATAGTATAGATTTCTGAGGCACAATACCTATTTTTTCTCGTATCCACTTTGGGTTTATGTCCTTCACATCTTCCCCATCAACTTTGATAGAACCAGAAGTTACATCATAAAAACGAGGAATCAACTGAATAAGACTACTCTTGCCTGAACCTGTAGAACCAATGATCCCAACCCGTTCTCCTGGCATACAGGTCATCGTAACATTTTTAATAACTGCCTCTTCCTTCATTTTTCCATAAGAAAAATATACATTTTGAAAATCAATTCTACCTTTAATAGCATTCATCTCACTAGGATAATGATCCCATTTCATCTTATTTTCTTGAGCAAATACCTCACTAATACGCTCTGTTGATGCTTTTGCTCTCACGAACATATTAAAAACCATAGAAATCAGCAGCAATGAGAATAACATTTGTGTCATATAATTAATAAATGCAATGATATGACCTGCCTGCATTTCTCCTAAATGTACATACGTTCCCCCAAACCAAAGTACTGCTGCAATGCCAAAATTTACCGTAAGCATAATCCCTGGCCCAAAGACAGAGATCATTCGCATCGCTGTAACAGATTTTAATTGGAGTTCTTGATTTGCTTTATTAAATTTCTCTACTTCATAATCAAATCGATTAAACGCCTTTACAACTCTGACACCAGATAAATATTCCCTCATTACACTGTTTAACTGGTCAAGAACCTGTTGAACCTTTATAAAAAAAGGAAAACCAAATTTCATATTAATAAGGATTAATATCCCCACAATCGGAATGACCACTGCCAAGATCAATGCTAATTTAGCATTGAGTTGTATTGCCATAATAAGACTCCCGATGCACAAAAAAGGACCCTTGATAAAGATTCTCATGAGTCCATTTACAAGAGTCTGGATTTGCGTAACATCATTTGTTAAGCGAGTTACCAAAGAAGCTCTATCAAAGTGCTCAATATTTTCAAGAGACAATGTTTGAATCTTTTTATATAAATCCAATCTCAGTTCAGTCCCAAATTTTTGCGAAACAGTACTCGATATAATATTGCGGAAAGACGCTGCAATGGCTCCTAATGCTGTAATAAAGAGCATGGAACCTCCTTTTGAAAGCACATATTCCATATTCTTTCCAGCGATCCCCACGTCAATAATTTGCGACATAATCACCGGCAATATAAGATCACACACCGTCTCACACATTACAAAAAATACAGCCAGAAAAAATTTTTTACCATATTTTCCTGTGTAATGACTAAAAAATTTCATGCTTTCAATCTCCTTGAAAGTTTCAAATTAATGGTAAAATTAATAAGATAAGCAACTATAGTACATTATACACTATATCGTATAGTTGTTAAGAATCGCTGCACTGAGTACTTCAAGATTCTTTTATATTTTTTTCTTTTATCCTATTGACAAGAAGTGTTTTACTGATTAGAATAAGTAACAATATAGTCAAAGGTAATGACTGGGAATAGTAGATGTTTAGAAGTTTTCAGAGAGCCGAAGGTTGGTGCGATTCGGTAAATTTTAGGCATTGAACTCACCCATGAGCTGCAGCCCGATAATGTAGGGTGAGCCGGAATTCCACCGTTACAGGGATAGATGGTGTTTGCCATCGAAAAAGGGGGTTCATTTTTGAACCAATTAGGGTGGTACCGCGAGTTAGCCTCGTCTCTATTATAGTAGAGACGAGGTTTTTTAGTGTCTAAATCCGGATTAGTCACTAAAAATCTCCATGAATTATATAGAATAAACTTAGGAGGTATTTTTAATGAGTAGAAGAGTATTAGTCTTGGATACAACCTTACGAGATGGCGAACAAGTACCTGGCGCAAAACTCAATATATACGAAAAACTTGAAATTGCTCATCAATTAAAAAAATTAAATGTAGATATTATTGAAGCTGGTTTCCCTTCTTCTTCTAAAGGTGACTTTGACTCTGTACAAAGAATTGCTAAGGAAATTATAGATGGTCCGATGATTACGGCTTTGGCAAGAGCTGTTAAGGCAGATATTGATGCAGTCTATGAAAGTATTAAATATGCGCAAAATCCCCTCATTCATATCGTTTTAGGAACCTCTGCCATTCATGTTGAGAAAAAATTTAATAAATCTAAAGAATCAATTTTAGAGATGGGCATTGACGCCGTACGATATGCAAAGACATTACTTCCTAATGTTCAATACTCTACAGAAGATGCCTCCAGAAGCGATTTTGAATACCTTTGGAAAACGATTGAACAAGTAGTAAAAGCTGGAGCCACCATGATTAATATCCCTGATACGGTTGGATATGCGGTCCCTGAAGAATTTGGCGAACTAATTAATAAAATTAATTATAGATTAAAAAATTTAAATGATAAGGTAATATTAAGTGTACATTGTCATAATGATACAGGTCTTGCTACAGCTAATACCTTAATTGCTGTCAAAAACGGAGCCACTAAAGTAGAATGTACCTTAAATGGTATTGGCGAACGTGCAGGCAATGCAGCATTAGAAGAAGTAGCAGTGGGTCTTAAGCTACGTTCCTCCTATTACAATGCTCACACGAATGTGGTGCTTAAAGAAATAAAAACAACCTCAAAGCTTGTCAGCACTTTAATGGGATTAGATATCCAGGTTAACAAAGCAATTACCGGTGACAATGCTTTTGCTCATTCCTCTGGTATACACCAAGATGGTCTGCTAAAATCTCGTGATGCCTATGAGATTATTAGACCCGAAGATGTTGGCGTGGAAAATATGGAACTCATTCTAACAGCCAGATCGGGAAGACATGCCTTTAAAGATGCTATCAGCAAAATCATACACAAAAACATCGAAAATAGGGACTTCGAAAATCTTTTCAATAACTTTTTGAACCTTGCCGACTTAAAGAAAGAAGTCTATACTCATGACCTCTATTACCTCGTTGACCGCTACTATTTTGAGCAAGGCAATACCCAAGCAGAAGTACACACGGTAAGCGGAAAATTATATGAACTCGTGGCTTCCCAGGTAATCAGCAATGATATTTTTCCATCTGCAAGTGTACGCTTAAAATGTGGTGAAGAAATTTTTAAAGACAGCGCAGTTGGAGATGGTCCGATTGATGCGCTTTATACAGCCATAAAGAACATTGTAGGTTTTGACATCGAATTAGTGGAATATAAGATCACTAGTGTTTCAAGAGGCAAAGAAGCTCTAGGACGCGTCAATTTACAAATTCGATATAACAATAAAGTCTATTCATCTAAAGCAGTAGACACAGATATCATAAGAGCCAGTGCTTTAGCTTTTCTCAATGGCGTAAACACGATTATCATTGAAGACATTGGTAACGAAAAATAACGCACAATACTTGATAAGTTACTATTGCAAAAAGGCATACAACTCCTTCTTCTATTGAAGTAAAAGTTGTATGCCTTTTTGGCAAAATTATCCATCTTCAGCTACTGGCACCCTTCACAGCCTTCTGAAATCGTCTTACTGTGATTCTTTACCCTAGGCACTGCATAGGAGGCAGGTTTTGATGCAATACTTTCTAGCGTCGCTATATAAAATTCAGGCAATCCCTGCTCTTTTGCCCCTTGAACAATTATATCCAAATACTCGGTGCTAGGCAGCTTAGGTTTTCCCAATCTGGCTTTCTTATAAATACTTGCTTCTCTGACCCTACTTTGCTCATCAAGTACTTCCACCGGATAATGAAAATACTCCCCAGTTCCATCTAACCTAACGTCTTGCCAATTATCTAATTGTTCCCAATCATAAGATTCTAATTGATACAACACTCCCCACACTTCCGATTGAGTATCAGGAATAACAGTTTCTACAGCTCCATCCCAGATAACAGAATTTTCATAAAACCCTATTTTATGCTCTGGTAATCGGGCTATGCAAAGTACACGTGGCTTAGTGCATTTTTGCTTCATTTTTTCAAAATTGAGATTAAACCCATAAGCAAAATAAAGACGACTTGGATTGGTTGTTCCCATATGATTACACCCCTTTTATTTTCTACTCATGATCTGCAGGTTATTTAAGCCGCTATCAGTGCAGCCGAACATACCTTCGAGAAAGCATAACAATAAATAAAAAAGCGCCAAAAACAATATGAATTGTCTTGGAGCGCCATTGCTTCACTACTTTATTCTCTTTTGAGTTCCTTTAGAATATCATATCTCAAAGTAAGAGATATGTCTAATAAAATTTTAACCAGGATGTATATTTCAATACTGCTATGCAATATATATTCAAGAACTAAATAAATCAACTAGCAAAACCTCATTTGAACATTATAAATTTATCAACTATAATGTTCATTCAATTTTCGATATAAAGTAGCAATTCCAATCCCTAACTGTTTAGCAGCAGCTTCCTTACCTTTTGTATTATCACCATATAAAGCAACTGCCTTTAATATATGCTCCTTCTCAACTTCGCATAAAGGTCTAATACTTTCATCACTTATCTGATTTATATGGTTTTTATATTCACAGACATTCCGTGGTAAGGTCTCCTGCGTTAAAATACCTAAATCATCTGCCATATTAATCATAAATTCGATGGTATTTTCTAACTCTCGTACATTACCAGGCCAAGGATAACGCAACAAAATATCCATAGTTTGACGATCAATAGCCTGTACTTTCTTATGAAATAAACCACAATATTTTTCCATAGTACTTGTTACAAGTACTTCAATGTCCTCTATTCTCTGGCGGAGAGGCGGAACTTCAAGAGGAATCACATTCATCCGATAAAATAAATCTTCTCTAAATTTATTTTCCCTTATTAATTGTTTTAAATCTTTATTGGTAGCAGTAATGACGCGCACATCAAATGATATAGATTGATTCGAGCCAATACGTACCAGCGTTCTTTCCTGTAAAACTCTCAACAATTTTACCTGTAAATAAATTGGCATATCCCCCACTTCATCTAAAAAGATAACCCCTTTATTGGCTAATTCAAACTTACCAATTTTTCCTCGAGGATCAGCACCAGTAAAAGCTCCTTTCACATAACCAAAAAGTTCACTTTCCAGCAACGTGTCAGGAATTGCTCCACAGTTGATAGCAATAAATGGTTTATCACTACGATTACTCTCGGCGTGAATGGCTCTAGCAATTAACTCTTTGCCAGTACCACTCTCCCCCGTAATAAGAACCGTAGAATTTGAATCAGCAATCTTAACAATCTTATTCTTTAACTGTTGAATAACCTCAGAATTGCCAATGATATGATCTAAAGTCACGGACTTAGCCACATTGGTCAATCCATAAATACCAGACTTTATGTTTTTTATTTCATTAAAAATAAAAATCCGATTATACACAGCTAAACCAGGTGATACTGCTAATAGCTCACCCATTAGAGAAAAATTTTTATTACCAATGGTAACTCTATACTCTTCTGCACCTAGCAAAGAATCGCCAGTAGCTTCAATTATAATTTTTCCATTTATACAAGATGCTGGCAGCTGTAATTGTTTTAATGCGTTATTATTAATTTGTATAATTTCATTACTTTGATTTAAAATAAGTACCCCTTTATCTACACTATTGATAACCTGAAATAATAGGTTCATCATGAGCTGATTTCGTTCACTCTCTTGATGTTCATAAGCCTTAGCACTAATAAATTCTGCAATTTGGACTAAAAACAACTGATAATAATTCAGATTTTGTAATAAACGTTGTTTCTGTTCCTCATCAAAACAAATAAGTCCAATTACACCAATAATTTCATTTTTAGATTTAATAGGAGTACATAGTTCCATTTTTTCTTCACAACGTTCATGCCTAGGACATGCAACACATAATCTATGCTTACCAGGTTCTTCAATAAATTGAGTTTCTCCTGTAGCTAATACCTGCTTGTATACAAGACCTTCCTGCGACATATCCTCATTAAGATTATTGTCATAGCGCCCTGTACCAGCAATTCGAAATAATCTAGCATCTACAATCTCTACATCCACTTTTATAACATGGGATATTACTTTTGAATATTGAATAACTGCGTCTTGAATCTCCTGTAAGCTTGTTTTCTTCATAATCGCCTCCCTCACTGATTTGCCACCACCTTACATTAATATAACGTATTGCATTCCACAGAATCTCCATTTTCCCCTTTATGGATCATCCTTGTTTTTCAACTTTAAGTCCCCTGAGACCAACATCTCTTACATGAAAGGATTCTTGCTACCAAATCTTAGCAAGAACCCACATGCTAAGAAATATGTTATATTCTAAATTTACTAATCGTATTTTGTAATTCTTGAGCCATTTTAGCCAATTCCCGACTGGAACCAGCAATTTCTCCCATTGAGGCTGACTGCTCTTGTGTAGCGGCAGCCACTGTTTGCGTTTGCCCGAAGGCTTCTTTACTAACCCCATCAATTTCTTGAACAGCATATGTAATCTTATGACTTTCATCTATCATCTGTGTGATTGCTGCCGAGACTTCGTCATGCTGGATTACTACCTGATTAATCAGCACTGTAATTTCGCAAAATGCTTTGCCTGCTGTATTTACAACGTTAGTACCAACTTTAACTTCATCGGTTCCCGCCTTCATGGCACTTACCGCCTGAATAGTGTCTTCCTGAATATCGCCAATTAATGCTGCAATTTGCTTAGCAGCGTCTTGAGATTGTTCGGCCAGTTTACGTACTTCCTCAGCAACTACGGCAAAACCGCGCCCCTGCTCACCTGCCCTGGCCGCTTCAATTGCAGCATTTAAAGCAAGTAAATTAGTCTGACCCGCAATGCCAGAAATAGTATTAACAATTTGACCAATTTCCTGAGACCGTTCATTTAATTTAGTAACTACCTTTGCAGAATTATTAACGGTTCTTTCAATATTACCCATTTGATTGACAGCCATATCTACCGCAGTACTGCCCCCCTGGGCTGCTCTGGTCATTTGGGCTGACGTAACCGATATTGTATTAAAATTATCAGTTGTTTTCTCAATACTATTTGCCATACGCCCGACTCCTGCAGTAGTATGATTCACCGCGATTAATTGCCTTTCAGCACCTTGTGCTACGTCATTAATAACGCCAGCTACTTGCTGTGCTGCATCAGCTGATTGTTCCGCACTTGCTGTTAATTCTTCCGATAAGGAAGCTACCTGATGAGCATTATTTTGTACTTGCTGAATCAAACTTCTCAAACTAGCTGCCATCAAAGTAAATGACTTAGCTAATTGCCCTACTTCATCTCTAGATGTAACTGTTAAGTTAGTGGCTCTAAGATCGCCGCCTGCTACTTGATTAGTCATTTTGAGTAGCGCCTTAATCGGTCTAACAATTCTAGCAGATACAAAGAAAACTGCTATTAGTATGAATAGTAAGGTAATAACATATGTCATAAAAATTTTTTGACGAATATCATCTACCTGTTCGGCAATCTCACTTTCATCTACAATCGCAACAATTTTCCAGCCGCTTGTTGGAGAGATATTAACATTCATAATTTGCTGTTTTTTATCAAAACTAAAATTACTAGCTTTATTTATTTTGCTTTCTAAAGACTGTAATGGTTCAATATTTAATTCCGCTGGTGTTTTTAATATCCATTCTTCATGAACCGGACTCATGATTATTTTATCATTTTCATCAAGAACCATCACATAGCCTTGCTTACCAATTTTTATATTTCGTATATTCTGTTCTAAGTCTTTAAGTTTTATACCGATACCGACAACACCTAGGACTTCACCATTATGTTCTACTGTCTGGGTAATGCTCATAACTAAATCTTTTGTTGCACCTGTAATATATGGAGCCGATAGTACAGCCTGCCCTTTATTGACTACAGTATTATTGTACCAAGGTCTTTGCCGGGGATCATAACTTTTCGTCGCCTTGTAAGCCGGGTATTCAATATAGCCACCATCGTTTGTTCCCAAAAAGATAAACCCCATGTCTTTGTGACTATTTTTAACAGTTTCGAAATAGCGGCTAATGGATTTTTCCACGACAGACTCATTCGGAAGATCTCCAGCCGCATATTGAATATAATGATTGATTGTCCCATCTACGTGTAAGAGACGATCATCGGCAGACATCATTGCCACATTTTCCTTATTCGGGTTTATTAATGCACTTTCAATCATATCATGCACTCTGGTCATAGTCGCATACGTGTCATTTACGTAAGATGCTCTCACTCGTTGTGTAATTACATTGCTAATGTATGCTCCACCTAAAACATAGGGTATCATACAGGCCAAACAAATAGATAAAAGCAATTTTGTTTGCAAAGAATCGCCATTCCATAATTTTCGTAGTTTTTTTACCAACACCATGTTATTTCTCCTCTTTGATTAGCATTATTTCAAATTAACAATTTTACCCACACAAAGCAGTCGAGAATCATCTCGACTGCTTTGTTCTAAACCTTTATTATATTTTTACATCCGATGCAGGACGTTCTTGCTGTACAGATAAAGCAACCACTGCTGAGGCAACTATGGCCACAATGAGAAAAATAAAAGCTTCATCAAAAGAACCATGATTTGCATCAATCAGATAACCCATGACAAAAGGGGAGATAAATCCCGCAGCTTGTCCGCCAAAGTTTACTGTTCCTGAGCTGGCCCCCATAATATGAGGAGGAATCGTGTCCATAACCAGACCCCAAAAAGCTGACATTGCTAAAAACATAAAGAAGGCTGAGACGCTCTGATACACGATAACCATATCTGCAGAAACTACAGTGTATGTCATATACAAGAAAAAACCAGCTATAAGCGCATTAGGAATAAACATCCATTTACGTTGACCTTTCATACGGTCAGATAGGTAACCACCAACTAACATGCCCACTGTCCCGACAAAGAAGGGTATCGAACCTGTAATACCAGTTTTAATGAGTGAAAATCCTCTGACTTTCATCAGATAAGACGGCAGCCAAGAAACAAAGCCCCAAAAAGTAATATCAAATAAGAACCAAATTAAAACCATCTGCCAAAGAATTGGCTTTGTGAGGAATTGCTTAAAAGTCATACTTGAATTGTTTGTGTCACTTCCACCATGTATCTGATCAAGTTTCAATTCTTGCAGTTCATCTTTGGTCATTCTAGGATGATCTGCTGGATTATCTCTAAAATAGTACCACATAGCCACTGCAATCAAAAGACCAGGAAAACCAAGATAAATAAATACGTGACGCCAACCATAGCTTGCAATGATACCAGCAGCAACTAATGAAGCAACTGCTGGTCCCAGGGTATTAACAGATGATTGTATCGCAGTTGCTGTTGCCCTTTCTTTAGGTGGAAAATAGGTTGCAATCATTTTCCATGAAGCACCTGGAAAACAGCCTTCCCCCACACCAAATACTAAGCGGCAAAATAGCATTATAGAATAAGAACTAACGAAACCAGTAAGAGTAGTAAATACAGAGAACCATGCTATAGCAATCGACATAACTTTTCTCGGGCCAAATTTATCGGCCAGCATTCCACCAGGTATCTGGAATAAAGCGTATCCTGCGAAAAAGGCGCTTAAAATCCCACCTTGCATGGTTGCATCAATATTGAGATCCTTACCGATAAAAGGTAAAGCAATACTAATAACCATTCTATCTAGGAACGAAAACAACCAACCTGCCCAAATGATCGATAAAATCGTGTGTCTGACTTTCCACCGAAAACCGTCTTGCTTTAACTCACTCATACTCTTTCACTCCTATTTTTGTGCTGGCAATTTTATACCAGCACTTATTACGATATTTTTCTCACATTGCAATGGATGCCTTATATTACTGCAATCGCCTCAATTTCAACCATAACATCCTTCGGCAGCTTTACTACTTGCACGCACGCACGAGCGGGAGCTTGTTCTTTAAAATACTGACCATAAATACCGTTCACGATCTGAAAATCATTTAAATCCTTTAAAAATACAGTCGTTTTAACAACGCTGGTCATCGTAAGACCTTCACTAGCAAGTATTGCTTCAATATTTTCCAATACTTGCTTGGATTGAGCTTCAATCCCCCCCTCCACAACAGCATTGCTTACTGGATCAACAGGCATTTGCCCTGATACAAATAAGAACCCTCCTGCCTTGATACCTTGTGAATAAGGGCCAATCGCCCCTGGAGCCTTATCCGTATTTACAACTGTTTTCATAAGTAACCTCCATTATGTTATTTTTTTAAAATCATTCCGCTTTACATGCTAATTAAAATATTCAGTTTTCAATAGACATTTATTATTACTGACAAGTTTTTCTAATGACTCTTCCTGCTAGAGCTTTGACTTCTATACCATTTTCCACTACCATCATTCCATTAATGATGACGTGTATAATACCCTCAGGATACTGTACAGGCTCAACATAGGTTCCTTTATCAATAATTGTTTCTGGATTAAAGATAACAATATCAGCAAAATTCCCCGCCTTTAATACCCCGCGACCAACGAAACCAAATACACTTGCTGGTTTTGACGTCATCTTTTGAATTGCGGCTTCCAATGTTAGGGCTTTATCTTCCCTAACATATTTCCCCAATACTCTAGGGAAAGAACCAAATACTCGCGGATGGGGTTTACCTCCCAAAAGTCCATCTGTACAAACATTTTGCTCAGGTCTCATCATGAAACGAATAACATGCTCTTCTGTCCCATAAAAATCAACCATACCCACTGCATTCTCTTCATCATGCAGCAAATCAAAAGTAGCTTCATAGACATTCTTACCTCTGATTTGACCAATTTCAACCAAACTCTTACCGATTAAATCTACATTTGCTTTAGTTTTAACACTAGTTACAAATATTTGATCCAATCCAGCAAAATCAATGAAATTATCCCAGCCTGGTATGCCTTGCTCAATATCATGAATCATTTTCTTTCTAAGTTCAGGGTCTTCCAAACGTTTGATTAGCTTGTCTGTCCCACCATCATGTGCCCAGGGTGGCAAAATTACGCCTAACATCGTACTCCCTGCTACATATGGATACTGATCAAAAGAAATCCGAATACCTTCTGCCTGCGCACTTTCTAATAATTCTACGACTTTATCAATCAGCCCCCAGTTCTTTTTGCCGCATACCTTAAAATGTGAAAAGTGAACTTTGACCCCGGACTGACGCCCAATATTAATAACTTCTTCCATTGATTCTACAATTGTATCTGCCTCACTACGCTGGTGAACAACAAAGACACCATCATATTCAGCGACAACCTTGCACATCTCAACGATTTCCTGGGTCTCAGAATAAGCACAAGGCATATAAATAAGTCCTGTTGATAAACCAAAGGCACCGGCTTTCATTTCCCGTCTAGTAATATCACACATTTTTTGGATTTCTTTCTCTGTAGGCAGTCGATTGTCCAGCCCCATAGCTTCCATGCGAATATTGCCATGAGGAACTAAATAGCTTTCATTGAGACCTACTCCAATTCTTTCCATCATTTTCAGATAGCCTTCTGTCGTTTCATAGTTCCAGTCAATGTTATCACTATCCCCATCAAGGCCTGCCAAGTTTTTTCTCCAAGGGCTGACATACTGCTTAGGCAATGGCGCCATGGAAATTCCATCCTGACCTAACACTTCAGTAGTAACCCCCTGACGAATTTTAGGTATTACATAGGGATCAAGTAAAACTTTCAAATCGGAATGACTATGCGTATCAATAAATCCTGGGCAAACGATCATACCTTGCCCATCAATTACTTTGTCAAATCCTTCAAGACTAGTCTCACCGACTGCCGTTATTTTGTCATTTTCAATTGCTACATTGCCTATAAATCCTTTTGAACCTGTCCCATCAATAACAGTACCCTTCTGAATGAGAATCTTCATGATTTCACCGCCTTATTATTTCAATACTTCTTTTAAAATTCCATAGTAACCGTTTGTAACATTAACTAACTGATCAACTTCGATATATTCATCAATGATATGAGCCAAATTCTCTCGTGAAGGCCCAAAGCCAATTGTTTTAATTCCTGCTTCACCAGCATAATGACTACCATTGGTACAGAAGGAGTATTGAGTAATAGCAGGGTTTATGCCCACAGACTTTATACCTTTTAAAGCCGCTTGGATAAATTCATCCTGTTCATCATACAGCCATCCTGGAAAGAACCTTTCCCCTTCAATGTTAGCGCCGGTATAACACTTTTCAACGGCAGAAGCATACGAAGCCGCCCCTTTAAACTCAACATCTTCCTTACTCATTTCCTCAATTAAATCCAATATCGGTTTAAGGACTGATTCCCGAGTTTCGCCTACCAACAGTCTTCTGTCATAGGTTGCTCTGCAATAATCAGGCACTACAGAGGCTCCAGGATAAGGTGAAGATTTAATATCTGTTAGCTCTAAAATCCCCTGTCCTAAAACAGCATGAGAGGTCATTGTAAGCTTTCTAATTCGCTCAATCAGCTTAGACATCTTATATACAGCATTAATGCCTGCCTGGGGATTTGCGGAGTGCGCAGGTTTACCATATGTTTCTACTACAATTTCTGCTCGCCCCCGTTGACCAATTTTCAAATTGAGTTCAGATGCTTCCCCTATTACTACGTAGTCAGGTTTTACCCGTTTACTTACTTCACGAGCGGCCACCCCTTCAAAGCACTCTTCATGTACCACACCAGCAATATAAATCTCTCCAGCAAAATCCCGGTTGGTATCAATGGCAAAATACGCTGCCGCCATAATCATGGCACTGACAGCACCCTTCATATCAGATGCTCCTCGACCATAGATCTTACCATCTTCCAATTTTCCGCTGAAAGGTGCATGCTTCCATTTTGAATCATCTGGAACAGGTACTGTATCGATATGACCATCAAATAAAATGCTTTTCCCTGATCTCTTGCCTTTAATCTGACCGACAATATTCCCATAATCGTCAACCCAAAAAGAATCAAATCCTAAGTCCTGAAAGGCTTGCTTAATTCTTTCCGCCACACTATTCTCTTCACCAGAATAACTTTGGTGTTGAATTAACTCACTACAAAGATTAATTAATTTTTGTTTTCGCGCTTCGATTAACATAGAGTTCGCCCCTTTTATTTATAACTAGGATATTCTCCATCCCAAACTATACTGCGATATTTATCAGGATCCGTATCACCTTCCGTGCTAAATAAGAGCACAATTGAATTCTTATTCAGTCCTAATGCTTCTCGTGCTTGTTTTAGCTGTTCATCCTGCATTAATTCACACAGGGCACCAGCTGTAACTGCTCCAGATTCTCCCGAAACCACTTTACAATCGCTGCCCAGTGGATTTGCTAAAACTCTCATCCCCTTTGCTGCTACCCAGTCAGGACAAGACAGGAACATTTCACTATAATCTCGCAGCACATTCCATCCGATCGTATTAGGTTCACCACAAGCCAATCCTGCCATAATCGTTGCCATGTCACCACCAACGCTTCTGGCTTTCCCATCACCAGCCTTCACTGACTTATATAAACAGTCTGCTTGATCAGCTTCTACGACAACAGTTTTAGGTCTAATTTCTTTAAAGACAGATGCAAAATACCCTTGTACAGCAGCTGCTAAGGAACCGACTCCTGCTTGTATGAAAATATGTGTAGGCATCTGGATTTTCAACTCATTTAACTGTTCTAAGGCTTCTGCCGCCATGGTACCATATCCCTGCATAATCCAAGTAGGAATATCTTCATATCCTTCCCAGGCAGTATCTTGAACCATAATCCAGCCCTTTTCTTTGGCTTCTTCTGCAATTACGCGAACAGTATCATCATAATTGTAATCAGTGATCTTGGCCTCTGCTCCTTCTGCCCGAATATTTTCAAGCCTTCGAAGAGAAGACCCCTTGGGCATATATACTACTGATTTTTGTCCAAGTTGGCGGGCAGTCCATGCCACACCACGCCCATGGTTACCATCGGTAGTTGTTGCAAACGTAACATCACCTAATTGCTTTCTGATTGCCTGAGAAGTTATTTTTTCAAAAGGCAGTTCACTGATATCTTTCTGTAATTGTTCTGCCATATATCTTGCCATAGCATAAGAACCGCCAAGGACTTTAAATGCATTTAAACCAAAACGAAAGGATTCGTCTTTTACATAAACTCCAGCAATACCCAACAATTCGGCAAAATAATTCAGGCTACGCAGCGGTGTCCTTTCATAACCAGGAAAACTCATATGAAATTTCTTAGCTTTATTAATCTCCCGTTTACTTAAAAACTCAACCGATGCTTTTTGTTTAGTACAATCAACCATAGGATTGTCAATCCACTTTATTTTTTCCTGCACGTTATCATCCTTCCATACTGATATTTTTGTTGCACCTATTACTATTGCAAATTCGGTGCCAACATCATAAAAAATTTATCAAGTCAGTAAAATCAAATACTTTATATAGATCTATACAGAAAAGCGTTGTAAGATTCTATTATC
>DJJR01000061.1 GCA_002434245.1 Pelosinus fermentans
ATAGTAAAGTTAAAGACTTTAGTCTTCAAATGGATTTTCAATCCCAGTTTTAAACGGCTTTAGCCGTATTATGCGACTTCCAGTCGCTAAAGTAACCCCTGTACTTCAGTGCAGGGTCGTTGAGTTATTTTAGAATCCATACTTCTTTATGAAAGGAGGTGTTAGTATGGCAATTACTAAAGAACAAAGTATTAACGAGGTGGTTGAACAATACCCAGACACCATAGCAATATTTCGTAATTATGGAATGGGGTGCTTTGGTTGTGCTGCTGCCAGATTTGAGAACATTGAGCAAGGAGCGGCAGCTCACGGCATCGACATTCATGCATTGATTACGGATTTAAACAAAGCTGTATAAAGTAATCCTGATAGTTTGTTCGTTTCATGAGAGTGTAGCTATAATGGATAAATTATATGGGTTGACCAGAAGAAAAGCTGGAGACGTACGTGTCTTTGGCTTTTCTTTTTTTTATTTGATTTAAAAATGGTTGCAAAAGGAGAAAAGGTGATGAGTATAAATTTAAGCCAACCAGCAGTGGAATTAAGAGAATCCAGACTGAAAACAATCACTGGCTATGAAGGCGATGCTGCTGAATTACTCAGTAAAAATGATATTCCCAATAGGGAAAGGTCCTTTACCCAGTGTGGCTCATGCAGTGCTGACCAGGTAATGAATCTGCTTACCCAGATTCAGGATGCCGCTGTTGTAGAACATGGTCCTGCAGGTTGTGCAGGTGATATTCCTATGCGTAACGGTGTATTTCGGACAGGTAATAAGAGAATGGGCTATAATGTGAAATATCTCAATACCAATCTTGATGAAAAAGATACTATTTATGGCGGCGGTGCCAAGCTGGAAAAAGCAATCAGGGAAGCTAAGCGTAGATTCAATCCCAAAGCGATTTTTGTGACCACTACTTGTGCATCAGCCATCATTGGTGACGATGTTCCTGGTATTTGCAATGAGCTGGAAGAAGAATTCGGCATTCCGGTAATTGCCACCTTGTGTGAAGGATTCCGCACCAATATCTGGGCGACGGGCTTTGACTCGGCCAATCATAGCATCTTACGGAAAATTGTCAAACCAGCACGCCAAAAACAGCCGGATTTAATCAATGTTATTAGCTTTGAACATAAATTTTTGTATGAAAGTGTTTTTCGGCAGCTTGGCCTTAGAACAAATCATATTGTGCCACTTTCAACTGTGGAGGAATTAGAGCGCATTTCAGAAGCAGCGGCAACGGTGCAGTACTGCGAAACATTGGGGAGCTATCTTGCTGCTGGGTTGGAGGAGCATTTTGGTGTGCTGGAAATCAAAGCCCCTGCTCCTTTCGGTATAAAGGCCTCCGATGAATTATTAAGAGAGATAGGACGGGTTTTTCATAAAGAAGAAGAGGTTGAAAAAGTAATTATTTCCGAAAAGGAAAAAATTGCTGAGGATCTTGAAAGGCTACGAGGGCGATTAACAGGAAAAACAGCCTATATTGCTGCTGGCGGTCCTCTCGCTTATAGCATTATTGCCTTGGTTAAAGATCTAGGCATGGAGGTGGTGGGAACTAGTGTCTGGCATCATGACCAAAAATATGACAATGATGATGAACGGCTCAATTTCCTTAGATTTGGCGTGGAAACTTACGGTAATTTTAAGGTTGGGGTCTGCAATAAACAAGCTTTTGAAGTTACCAATGCGATTAACAAATATAAACCTGATATTGCAATTACGAGACACCTTGCCACAGTTTGGGCGGCAAAATTGGGAGTTCCCTCTATTTTTGCCGGCAACGAGCCCACAGAAATGCTGTATGATGGGCTAATTCGTTTTGGTCAATCCATCGATGATGCCATTTCTAATCCTGCTTATATCAAAAATGTAGCAAAGCACAGCAAGTTACCCTATACAGACTGGTGGCTCAAGCAAGGTACCTATTCATTTTTAAGGAGCGAACAAAATGTCTGAAATTATACAAGGACCGCGTCACGGCTGTGCGTTAGGAGCCCAGCAGACGGTAGTGGCAATTGAAAGAGCCATTCCTATTTTACACGCAGGACCAGGCTGTGGTTCCAAGCTGCATAGAGGCTTATCTCTTGCAGGAGGATACCAAGGTGCTGGGTATGCTGGGGCAGATGCGATCCCATGCACGAACATGATTGAAAAAGACGTAGTTTTCGGTGGTACAGATAAATTAAGAGATGTGATTGAGGGTACGCTGAAAATCATGGATGGTGATTTCTTCGTTGTCTTGACAGGTTGTACTGCTGATATTATTGGCGATGACGTAGGCAGTATAGTGAGCGAGTTCAGAGAGCTGGGCGTGCCCATTGTTCATGCGGAAACAGCAGGATTTAAGGGGGATGCCTATAAAGGGCATGAACTTGTGTTGGAAGCTATTATCAAACAGCATTTAAAGCCTGCCGCACAAATTGAAAAAGGACTTGTCAATGTATTTGCAAGTGTTCCCAGGCATGATCCATTTTGGGAAGGTGATTTGAACGAAATAAAAAAATTACTGGCAGGCATAGGACTCAAAGCGAATATCTTGTTTGGTTACAATAGTGGAGGAATCAAGGCATTAGAGGCGATTCCGGCGGCACAATTCAATTTAGTTGTTTCTCCTTATATTGGTCTTAAGATAGCAGAATTACTCGAAGAAAAGTTCCAAACTCCCTATCTTCATTATCCAATATTGCCGGTTGGCGGCATAGAGACATCAAACTTTCTGAGAACAATCGCTGAATTTGCAGGTACTTTATCGGAACAGACGGAGAAATTTGTTGCTCAGCAGGAAGAAGAATTTTATCATTATATTGTGCGTGCAGCAGATGTACTTACAGAATACAGACTAAATCAGCCGAAACGTTTCTATAATATAAATGATGCCTCTTATGCCCTTGGCTTTAGTAAGTTTTTGGTGAATGAACTAGGCTATTTTCCCATTCACCAGTTTATTAATGAGGATGTTCCTGAGGAATATAAAGATACTATCGAAGGTTATTTTAAAGAACTTTCACCAGAGATTTCTTCCGATATAACCTTTACCCAAGACGGTGGAGCCATTGAAGATAAGATCCGTTCGATAAAAGCATTAACCGCTCCTTTAGTACTTGCCAGTTCATGGGAATTTGATATTGCAAAAGAGATATCAGGTCTGCATCTTAGTGTAGGTTTGCCGATTATCGACCGTTTGATTTTGCATCACACCTATGTAGGCTATAAGGGTGGCCTTAATCTTGTAGAAGACATCTACAGTAGATTGCTATCTAAGAATCGTGAGTAGTAGAGATGAAAGATAGCAACCTGATGATAGTTAGTCTTTATGGTATTTTCAGAAAATAAACATAGTATGGGTATTGACAAGAAATCTTCGTGGATATACTATGATAATAGACAATCGAGCGTAAATACATTGCTGACTGATTTGAGAATCAGAGGCTGTATCCCATTCATTTTGGGGATGCAGCTTTTTTTATTTTCAATTGTCAAAAGCGGTCAATGTATATGATTGGGAGGCGGTTCAATACAAAGGAAATATTATAATTATGAGCAGCTTAATTATTTTTGAGAGGGTGATTTACGTGTTGAAGAAAGGTATTATCTTTAAAATGGTAGTTGGAATTCTCGGCGTTGTAACAGCTGCCAGTGTATTGGTGGGATGCTCGTCAAGTAAAAAAGAGAGTGTCCCAGCTGTCACTGCAAAAACAGAAGTAACAGTCAAAGTGGGGGCAGCATTAGTACCACATGCTGAAATATTGAATTTTATTAAGCCGAAATTAAAACAAGAGGGTATTAATCTTGAAGTAGTTGTGCTGGATGATGAAGCGCAATTAAATCCTGCACTGCAAACAAAGCAGATCGATGCCAACTATTTTCAGCATGTTCCTTACTACGAGTCAGTAGCAAAAGAAAAGGGCTATAGTTTTGTTGTAGCTGCGAAAGGGTAGAAGCTGCTCAGCTTACCAGATCCTTACCTGATGTTGATGGTGCTATCATCAATACTAATTTTATCCTCGAAGCGAAAATCGATCCTAAGAGCGCGATTTTTAGAGAGGATGCAAATTCTCCTTATGCAAATGACTTGTATGTAAGAAAAGGTGAAGAAAGCCGACCAGAAATAAAAAAACTGGCAGAGGTTTTAACGTCTCCTGAGGTTAAAAAGTTCATCCAAGATAAATACGGAGTTGCTGTGGTTCCTGCCTTTTAAATATGTGATGGAAATTAACGATTAGATTAATGAATATTTGATTCGGGAGGAAACTGAAGGCTGAGCAGTCAAATCTGCTCAGCCTTCAGTTTAAAATAGATTATCATAAGTAGTCTTTGAGTGATTAGCAGATCGTTATAGCATTAGGGAGAAATGGCATAAATGGATGAGATAAAATCATTAAGTGAATCATTATATCCATTTTTACATGCCAACAAGAAAGGAGAGACAAGGTGATGGCGCAGGAGTTATCCCATGTTGTTTGCAAAAATTGTGCAGCTCGTCTTGCTAAATGGTGTTATAAACGGTACTGGTGGTTTCGCTTGGTTCGAGAGCCATTGTTATTAGGAATGCGTATCTTGGCCTGGTGGCACGGAATTGATGCCCGAACTCATAAAGTGCGCAACAATGAATGCCATGGGTGTATCCGCTTTATGAAAGCAGAGCTGACAGCCAAGTCATCCATCTTTTGTTTTTTTGATAAAATTATTGGTAAGAAAGTCAGCAAATTACGAGACTCTATGCTTACCCAAGATCAATTGGATGAGGCAAAACGTCATGCGCGTGAAGTAAGTAACTGAGAGTGGATAATTTCATAATAAAGAATAGAGAGTTGTCATTGGCTAGACGGTATAAATTCATAGGATTGAGTAAATTAGGGAGGACTTTTAATGCCGATTAATTTAAACGTAACTTCAGCAGGTACTCGGGAAAATAGGTTAGGATCGATTACGGGATATGCAGGGGATCTTCATGATTTAGTTAACCAGAGCAGATGCGGGACGCTAAAAGAAAAGGAAAGGTGCTTTAGTCAGTCCAGTTCTTGTGATGCGGGATGCGCCTTGAGCCAGCTTGCCTACATTCGGGATGTTGCCATCATCAATCATGCGCCCTCAGGCTGCACCGCAATGGCATCAGCAACGATTGTGGCTCATACACAGCTTGCAGCGAAGAGAGGGCTTGCCTATGACACTATTTTTCTAGGAACGGATATGGATGAGAATGATACGATTTTTGGCGCAACCATCGGTCTTAGGGAAATTATCTTAGAGACATATAACAGATATAAACCCAATGCCATTTTCGTCGGAACCTCTTGCGTATCTGGGATTATCGGTGAAGATGTGGATAGCGTGATAAACGAACTTGCATCAGAGATTCCGATTCCTTTAGCAGCAGTCCATTGTGAAGGATTTAAATCGAGAGTATGGGCATCCGGTTTTGATGCAGCAGATCATGCTGTGCTTACGAGCCTCGTAAAACCACCCCAGAGGAAGACAAATCTCATTAATTTTAAGAATTTTAATGAAAGTGCTAGAGGAGAAATCACTGAACTATTTGCAAATTTCGGTGTAGAGCCTTTTTTCTTGTATTCAAATTCAACGGTTGAGGAACTGTCACATATAGCCGAAGCCCTTGCTACAGTATCCATATGCGGTACATTAGGTACGTATTTAGGGAATGCCTTGGAAGAAAAATATGGGGTTCCTTATATAAAAACAATCAATCCTTTAGGTATTGCCGGTTTTGAAATTTGGCTAAGAGAAATAGGTCGTGTAATTCATCAAGAAACAGAAGTGGAAGCTTATATTGAACGGGAGAGGGCAAAATATCTGCCTAAAATTGAAGAAATAAAAAAAGAACTCAAGGGACTGCGTGCCGTTTTAGGCATGGGGGCCAGCAAATATCGCGTGTTTTGCAAGAGCTTGGGATAGAAGTAGTATGGGTGGCTTCATGGCATTATGATACGAAATATGACAACAATGAAATTCCGCCTCATGTAGAGTATTTGGAAAAAGAAAGTCCCTATAATTTTAAAGTAAGTGTTTCCGATCAACAGAATTTTGAAATTCTGAATATATTAAATACCTATCAGCCCGATATTTATTTAGCTAGGCATCCCGGTACGACGGTGTGGGCGATTAAACAAGGGATTGCAGCCTTCTTTTTAGCAGATGAGTATAAGACATTTGGGTATCGTGGTACGTTGGATTTTGCTCAGACGATACTAGATACGATTCGCAACCGAAGCTTTGAAAAAAATCTAGCAGCTAGGATTACCCTTCCTTACACTGATTGGTGGTATCAGCAGAATCATGCAGCCTTTTTAAAGGAGGATTCAAAATAAATGCCGAAAATATTAGATCAACCTAGATATAAATGTGCCCTTGGAGCCATGCAAACGGTGCATAGCATTACTAAAGCCCTGCCAATTTTGCATTCAGGACCTGGTTGTGCTGACAAATTGTCAGGCAGCCAGGGCGGTTCAGGGCATTTTGCACCTCGTATTTTTCCTTGTACAAATCTTAACGAAAAAGATGTAATTTTTGGTGGGGAAGAAGGACTGCGGGATATTATTGCAAATGCTTTAAAGATAGTAAATGCAGATCTGTATGTTGTATTAAGTGGTTGTTCTTCAGAAATTGTTGGTGATGATATGCAAGAGGTAGTCAGATCCTTCAAAAATGCGGAAAAGCCAGTTGTTTTTGCGTCGACAGCCGGGTTTAAAGGAAATAATTTTTTAGGGCACGAATGGGTCATTCAAGCGATTATCGAACAATATTTAAAACCGGCAGATAAAAAAACAAAAGGGCTGGTGAATATATGGGCGAGTGTCCCTCAGCATGATCCCTTTTGGTATGGAAATTTATTTGAATTGGAAAATTTGATTACGCAGCTTGGATTAACGCCCAATACGATTTTTGGTTATGATAGGGGCATTAAAAATATTGATAGAATACCAGAGGCTGAGTTTAACCTTCTTGTATCGCCTTGGGTGGGCTTAAGTAATGTGAAATTATTAGAAGAAAAATTTCAGACTCCTTATTTACATCTTCCCACTCTTCCCATTGGAGCATTTGAAACCAGTAAATTTTTGCGGGAAGTAGGCGATTTTGCTGGAATTGATAAAGAAAAAGTGGAAAATATCATTACAGAAAATGAAAAAAAATATTATTATTTTATTGAACGATTTGCTGATGTATTTCTGGAAACACGAATTATGTCAAAACGATTTGTCGTGATTTCCGATGCACAATATTCCTTGGCAATCACTAAATTTCTGGTAAATGACGTCGGTTTATTTCCTTCCAAACAATACATTACAGATAACGCACCTGATGAATACCAGGAGGCGATAAAAGGATATTTTAAAGAATTAAATTGGAATATAGAAGCAGAGGTGGCATTTCTATCTGATGGGCATTTGATACAAAATGAAATCAAAGAGACGTATTTTAGCGGCTACCCTTTAATCATCGGCAGTTCATGGGATAAAAAAGTTGCAGAACAAACACAGGCACATTATTTATCTGTTTCTTGGCCAGTAAATGAACGACTTGTTATCAATAGTTCCTATGTAGGTTACGGTGGCGGGCTTAAGCTGCTTGAGGACATCTATTCTGTGGTTCTTACCCGATTTAATTAAAAAGAGTAGGAAAAGTAAATCAGCAGGTAAAATAAGCAAAGCCGCCTCTATAAAAGGTGGCTTTGCTTAAGTATAGTTTTTAGTACTTTTTCCCTTTGTGTTCTTCGCGTCTTCGCGGTTCAAAATATTTTATTCTTTTAAATGTAAAAATTCTTTCTTATGACCATAGATCTCCTTCAGGCATCCATAAAACCATGTTCCATCATGATTTCTTCTAGTCGATCCTGTGTCATTGGCTTGGGTATGACAAAAAGTTTATTCCTATCAATGGCTTGGGCTAATGCACGATATTCATCCGCTTGACCTGATTCTGGATCAAAGTCAACCACTGTCTTTTTATTAATTTCTGCCCGCTGCACCAGGTTGTCCCGAGGTACAAAGTAGATTAGTTGAGAACCAATTTCTTCCGCAAATGCTTTTAAGAGTTCATATTCTTTATCGACTTTACGGCTGTTGCAAATAATGCCGCCTAGTCTAACTTTACCATTAACAGCATATTTTTGAATACCTTTTGCAATATTGTTGGCAGCATAGAGGGCCATTAGTTCACCAGAGGCAACGATATAAATTTCTTCTGCCTTACCCTCGCGAATTGGCATGGCAAACCCACCACAAACAACATCACCAAGGACATCATAAAAAACATAATCAAGATCTGGTGTATAAGCACCTAATGATTCCAGCATATTAATTGAAGTAATAATACCCCGGCCAGCGCAGCCCACACCTGGCTCAGGACCACCTGATTCAACGCACATCGTGCCAAGATAACCAGGCTTTAAGATATCATCTAAATCAATGTCATCGCCTTCATCACGCAAGGTGTCTAACACGGTTTTTTGACATAGCCCATGTAATAGCAGACGGGTGGAATCAGCCTTAGGATCGCAGCCAACTACCATGATTTTTTTGCCTGCTTCTGCTAAAGCACCTACCGTATTTTGTGTAGTGGTGGACTTACCAATGCCACCTTTCCCGTAGATTGCAATTTGTCTCATAACTAAAATCCCCCTTTAAATTAGCTGATTTTCAATGATGAATCATTTGAATAGGAAGGCATAGAAAAACCAAAAAAGGCTATGTAGATAGGAATATCTACATAGCCTTCAGTTTACCTACTGATCAGCACTACCAAATGAGCTGTTAAATTAAAAAAACTAATTTTAACAACTGATAAATAATAATTATTCTTTTAAACAGAATCGTATCATCATTTATTAAGAGTGTCAAGTGAAAATAATAGCAGAATCATAGTGTGGATACGTGGTTACTTTTTCAAAATAAGTATTGACAGTGTATTATCTTAGTGATACCATTATTCATAATATTTGAATACAGTCCTACCTATATCTGCTGAAATATGGCAGATAGGAACTGGTCAGCTAATAAACTGAAGGTTAAAGAATTTATTTCTTTGGCCTTTTTTCTTTGTACAGAAAAATAGGCTGTAATAAGTCCAAAGAAATATTTCATGTATTCATGATTAGTTTATTAAAAATGACAAGGGGTTGAATTTTATGTCAATTAATCTTACGACACCAGAAGCCCAAATAAGAGAAAACAGATTATCCTCTATAACCGGTTACAAAGGTTCTATAAAAGATTTGGCGGCGCAAGCTGGTGGATGCTCTTTAAAAAGTGGGGAACGAGGTTTCACGCAGACAACTGCTTGCAGCTTAGGTTGTGCTCAGGGACAATTAGTATTGATTAAAGATGCTGCAGTAGTTGGCCATAGTGCCATTGGATGCGGCTCAGATACGATACAAAGTAATATAAACAATCGCCGCGGTCAATTTTCTAGAGAGCTAGAATATACCAATATTAATTATATTAATACCAACATGACGGAAGAAGCCACTGTCTTTGGTGGTGCTGCTAAACTTAGAGAGGGTATACGAGAAGCCTATAGGCGGTTTAACCCTAAAGTAATATTTGTGACAACATCCTGCGTATCCGGGATCATTGGAGAAAATGTTAGTGGAATACTGGAAGGATTAGCAGAAGAAATACCAGTACCTTTAGTTCCTGTTCATTGCGAAGGTTTTCGTTCTAAACTGTGGGCATCGGGGTTTGATGCAGCGTTTCACGCTATCTTGACATATATTGTTAAACCAGCCGAGCAAAAGAACCCGAATCTGATCAATATTATTAACTTTTCCGGTATTGGCAGAAAAGAGGTTGTCCGATTACTGGGTCGTTTAGGTTTAGTACCACAATTTCTCGTTCAATTCACGACTGTGGACCAACTAAGCAAAATATCAGAAGCGGCAGCGACTCTCAGCTTTTGCGGAACCTTGGGAAGTTATTTAGCCAGCGGTCTGGAAGAACATTTTGGTGTTCCCTACATCAAATCCTTACAACCACATGGAATCGCTGGTATCAATAGCTGGCTAAGAGAATTAGGGAATGTACTGGGAAGAGAAGATGAGGTTGAAAAACTCATTGCGGAAGAAACCGCTGCCATCGCTCCAGAGTTAGAGGAATTAAGGGAGAAGCTGACGGGTAAGCGAGTGGTCATTGGTATGGGACCAAGCTTTTCCCAAAATTATACGAGACTATTGCAAGAGCTTGCCTTAGAAGTGATATGGGCAGCAAGCTGGCATTTTGATCAGCGTCATGATTATGGTGAGATTCCGGCTACGATTTTAGATCTTGCTAAAAATGAAAAAGATATTCCTGCTTGTGTCAGTGAGCTTCAAGTTCATGAAATCAACAATCTACTGAGACAATTAAAACCAGATCTGTTTGTTTGCAGGCATCCTGGCATGGCAATTTGGTCTGCTAAACTAGGAATACCTACTATTTTTATTAATGATGAATATCAATCTTTCGGTTACCAAGGTTTAATTAATTTTGGCAATCGCGTTGCGGATACTCTAGCCAATCCAACTTTTGTCCAATATCTTGCTAGTAAAATTAAGCTGCCTTATACGAACTGGTGGTTGGAACAAGATGCCTTTACATTTTTGGGTGAGGCGCCTCCGAAGAAGAAAGAACGAATTACTAAGGCGGTGGTGTAGTGGCTAAAGCTGCTAAGAAGATTAAAGTAATTGAACAAGTACGATACTCTTGTGCTTTGGCTGCCCTGCATTTTGTTTTGGCGATTGATAGGGCGGTCCCCATTCTTCATGCTGGTCCTGGCTGCGGTCAAAGATTATCGACAGCATTAAGCACTACGAATGGTTACCAAGGTACTGGCTATGCAGGGGGGCATGCTATGCCCTGCACCAACAGTACAGAAGCAGAAGTTATATTTGGCGGTGAAAAAAAATTAAAAGAGTTAATCACTCATAGTCTAGAAGTAATGGATGCGGATTTATATGTGGTTCTTACTGGGTGCACAGCTGATATCGTGGGTGATGATTCCACAGAAGTGGCAAGGGGATTCCAAAAACAAGGTAAACCAGTGGTTTGCGCTCAGACAGGAGGATTTAGCGGTAATAATTTTGTTGGACACGAATTAATACTCGGTGCTATCATTGATCAATACTTGCAGCCTTCAGAAGAGATAGAACCTGGTTTGGTCAATGTTTTTTCTATCGTTCCTTACTATGATGCTTTCTGGACCGGGAATCTAGAGGAAATTCGTAAGTTACTAGAAGCAATTGGCTTAAAAGCCAATATCATTTTTGGACCTGGCGGCGGAGTGGATGCACTGGACAAGGTCCCTAAAGCACAGTTCAATTTATTATTGTCATCCTGGATTGGTTTAACCAATGTTAAACAATTAGAAGAAAAATTAAGTACTCCTTATTTACATTATCCAGCTCTGCCAATTGGACCGACTGAGACGAGTAAGTTTCTGCGAGCCGTTGGTAAATGTGCAGGACTGCCATCAGAGCAGGTGGAAGCCTCTATTACGGAATTGGAAAAACCTTATGATTATTATATTGAAAGATCAGCTGATTATTTACTACAAGCACGGGTAGGATTACCGAGCCGATTTATCACGATTTCTGATAGTTTTTACGCACTGGGAATTTCTAAATTCTTAGTGAATGATCTTGGTCTTTTGCCAGGAACTCAGTTTATCATTGATAATATTCCTGCAAAATACCAGGCAGACTTAGAAGAAGAGTTTAAAAATTTAAGTCCAACGATTTCTGCGAACGTAGTATTTACCAATGACAGTGGAACCATTCGCGAGAAGTTAAGAGAAACGAAGTTCCGTGGTAAACCACTAATTCTTGGAAGTGCTTGGGATCAAATGATCGCCAAAGAGCTGAATGGATATCAGTTAAGTGTTTCTTTCCCTGTTGCGGATCGATTTATATTAAATAGCACCTACATCGGCTATAATGGAGCCTTACGTTTGGCCGAAGATATTTTTTCTGTGTTGGTAAGTTCAAATTATTAATAAAAATCATTGGCAATAATCTTAGGAATTAATCATTAATAGTTACTTGATCATCTGTTTTAATTACTGGAAGTGAGACTCTTAGGGTGGCAGTTTAGTTTGACAGAAGAGAGGATCAATTGAGTAGCAAGAAAAAAATGAACTGCCGCCTGGATCTGAAGGCGGCAGTTCACTTTAGAGTATTGACGTTTTCTTACTTTATGTGCTTAACCAGTTCTACAGCCAAGCCGATATACTTTTGCGGCGTTAAAGCGAGTAAGCGAGTTTTATCTTCTTTTGGCAATTCTACGCTTTCGATAAAAGAACGAATTTCTGCTTCCCCAATTACTTTTCCTCGAGTAATTTCTTTTAACTTATCATAGGCATTCGTATGTCCATGCTTACGCATCACGGTTTGTACAGCTTCTGACAGGACCTCCCAAGCATCAGTCAAGTGACTTTCAATAACCTGATTATTAGCCAGGGTTTTGCCAAAACCTTTTAAAGCATAAGATAAGGCTATATGAGAATATCCAATAGCAGCTCCTATATTGCGCTGCGCCGAGGAGTCGCTAAGATCTCTTTGTAAGCGGGATATAGGCAGTTTATTTGCCAGATGATCCAGTAGCGCGTTACTAAGCCCCAAATTTGCCTCTGAGTTCTCAAAATCGATAGGGTTGACTTTATGAGGCATGGTCGATGAGCCAACTTCACCGCTTATGGTTTTTTGTTTAAAATAACCCAAAGAGATATACAGCCACATATCTCGGTCAAAATCCAGGACAATATTATTAAAACGGTTGATGGCATGAAAACACTCTGCCACATAATCATGAGATTCTATTTGGGTTGTCAGCGGATTGTATTCCAGACCCAGTCCCTCGACGAAATTCTTGGCAACATTTTCCCAGTCGATTTCAGGATAGGCAATTTGATGAGCGTTAAAGTTACCAACGGCTCCATTGAATTTTCCTAGAAACTCAAGACTGCGGATTTGTTTCAACTGTCGATTCCATCTGTATACAAATACAGCAAGCTCTTTTCCCATAGTGGTAGGAGACGCAGATTGTCCATGAGTATGTGCCAGCATCGCAACGTCTTTTAAGGCTTCGGCTTTGTTTGCCACTTCGGCAGCAAGCTCTTTGGCTGCTGGCAGCCAAACTTTATGGATGCCGTCCTTTAGCATTAATGCATAGGATAAGTTGTTGATATCCTCAGAGGTACAAGAAAAATGAATAAACTCAAGAACATCAGATAATGAAGTCGTACTCAGTGTATCTCTTAAGAAATATTCAACAGCTTTCACATCATGATTCGTAATTTTTTCGATCGCCTTAATTTTTAAAGCAACTTCTTCATCAAAAGAAGTAACAATCTTTCGCAGCAACTGTACTTCAGCAGATGTAAAAGTACGTACTTGAGTGAATGCGGAGTTAGATGCCATGGTAATCAGCCATTCAATTTCTATATGGGTGCGATATTTCATTAATGCCCATTCTGAAAAAAAGTCGCCTAATGGTTTGGTAACAGATTCATAGCGTCCGTCAAGCGGAGTTAAAGATTTAATACTCATAAATACCCTCTTTATTCTATAGATTTTTGTGAAAACCCTAAGTAAGCAGCGAAAGTGTAAGATACGTTTTTGGGTTGCTAGTATTATTTTATCACTATAGTCAAACTTTTTCCAAGAAGAAATATCGTGTTTCGATATATATTGTCAAAAAGATAGTGATATTTATCCTTTGGAAAGCAATAAATATACATTTTAGAAGATAATGTGTTTTAAAAATGTCTGGGAAGAAATTAGTGTTAAGACTATTGACAGGATAAGAAATAAGATATATTCTAGAAATCATTAAGACGATTCTAGATCAATTACCTGAGATGAAGCATTGACTTTCAAGCAGGTAAAGTGTGTAATCGCTAAGAGAATTGAATAGCATCCATTAACTGACTGAGAATAAAAGAGGTTAAACTACAAAATAGTAGTTTGACCTCTTTTGTGTTTACACATACAAATAAAAATTTAAAGCTCTTCATTACAATTGCTCATACTATTCAATTCTTTTTTATGATGGTTATTTGCATTATTATATTATTCATTTTAGGAGGTTGCTAAATGTCTACTTTTATCGAACGCGCAAAAGTTACCTGTGCTCTCGGTGGTGCCATTGTTACTCTGTCAGCATTGCCAAAAGCAGTTCCCATCGTTCATGCATCTGGAGGGTGTGCAGGTACATTGTCGGGTACCTATAATCTGGCAAGCGGCTATAAAGGTTCCGGGTATTGTGGCGGAACGATGATACCTACATCTAATATTGTCGAAAACGATATCGTTTTTGGCGGTGAAGAACGATTGGAAGAGCAGATTATCAACACTGTGAAGATAATAGATGCTGATCTTTATTTTGTGGTGACGGGCTGCCAGGTGGAAATCATTGGTGATGATGCAGTGGGAGTGACCCATCGCTATAGAAACGATAAAGCGACAGTGCTTGCTGCCAATACACCAGGTTTTTTAGGCGATAGTTTTAAAGGGTATGAGGCAGTGCTAAGTACGATCGCAGCTGAGTTAGTTGAAAAGAAAGACGTAAAAGAAAAAAAGACGATTACTATTCTGGGAATTGTGCCTGGTCAGGATGTCTTTTATCGGGGGAATATTAGAGAAATCGAAAGATTGCTAAACCAATTGGGGATAAAAGCAAATACCTTCTTTGGTGACGGAGAAACGATTGAAAAAATAAGAAATTACGGTGATGCTTCATTAACCGTTGTTTTATCTGAGAATTACGGCATTGAGACTGCAAGGGTTTTCGAACAAATTCATCAGATTCCTTATATAACGGCAGACCTTCCCATTGGTGCAAGCAGAACCGATGCATTCTTACATAAAATTGGTGAACGATTGGGGATTGAGCCAGCTGAGATCGAGGCGCTTCTTGCAAAAGAACGAAAATATTATTATAGCTACATCGAAAGAATTTTGGATATTTATACGGATTTGGACTTTCAAAGATATGCCATTATTTCTGCTGACACAAACTATGCATTTCCATTAACAAGCTTCCTGGCTGATGACTTAGGCTGGATTCCCCATATCGTCGTCATTCATGATGATATTGACGATCTACGTAAAAAAGAATATGAATTAAAGTTCAAACAGCTTGGCTCTGAAACGAAACCCAAAGTGGTATTCGAGCTGCAGGCTGGGCAGCTTCTCAATCATGTACGAAAAAGTTGGAAATACAACCAGAATGATAAGTATTTTGATGCCCTCAGTCCAGCTTTTCTTGTCGGCAGCAGCCTTGAAGCGAGTGTGGCGCAAAAGCTTGGAGCTGGCTTTCTTCCTGTAGTATTCCCAATCACAAACCGGGCTGTTTTAGATAGAGGATATACGGGTTACAAGGGTGGCTTAACTCTAACGGAAGACATTATTTCAGCGCTTGTCAGCGATCGATAATTATGAGGGGGTATAATACATGTCTAAATTGACAGAAGGTCTTACATATGATTATTTATCTGCCGAAGCAGCACCTACCAGAGAGGCTCGAATCGAGACATGCAACGCATTTGGTGGTTCCTGCAATAGTTTAAGAACAGGAATGGGAACTGGCTGCAGCAAAAATAACAGCAGGAAATTTGCTCAGGGCGGTGGCTGTCAATTAAACTTGGCACTGGGGATTGTTAGTAGTTTTCAAAATGTAGTAGTCATCATTCACGGACCTCTTGGCTGCGGTTCTAATAATCTAGGAAGAGCCGGAACCAGGAAAACTGCCAGAATACTAAAGCAAAGACCAACAACTACTGATACCATATGGATACAAACCAATTTGGATGACACAGATGTTATTACAGGCGGTATTGAGAAATTGCGTCAAGCAGTTTTGTATGCTGAGCAAGAATATCGTCCAGATGCCATTATTATAGGCAATAGTTGTGTACCTGGTATTATAGGGGACGATATTGATACTCTATTAAATGAGCTTGATGGGCAGATTGCTGCAAAAGTTGTGCCGATCCATTGTGAAGGGTTTAAAAGCAAATATGTTGCGACAGGTTATGATTCTGCATATCATGGTGTATTGAAAAAAATGGTGGAGCCAATACAACGATATGAGAAAGCACTTCCCAATGAACTTGCAGATTCAAACGAAAAATACCGTCATAGTAAAATTGTGAATCTTTTCAATGTCGGTTCTACAAGTTACGGCGATGAGGTCGAGTTGTCAAGACTTCTTACAGCTCTTGGTTTAGAGGTGCGGGTATTGCCTTTGTATTCCAGCGTTGAAGAAATTTCCCGCATCAGCGAAGCAGCACTGAACATCAGCATTTGTGCGACTCATGATGATTATCTTCTCGGTCATTTGAAAGAACGTTTTGGCACAGAATATATTATTGATACGCTGCCCATTGGGATAAAAAATACCAACCAATGGCTTAGGGTAATTGCAAAATTCTTTAAGCTGGAAAAGGAAGTGGAAAAGCTGATTGCGATTGAAACGGCACAATTGGAAGAAGCTTTAGAACCATTTAAAAAAGTTCTAAAGGGAAAAAGTGTATTTGTTGGCGGTGGTGAGACACGCATCTTTACTACTGGCGAATTGTATCAGTCATTGGGAATGAGGGTTGTAGGATTAAAACCGCATAATTTTGATCGTTTTGCTATTCCGATGATCGATAGTATTGATGATCAGGAAGCTGTTATTGACGTTGCACCAGGACAGCCCGCAGAAGAGCTGGTTATTCTTAGCAGGCTTAAGCCAGACCTGTATGTCGGTCATGCCCAAGCAAATGCATGGATAACGAAATTGGGCATTCCTACTGTTCCTTTATTTGGTCAATCCTTTAATTATATGGGTTATTCCGGCGCTTTTGAGCTGGCAAGAAAAGCAGCAAGAGTGCTGAAAAATACATCCCTGTCAAAAAAGATAGTGTCAAATGTTGCATTGCCGTTTCGTCCCATTTGGTTTGAAAGCAATCCCTTTGACAATATCAAAGAAGCGAAGGTTTAAAATAGTGAAAGCACATAAAAATTACAGGAGGAATTATAATGGCTGCTATCGTAGATAATCTGACTGAACTAATAGGCAATACTCCTTTATTGCGACCAAATTCTTTTGCTAAGCTGGCAAAATTAAATAGCGAATTATTATTGAAACTTGAATATTTTAATCCTTTAGGCAGTGTAAAAGATCGAATTGGTAACGCAATGGTCAGAGATGCTGAACTAAAAGGTTTGCTCAAGAAACAAACGGTAATCATTGAGCCTACAAGTGGTAATACTGGTGTCGGTCTTGCTTTTGTAGCTGCGGCAAAAGGATATCGGATCATCCTTACCATGCCGGATACGATGAGTTTGGAACGGCGGACTTTATTGAAAGCTCTTGGAGCAGAACTAGTGCTCACTCCTGGTGCCGATGGGATGAAGGGGGCAATTCGCAAAGCGGAAGAACTTTCTACCCAGATTCCAGATTCTATCATCTTGCAGCAATTTAACAATCCTGCAAATCCTGCAATTCATAAGGAAACAACAGGAGAAGAAATCTGGCGTGACACAGGGGGCAAGATTGATATTTTTGTAGCTGGTGTGGGTACAGGAGGAACGGTTACAGGAGTGGGAGAAGTGCTAAAAGAGAAAAATCCCAATATCCAGATTGTAGCAGTAGAGCCGAATGATTCCCCCGTCTTGTCAGGGGGAAATCCTGGCCCTCATCAGATTCAAGGTATAGGGGCGGGCTTTGTGCCTAAAGTTCTTAATTTTGAGCTTATTGATGAAGTTTTTAAAGTGAAAAATGATGAGGCCATTGATACTGCTCGAGTGCTTGCTAGAGTGGAAGGATTGCTAGTGGGGATTTCTTCTGGTGCTACTGCATTTGCGGCTGCCCAAATTGCCAAACGACCAGAGAATGCAGGTAAAACGGTGGTTGCATTGCTTCCCGACACAGGTGAAAGATATTTATCAACGGTTCTTTTTAAAGACTTGACAGATGAAGTTAGTAAGTACTGGAGTTAAAAAGGACTTGAATTCTAATTCCAAATGCAGTAATATTTAAACGACTAGTAATTTAGAAAAACAAAATTAGGACTGAGAAGATATTTAAGGCTAAGATCGTTGTATCCTGATAAAGGAGATGTCTTAGTCTTTTTTAGATTTGTAGTTTAAATAGTAGGAAGGTGTAGTTTCTATGATCTATCTGGATAATGCTGCCACCTCTTGGCCTAAACCGGAAAGCGTATATCAAATGGTTGACAAGGTTATGCGACAAATCGGAGCAAATCCTGGCCGTTCGGGGCATACCATGGCAATTGAAGCTGGCAGACTGGTTCAAGAAACAAGAGAATTAGCGGCAGCATTGTTTGCTATTCCTCATCCGTCTCAGGTGGTATTTACCTTAAATGTTACTGATTCTCTTAATCTGGCTTTAAAAGGATTGTTGCAGCCAGGCGATCATGTTATTACCAGTTCTATGGAACATAATGCTATGGCTCGCCCCTTAGAAGCGCTGTGTAAAAATGGGGTTACTGTTACCAAGGTGGCGACATCGCCTGTTAATGGAATTTCTCTTCGGGAGATTCAGAATGCTATTCAGGCAAATACCAAGTTAATTGCCATAACTCATGCTTCTAATGTGACTGGTACATTAAATCCCATTGGGGAAATTGGACAAATTGCAAAAGCGTTTGGTGTTGCCTTTTTAGTAGACTGTGCCCAAACCGCAGGTGTTTTTCCAATCAATGTGCAGGAAATGGGAATTGATCTTTTGGCTTTTCCTGGTCATAAATCTTTATTAGGCTGTCAGGGTGTTGGCGGGCTATATGTCCATAAGGGGATTACGCTAAAGACCTTGCGTGAAGGCGGTACTGGCAGCCATTCTGAGTCTTTAGAACAACCGGATGAATTACCAGAACGATATGAGAGCGGCACACTTAATACTTCAGGAATTGCCGGACTTGGAGCCGGCATTCGATATATCATGGAAACCGGTATGGAAAAGATAAAGCAGCGGGAAGAAGAATTGACAAATCTGTTAGTAGCAGGTTTGGCGAAAATACCGGGAGTGGTGCTTTATGGTCCGCCATTGGGACAGCAGCGAGCTGCTGTTGTGTCTTTTAATCTTGAGCAGATCAGTGCGAATGAGCTGTGTATGATTTTGGATCAATCCTTTCAAATTGCTGTCCGTCCAGGTCTGCATTGCGCCCCGGATGCTCATCGAGTACTGGGAACCTTGCAGGGGGGAACAATCCGTATTAGTCCAGGCTATTTTACTACAGAAGAAGAAATAGAAACGTGTTTGCAGGCAATTACTGCGATTGGGAAAGAATTGGTGGAGGAAATGAGATGATACATGTACCAGAACGATACTCCAGGCAAGCTATTTTTCAAGGTATCGGTTCAGCAGGTCAGGAGAAGATTGGGCACAGTCGGGTGGCAATCATTGGTTTAGGAGCACTGGGAACTGTAATTGCCAATAACTTGGTGAGAGCTGGGGTTGGATATATACGCTTAATTGATCGTGATTTTGTAGAGCTTAGCAATTTACAGCGGCAAACGATTTTTGATGAAGCGGATGTTAGTGAGCAACTGCCTAAAGCCGTTGCTGCTGCTCAGCATTTGGGAAGGGTCAATTCAGAAATAACACTAGAGGCAATTGTCAGCGATGTGAATGCTGCAAATATTGAAACGCTATTAACAGATGTTGACCTTGTCATGGATGGCACGGATAATTTTGAGACTCGCTTCCTTTTAAATGATATTTGTTTGAAAAAGAATATTTCTTGGGTGCACGGGGCTGTATTGGGGAGTTATGGTCTTACTGCGAACATAATTCCAGGACAAACTCCATGTTATCGATGCTTCATGCCTGAAATACCAGATACAGGCGCTAGCGGCACTTGCAGTTCAGCTGGAGTGCTGAATATGATTACGGGTATCATTTCATCATATGCATCGGCAGAAGCTGTAAAAATACTGGTTGGCAGTTCTGATGTCAGAAAGGCAGCCCTTTTCATTGATGTTTGGAATAACTCTTTTCATAGCAAAGAGCTATCGAGGCAATCAGACTGTCCTGCCTGTGTTAAACATGAATATCATTATCTTACTAAAGAAAAAGGAACCTATACGACTTTGCTATGCGGACAAAAGGCGGTGCAAATTGTGCCAGGTCAGGTACGCAAGATGGACTTTTCCGATATTCTAAAGCGTTTGGCTCATGTAGGAGAAATTAAATCCAATCGTTTTCTTTTGCGTTTGAAAATTCATGAGATAGAAATAACTCTTTTTGCTGACGGACGGGCCATTATCAAAAATGTTGAAAATGAAAATAAAGCCAAGGCTCTCTATACAGAGTATTTTGGATTGTGATCAGTATGTAATGCATTACATTTGTATATTGCTTGCTATAAAGAAATCAATTAAGTCTGAAATGATTGACAAAATTAGTTAAAAATGATATGTATGTTATAAGACTGATTAGAAAACTAAAGGTCAAAATAAATTTGGTTTACGGCCAAGTTTGCTTTGATCTTTTTTTATGGAAATCATTATATATAGCGAAGGGATAAGATCGGAGCTGCCTTGCAACTTCGCTATTTTCAAGTAGCATCAGGAGAGCATTCTACATTGGAGCGCCATCAGCATGTTCACATCAAAAGGGGGCAGTTCTGTGCTGAAGAAAATCTTTTTACGTGGCTTATGGATCATGACGTTAGTGATTGTCATTATGATTGTGCCGAGTGTACGTTTTCTTTTCTCAGCGTCGTCCTTGGGAAGTCCCGTTCCAGATCATATCACCTTAACATGGAGGGATGATCCACAGACAACCCAGGCCATCACATGGCGAATGGATAAAGATGCTAAAGATGGGTTTACTGAATATGGGGAAAGGTTTACGACAGGACCTTTTCCCTATGATACTAGAACCGTTACTTCAACTGTAGAGGAATTATCAACTAATGCGGGAGATATGAGTATTCATTCAGTGAATCTCACTGGACTAAAACCTGGAACATGTTATTATTATAGGGTAGGATATGGGAACATATGGACTGAGTGGTACGAATTCACAACTGCGCCTAAGAGCTCTTCTGCCTTTGCATTTTTTATTTTTGGTGATTCTCAAAGCGTTGATTATAGTACTTGGGGTGCTACTTTGCATCAGGCCTTTCAAAACAATTCAAAAGCTGCATTTTTTATTAATACAGGAAATTTAGTGGCTGTTGGACAAGATTTCATGCAATGGAACGCTTGGCTGGAAGCCGCTAAAGGAGTCATCGATACCATTCCTGCTATGCCAGTATTAGGAAATCATGAAACCTATACAAAAGATGAAAAAATATCTCAGCCGATATTATACCAAACTCTTTTTAAACTGCCATCTAATGGTCCAGAACATTTGAAAGGAAAGGCGTATTCATTTGATTATGGTGAAGTACATTTTGTGATGCTGGATAGCCAAATGAATGAAGAATGTTGTTCCTTTTCAGATCTATTGAGGGAAGAAAAAGCGTGGTTAGAAAGAGATCTACAAAATACGAATAAAAAATGGAAAGTGGCAGTCTTTCACCAGCCGCTTTATAGCAATCAGACAAATGCTATTGACGATGATAGTAAGAGCGCCTTTGTGCCGATTTTCGATAGATATCATGTTGATATTGCTTTCTCGGGGCACGAACAGATATATGCCCGAACCTATCCTTTGTATAATAATGAGAAGGTGGAGGGTGCCAGCCTAGGGACAATCTATGTTACTGCCGGGAAAAGTGGTACAAAAGCATATCAGAGTTCAAAGGCTAAGCCATGGGATGAAGTTTATAATCCCTTAGATGAACCGATCTATCTTACAGTAGAGGTAAAACATTCGAGTATGGAGGTAAAGGTGTCCACCGGGCAAGGTTCTGTAATCGATGATTGGAGAATTGAGAAACTATCGGAATAAAAGAAATACATGCCAGGAAGGGGTAGAATTGGTTCCAGAAATACTGAGAAAGTAGTATTGAAAGACAAGGCTGCTTAAATTGACTTTTATAATAATCAATGATATGATTTATTTAAATTTTATAAAGTGGCGTTGGGTAAGCTGGCTGTATGAAACGACAGAGGCTTCGAGCAAAATATGTATTTTGCTCGAAGCCTCTTTATTTTCGGATTAACTAGGAGGTTCGGTATGAGTGTCATTAATCTTAAAGCATCAGAGGTTCAAACCCGAGAAGCACGTCTGGGGTCTATTACGGGATTTGCAGGAACTGCAGGTGAACTGGTTGGGTGCGCGCGCGCAGGCACGTTGAAAGAAAGTGAAAGAAGTTTTAGCCAATGTATGGGATGCAGCTCGGGCAATGCGTTTTGCCAATTTTCTATGATTCAGGACGCTATTGTTGTCAACCACGCTCCAGTCGGTTGTGCTGGGGATTTCTTTACTTTTAATTTTGTCTATCGGGTGGGGCAAATGGAGAGAGAGAGCTTTCTCCTGTAATTGGAAGATACTTCAGTACAAATATTGAAGAGCAAGATACTATTTTTGGTGCAACCCAGAAGCTTGCTGATACGATTCGTAAAGCCTATGAAAGAGTCAAGCCAAATGCGATTTTTGTTACGACTTCTTGTGCATCTGGAATTATTGGAGATGATGTGGAAGGGGTTGCAAATGACTTATCAGAAGAATTGGGGATTCCTGTAATTGCTTGCTTTTGCGAGGGTTTTAAATCAAAGATTTGGACTACAGGGTTTGATGCGGCATATCATTCCATTGTTAGAAAGCTTGTAAAGCCGCCAGAAAAAAAATCAAATAAGGTCAATGTTATAAATTTTGGGGAAGTAAAATATTTGATGAACTGTTGAATCCACTAGGGTATGAAGTAGACTATATTGTTCCATTTTCAACAGTAGCCCAGTTAGAACATATTTCAGAAGCTGCAGCTACCATTCAAATTTGTTCCACCCTTGGGACTTATATTGGTGCTGCTTTAGAACAGGTTTATGGTGTGCCTGAGATCAAATCTCCCCCGGCTTATGGTATAGCGGGTACAGATCGCTGGATGAGAGAAATCGGCAGAGTTCTTAATAGGCAAGGGGAGATCGAAGAGGTGATTGCTAAGGAGCATGAACGTGTATTGCCGAAGCTTGAGGAATATCGTAATAAACTTCAGGGTAAAACAGCCTATCTAACGGCTGGTGCTGCCCACGGGCACGCTTTAATTGCACTTTTGCAGGAATTGGGAATGACCGTGCAGGGGGCGGCAATTTTTCATCATGATCCTATTTATGATAATGGTGATGTGGTCTCAGATGCATTGGCTCATGCTGTCAATACCTATGGTGATGTTCCCAATTATAACGTTTGTAACAAACAAGCTTATGAATTAGTTAATATTTTAAATAAAGTAAGACCCGATATCATGATTGCCAGACATGGCGGTATGACGATGTGGGGAGCAAAACTGGGGATTCCTACACTTTTAATTGGCGATGAACAACTCAGCTTTGGCTATCAGGGGGTTCTAAACTATGCGGAAAGAATTTTGGAATCCCTTGATAACAAAGAGTTTGTCATTAACCTTGCTAAACACAGTACGATGCCTTACACCAAATGGTGGCTGGAACAAGACCCATTTTCTTTTCTTAGGAGTGACTTAGATGTTAAAACTTATTGAACAACCGCGCTATTCTTGTGCTTTAGGCGCACAGCAATCCGTGATTGCCATAAAAAGAGCAGTTCCTATTTTGCATTCCGGACCTGGCTGCGGTGATAAAATCAACAGACTTCTCGGGCAAGGTGAAGGCTATGCAGGTGGAAATACTGTACCTTGTACCAATGCAAGTGAATCTGAAATTGTTTTTGGCGGCGAACAAAAATTAGGTAATGTGATTGAAGGTGCTTTTAAAGTAATCGATGCAGATCTTTATGCTGTATTGACTGGCTGCACCTCTGATATTATCGGGGATGACATCGGGCAGGTGACAAGCGCTTACCAAGAACAGGATAGACCAATTGTATATGTTGAAACAGGTGGCTTTAAGAGTAATAACTATGTGAGCCATGAGACCGTGGTTAAAGCCATTATTGATCAATATGTAGATAAATTTAAAAAAGGAACAGACAAAATCAAAGGGCTGGTGAATGTATTTGCTACGGTTCCTTATCAAGATCCTTTCTGGAACGGAAATCTAGAGGAAATCAAGAGAATTTTGGAAGGCATAGGTCTTAGGGTCAATATTCTTTTTGGTGCAGAATCTGGTGGCATTAACGAATGGCAAAGCATTCCCCAGGCTGAATATAATGTTGTTATTAACGCCTGGGCAGGCCTGGGAATTGCTCAGCACTTAGAGGAAAAATATAAGACTCCTTATATTCATTTTCCCTATTTACCCATTGGTGGTGAGGAAACAACGAAATTCTTGCGACAGGTTGCTGAGGTTACTGGTATTGATAGAAGTTATACCGAAGCCTTTATTAAAAAAGAAGAAGAAAAGTTTTATATGCATATTGAACGTATGGCTGATTTTATATTGGAGTTCAGGTATGGGCTTCCACGAAGATTTTATACGATTTTAGATGCTTCCTATGGGATTGGCCTTTCCAAATACTTATTAAATGAACTTGGCATTCTTCCAGCCAAACAATTCATTATTGATGACACACCGGAAGAATTTCAGGAAGCCATTCAGGAGCAATTTAACAAGATTTCTTCTTTACGCTCTGCCAAAGTCAGTTTCAATACTGATGCTGGTGCTATTCAAGAGGAAATTAGAAAGGATGATCACAAGCATAGAGCATTAATTGTAGGAAGTGCCTGGGAAAGAGATTTAGCAACAGAAATTGGTGGCGATCTTTTGATTTTAAGTGTACCCGTTGCTTATCGACTTGTTTTAAATTGCGGCTATGCCGGTTATAATGGCGGACTGCGGGTAATTGAAGATATTTATGGAAAAGTCCTGGATACATACCGCTAGGGATTGATATCATGAATAAATAGCATTAAAAGCAACTGACTAGGTGATGAACTAGAGGCTGTATTTCCCAGGTAATTTGGAATGCAGTCTTTTTGTTATGATGTATAGATAAATAGTGAAAGAGGTAGAAAACATGATTACATATCAAGAGATCGGCATTGTTCAGTCGCCTTTTAAAGAGCCAAAAGGAACGCCCATTCAGTCACCAGCAGCACAAGATATTGATGGTGTGATCAGCCTATATCCAGAATATGTGGAAGGATTGAAAGATATTGAAGGATTTTCTCATATTATTTTGTTATATCATTTTCATTTAGTGAAAGAGTCTTCCTTGCTGGTAAAACCTTTTCTAGATACTAATTTACATGGTGTTTTTGCTACCCGATCGCCAAGCAGACCCAATCCAATCGGGTTTTCCGTAGTGCGTCTTCTCAAAGTGGCAGAAAACAAACTCTATATTCGGGACGTAGATATTGTAGATGGAACGCCTCTTTTAGACATCAAGCCCTACGTAGCGAAATTTGATGTAAGGAAACCAGAGCGGACTGGGTGGTTTGAAAAAAAATTACATAAGTTGTCAACAACAAAAGACGATGGTCGTTTTGTTAAATAAATGTCATGCGCCAAGGGTTACTTTGGCTGCATTTTTAATAAACAGAATAAATAAGAGGAGTGGTATTATGTCTAAGGTTGCTGTTGTCAGTACGGATGGAGTCTCTATTAATGAACATTTTGGCAGGTCGAAAGAATTTTTGATTTATGAAGTGGATGAAAAAGGAGAATATACATTCCTGGAGCGTCGTGACAATATCTCGCCTAACTCTCAGAATGTGCATGCCCATATTGCTAGTACGACAGCCGATTTGCTTACTGATGTGGAAGTGGTGCTGGCAAAGCAAATCGGGCCCGGAGCAGAACAAGAGTTGAGAAAGAAGGGAATTCTTGCTCTGTCAGTTAATAGTTCCATTGAAAAAGCATTGCAAGCTTATGGAAAGCGAGGAAAATTTATAAAAAATAGCATTAAGCAGTCTGCTGGTTGTCAATCATCTTGTGGCACTGGTTCTTGCGGGGGATCTTCTCAGGGATGCAAATAGCGATATTTCACCTGGTTTTCCCCTAAAAAATTGTAAGCATTTATTGCTGCTGGATCGAAATACAAAGGATGATGAAACATGTCAATGACGATCACTTATGAATTGGAGAATTCTTTATATCTTAATATTACGAATCGATGCAGCAGTCACTGCTCTTTTTGTGTAAGAAATAATGCAGATGGTGTTACGGATGGAAAGAACCTCTGGCTGGAGCGGGAACCTACCATCGATGAAGTAATTGCCGATGTTCAAAGACATGATATTTCTAAATATAAAGAATTCGTATTTTGCGGCTACGGAGAGCCTATGATGCGGGCCTATGATGTTATTGAAATATGCAAAAAACTAAAAGCTCAATATCAGCTTCCCATTCGTATTAACACGAATGGACATGGAAATTTAATTTGTGGCTTTGATATTACTTCACAATTGAATGGAATAATCGATGCTGTTTCTATTAGTCTTAATGCAAAGAATAAACAGCTTTATCAGGAACTGTGTCGATCTGATTATGGTGAGGCATCTTTTGATGGTCTTTTAGATTTTGCGGTTAAGTGCAAAAGGTATGTTCCACATGTGGCATTATCTGTAGTTGGTGTTATGTGCGATAATGACATACAGGCTTGCAGAGTGATTGCTCAAAAGATCGGCGTGGATTTTAAAGTAAGAAAATTTGTACCATAAGTTGATGAATTACATAGGTTGACACTTTAATATTGACTGTGCTATCATAGCAAGTAATTGAATATCTTTCTGCTGATCAGATAACTGAAGGCTAAGGAATTCCCTAATAGGGGGAGGTTCTTAGCCTTTTTTATTTATCTGCTCAGTTAGCAGGTTATGAGAATAAAATTGGGGGTGTCTATAAGTGAGCCAAATTGAAGTAGCAAAAAAGACGAAGCAAGAACCCGAGGTGGGCAGGTGGCTGAAAAAGGAAGATTCGTGGGCAATTATTATTGCCTTAGGTCTTGTTATTTTAACCACGATTACATTCTTTACTGGTGGCAGTAAATTTTTCACGACAATGGCTGTTGCTATTCCCGGTTGGTCTAATGATGCTGGTAAGTTAGCTGCTGGACTAGGGAAAAGTTCTCTTGGACTTATTTATTTATATGTTTTTTTCACAACTGTTTTTGGTATTGGTGCTAAAGTTCTAGGCTTTAACATTAAACAATTCATAGCTGGCTTTACAACCTTGTTTGTGGCGTCAATTCTTGTTACTGTTTTAGGATCTAATACATATATTAAAGAAATGCAGTTGGAAACCCCTCTATTAGCATTAATAATCGGTTTATTGTTTGGCAACACGGTGAAGCTTCCTGAATGGCTACACCAGGCTTTGCGTACCGAGTATTACGTTAAAACAGGTATTATCTTGATGGGGGCCACACTGCCCTTTACTATTATACTAAAAGCAGGACCAGCGGCAATTACCCAGGCTCTGATTGTATCTGTCGTAACCTTTGGTATTATCTATTTTGCAGCCACCAAATTGTTTGGCTTAGATCCTCGTTTAGGAGCTTGCCTTGGTGCTGGTGGTTCTATTTGCGGTGTATCTGGAGCAATCGCGATTGGCGGAGCTTGCCGGGCAGAAAAGCAGCATGTTTCAATAGCGATTTCGATGGTTATTATTTGGGCTGTTGCTATGATTTTCTTATTACCTTTTTGGGCAAAATCCTTAGGTTTAGCACCAGGGATTGCTGGTGCTTGGATTGGAACCTCTGAATTTGCTGATGCAGCTGGATTTGCCGCTGCTGAAGCAATTGGTGATGAACGGGCGGTTAAAACCTTTACCTTGATGAAGGTAGTAGGGCGAGACATGTTTGTTGGTATATGGGCATTTTTAGTGGCAATTTTATCCGTTACCGTATGGGAAAAGAAAAGTGCGAAAGACTCGGAACGTATTGATAAAAAAGAAATATGGAATCGATTCCCTAAATTTATTATTGGCTTTTTTATTGCCTCTATCCTCACTACTATAGTCATCTCTTTCCTGGATCAGAAAGCGGGTGCGGCCTACTCTAAAGATATTATTGGCACTCTTAAAACGCTGCGTGGCTGGACCTTTACATGGACCTTTTTATGCATCGGTTTTACTACTCGATTTCGTGAATTAACAGCCGTAGGATGGAAGCCATTAGCAGCTTTTACCCTTGGTGTAATCGTTAATGTACCCTTGGGGTATTGGCTGTCTAATGCAGTATTCGCAAGTTATTGGCTGAGTATAAAATAAAATGGTAGAATATATTACACGTATTACGATGAAGGTCATTAACAGGGAAGAGTTAGATACTAATAATCTCAAAAAGGTCGGCGAAATTGATGTAGATTGCGTTCGTAGTTTTGGTCATCAACTGGCAGAACGCAGTGAGCGTGTTGCAGCGATGATGGAGAGATTAGCAGAAAAAGGATTTACTTTTACTGCCAATCAAGATTCTGTTATTGCTGAATCAACAAAAATAGAAGCGCAAGCTGCTAAGATATATTTATTACAAGAGGGATTCCATGACTCAGAGTTTCAAGTGTATTTGGAATACACTCGTAAATGGGGAATGTTATAGAAAAATAAAAAAACACTTGCATTTTTCAAATCATTGAGTATAATAATAAAAAGAGCAACTTTATATTATTGCTGATTAGTTATTAGACTAAAGGCTGTGGACACATTTCTATTTAGAAATGTTCCTCAGCCTTTTTATTTTTAAATTATAGGAGGACTAAAAATGAGTAAAAAAATTAAACAAATCGCTATTTATGGAAAAGGTGGAATTGGTAAATCTACCACGACTTCCAATATTAGTGCAGCTTTATCGAAAATGGGTTTAAAGGTTATGCAGTTTGGGTGTGATCCTAAGGCAGATTCCACGAATACACTGCGAGACGGAACTTACATCCCTACCGTACTGGATACCTTGCGTGAAAAATCTCAAGTCAAAGCAGAAGATGTGATATTTCAAGGTTTTAATGGAGTCTATTGTGTAGAAGCTGGCGGTCCGGCTCCAGGAGTAGGGTGTGCAGGTCGAGGTATTATTACTTCCGTTCAATTATTAAAGCAGTTAAAGGTTTATGAAGAACTTGATTTAGATGTAGTCATTTATGATGTTTTAGGCGATGTTGTGTGCGGTGGATTTGCTGTTCCGATACGAGAAGGGATTGCTGAACATGTATTTACCGTATCGTCCTCTGATTTTATGGCCATCTATGCTGCAAATAACCTGTTCAAAGGAATTAAGAAATATTCTAATTCCGGCGGTGCTCTACTGGGAGGATTAATTGCAAATTCAATTAATGCACCTTATGCGAAAGAAATTGTAGATGATTTTGTAGATAGAACCAAAACACGTGTTGTAGAATATGTTCCTCGCTCTGTAACCGTAACCCAGGCAGAGCTTCAAGGAAAAACTTCAGTGGAAGCCTTCCCGGATTCAGAGCAAAGTAAAGTTTACAGTAAGCTGGCACAACGAGTATATGAAACTACGGAATCAAAGGTTCCATCACCTCTGGATACTGCGGAATTAAGAGACTGGGCTTCTAAATGGGCGGATCATTTATTAGCAATGGAAACAGGTGAAGTGCGGGGCAGAGCCGCTGCTATTTAATCCATAGATACAATTGAAAATAGTAAACTTGTCAGGAAACTAACAAGCTGGTCAGACAAACTGAAGGCTACAGAAATGATTTATTTCTGTAGCCTTCAGTCTAAGAAAAAGAGAGTTCATTTGGGGGTATAAGCTCCTTTAACTAGGAGCTTTTTACGAGAGTAAGATAGATGAAATAGAAAGAAGGAGTATTTATATGAGTTGCGTTTGCCCAGGTACTACAAAAAGCCAAGAGATAATGGAGAAAACAAAAAAACATCCTTGCTATTCTGCAGAAGCGCACCATACATATGCGCGTATGCATTTGCCTGTAGCACCGCAGTGCAATGTACAATGCAACTATTGCAACCGTAAATTTGATTGCGTAAATGAAAGTCGTCCTGGTGTAACGAGTGAGGTTTTAACACCGGATCAGGCGTTAGATAAATTTGAGTGGGTCAAGGAGAAAATTGATCAGCTTAGTGTGGTTGGCATTGCCGGCCCAGGGGACGCTTTAGCCGAATGGAAGCTGACAAAGCAAACTTTTGAAAATATAAAAGCTGTCAATTCCGATGTTACATTTTGCTTATCGACGAATGGGTTGTTGCTGCCAGAGTATGCGGAAGAAATTATTCAGCTTGGCGTTCAGCATGTTACGGTGACTGTAAATACGTTAGATCCAGAGATTGGAGCCAAAATTTATAAATTTGTGGTTTATAAAGGAATACGCTATGAAGGTGTTGAGGCAGCAAAGTTACTTTTGAAAAATCAATTGGCAGGAATTGAATATTTGACTAAAAGAGGAGTTCTGGTAAAAATCAATATTGTTATGATCAAAGGTATAAACGATCATCATATCCCTGAAGTGGTAAAAAAGGTTAAAGAACTTGGTGTTTTTGTTACGAATATTATGCCTTTGATTCCTGCACCTGGCAGTGCATTTGAGCATTTTTCTCAAACGAGCATGAAAGAAATAAATGAACTTAGAAATGTTTGTCAGCTGGATATTCAGCAAATGCGTCACTGTCAGCAATGCAGAGCTGATGCAATAGGGCTATTAAACGAAGACCGTTCCCAGGAATTTCGTATGTGCAACCGTCAGACTGCAGAGGTAAAAACAGCACAGAATTTAAAGAAAAAGCAATACAAAATTGCTGTGACGTCTAAGTATGGTAAGTTAGTTGATCAGCATTTTGGTCATGCATCAAAATTTATTATCTATCAAGGAGATGGTCAAGACTTTAAAATAGTGGAAAATCGCTCTGTGGAAAAATTTTGTTCCGGCATGGAAGAATGCGACAGTGGTGAAATACAAAGAGATAACATTATTAATGCCCTGCAGGATTGTGATGCAGTTTTAACGATGCGAATTGGTCATCATGCTAAGGAACGGTTAAATAAGAAGGAAATTTATAGTGTGGAATATTGTGACACTGTAAATAATGGACTGCAGTATGCAGTGAGTCAGTTGGCTGATCGATAAAATATAAATATACATGAAGGAGAAGGAGAGACGAAATAAATGAAGGATAGTTTTAAAGATTTTACTGCGAGACTTGTTGATTTTTCCGGCATTATTACTTTTTTTCTGCTATGGGAAATTCTACCTCGTATCGGAGTAGTAGATGGGCAATTTATACCACCCATATCAGAAGTACTGGTAGCTTTGTGGATACTAGCCTCTGATGGTTCTTTGTTTATTCATATTGCTGCCAGTTTACAGCGAACAGTTATTGGCTTGGTTCTTGCTATTGTTGTTGCCGTTCCTATGGGATTTATATTAGGAGGGGTATTTCCAGCGCTATCAAGGCAACTCAGACCATTGTTTCGCCTATTTGGACAAATTAACGGTTTCTCTTTATTTCCTGTTTTTATGTTGTTCTTTGGAATTGGAGAAAGTGCGAAAGTGAGTATTATTTTTTGGTCTACTCTTTGGCCGGTACTTTTTACTACGATCTCCGGTGTTCAGCAAGTGGATCCTTTATATATAAAAAGTGCACGTTCTATCGGTGCAAATAAATTCATCATCTTCCGTAAGGTTCTTCTGCCGGGAGCGGCCCCTGTTATTTTCACTGGTGTGCGTACTGGGGCAACCATTGCCTTCCTCTTACTTATGGCGGCTGAAGTGATTGGAGCCAGTGCTGGTTTGGGTTGGTTAATTCACAATTCGGCAATGAATAATATTATTCCCAGGTTATTTGCTGGCGTTATCACGATTGCAGCACTGGGGGTATTTATCACCTATTTAATTGATTATGTGGAAAATAGTATTGTGGATTGGAAGCATGCAGGAAAAGAAAATTAAATTTTTCATGGAGATTTGCTAGCGATTTAAATTAGAAAGGAGAAGGAGTATGGAGATTGTGTTAGATAAAGTCACAGCAAGTGGTAATGAAAAGAAACTAAATATATTTCGCAAAGTTCTAAATCGGGCTCTAAATATTTTACATAATGGGATATCCATTATTATCTTCCTGGTGCTTTGGGAGATTGCCCCTCGTGCCGGTTGGGTTCCAGAAACATTCATTACGCCTCCCAGCCTTGTGTTAAATACGCTTTGGGATTTACTGATAACCGGAGTTTTGACAAAACATATTGAAACGAGTATGTTTAGGGCTGTTGTTGGCTTTATACTTGCTGCTATTGTTGGTGTTCCATTAGGATTTTTCTTAGGAGGCGGATTTAAATTATTTGAACGTATTGTAACTCCTGTTCTACGTTTGTTAAATGCGGTAAATCCATTCTCATTGTTTCCTGTATTTATTTTATTGTTTGGTATTGGTGAAATATCTAAAGTAGCGATGATTTTCTGGGTGTGCCTGTGGCCAATTATGCTTAATACGACCACAGGAGTTAAAAATGTGGATAGCTTATTGATTAAATCTGCTCGCTCTATGGGCGTAACGGGGAAGGAGCTGTTCTTCAAGGTTATATTATTGGCTGCATTACCCAGTATTTTTCATGGTTTAAAAACCAGTTGTGCTACTGCATTTTTCATGCTGATAGCTGCTGAAATGATTGGTGCCAGCAGTGGATTAGGATGGTTAGTATTTAATGCCCAGACTAATTATCAAATTCCTAAATTATTTGCGACTACCGTTACGATTTCGATATTAGGATTGTCTCTGAATTATTTATTTACTGTATTGGAAGGGAGGCTGCTTAGTTGGCAAGAACGTCCTGCGGAATATTAAAAGGTAAATGAGTGAATGTGACCTGCGTAGTTAATGAAAAAGTTGTAAGAGGGGAATGAAGATGACTGAGGAAAAAACAATTAAAAAGATTTTGGGAGGAATTATTGGCCTGGTAGTTATAGGACTTGTTGCTTATGGTGCTAATCTTGGTAATAAACATGCAGCTGCTGGTAATGAGGCAGCTGCTGCATCTAATGAAGGTTTGTTTCCGATTCGTACTATTTCTCAGACAGCTTGCAGCTCTACTCCATGGGTTGTAACCGACCAATTGGGCTTTTTCAAAGAAGAAGGCTTACAAGTCGTTTACACCGGTGATACCCAGCCCAATCAAATTATTCCATCCATCCTAAATGGTTCGAATGATGTAAGCAATGCTCACCCCAATAATCTTGCGGTTGCTATAGCTGGGGGTGCTAAAATAAAGGGGGTTGTGCGAGCTGGTATCGATCCGACGCCAGATAAAGATCCGAAACTGCGTCACATGAACTGGTATATCAATCCAAATGTAACTCCTGACATTCATACCTTTGCGGATTTAAACAAGTTACCAGGGCAGGTTAAATTTTCATTAATAACACCAAATCAATGCTCTGATTTTTTAGGCAATAGTATTGCTGATAAAAATAATGTTCCTAGAAGTAAAATTGAATGGGTAACGATGCCTGATGTTCAGGCCGTACAGGCTCTAAAACAAGGATTAGTAACCGTGTCTGGTGTGCATCCTCCTTTCTATAAATCAATGGAAGATGCAGGTATGGTTAAAATTGCCGATAGCTTGGATGCTGGTGTAGGTATTTCAGGCGGTATAGGTTATTACTATTTCACTACTGATTTTATTGAGAAGCATCCAGATATTATTAAAAAATTTGCCAGAGCGATTGCCAAAGGGCAAAAATGGGCAAATGATCATCCGGAAGAAGCTCGGAAAATGACAGAAGACTGGATCCATGTACCAGTTAATGCCACTCACTATTATGCTACGGATACTAAAATAGTAGAGTCGGAGATTGATCCTTGGCTTGCAGACTTAGAAAATTCAGGGGTACTTCCTAAAGGTAAAATTAAACCTTCGGATATGGTTATTCATACCTTTGATAATTAAGTAGGGAATACAATATTTCTCTAGCTGTAAAAAAAACCTTCTGTGGAAGAGTGAATATCATTCTTCCACAGAAGGTTTTTCTTTGTAAGAAAGTATAAAAAACACTGAACCGCGAAGGTCACGAAGAAATGCAAAGGACGCGAAGGAATTCTTATGGATATTTCAGTCTTCAGATTCTTCATATTCTTAGCGCCTTCGCGGTTCAAAAAGTTTTATTATTTTAAGACGCGGCGTTATTGTAGACAATTGGTTTTAGTGTTCCATCTTCTAAACGGAAGGTCTGGTCAGCCTGATTTGCCAAATTAGGGTCATGGGTAACGATGACGACTCCTGCTCCTTCTGTACGTGCCGTAAGCAGGCACTCTGCTACCTCTTTGGCCAGAACCGGATCAAGGTCATTGGTTGGCTCATCTGCAAGCAAGATAGGTGGTTTAAGCAGCAGAGCACGGGCGAGGGAAATTCGTCGTAATTGACCAAGACTAAGTTCTTGTGGTTTATGATCCAAACGATGGCTTAAGCCGAAGCGTTCCAGCAAGTCTTTAGCCTGTTGTTCCATGTTATCGCCTCTTCTAATAAACCATGCAGGTGCCATGACATTTTCTAAGGCAGTAAGAGAATTGATCAAACGAGCTCTTTGAAAGACAAAGCCAAGGTACTGTCCACGCAGTTTGGCTAGTTGATAAGAATCCAATCCCCCAATATCAATAGCATCTACCAGTACATTGCCGGAAGTTGCTCGCTGCAGCAGTCCCATAATAGACAGCAGCGTGGTTTTACCACCGCCAGAGTGTCCAATAATAGCAATTGCAGTTCCTTTCGTCAGGGTAAAGGAAACCTTTGATAAAATAACATCATCGCCGTACTTCTTTTCAATATTACGGAGTTCTAGTAGAGTGTTCATATTTTCCTCCTATCAATCAAATTCTCCACGAGTCATAACAGTACTGGGGTCAATGCGACTGCCCTGATGTGCAGGCAGCCAGGCAGCTAAAGCTCCTAATCCAGTAAACACTATGATAATTCCAATTGCAATGCTGGCAAGAAAACCCCATGAAGGATGAACAAAGGGAAAGGATTGATAAGCTTCTAATAATGTTAAGCTCCCTTTATACAATCCACTTCCTAATAACAAACCGATAATTGAGCCTGTTAAGGATACGGCTGCCGCTTCGCCGACAATCACCAATCCGATATCCCGTCCTGTTGCGCCAAAGGCCAGATAAAGTCCCCACTCTGCTTGACGTTCCCATGTCAAGGTATAAAAGCGGGAAAACAGATGCAACAAAGAGGTCAATACAGTTAAAAATCCAATACCACCGATTAATATGGCGAAAACGGTAAACTGATCCGCAATACGTTTTTTTACTTCAGCGGCGACAATCGGCTTCATGAGTCCAACTTCCTGAATATCACTTACCACTTTATCAATATTGGCATCATCATCAACTTTCACCAAAATAGTGGAAATGAGACCAGATGGAGGTCCCATTTTGTCCCACACTTTTTTTAGTGTTCTATCACCAGAAACTACCCTTCTAGCCTCATTCATGCTGACTAGCAAAGAGTAGTCAAGAGTCGTTCCCGTTTCTTCGGCGATGGCAATAATGTTGTACCACTTACCTAATATAGAGATTTTATTTTGAGCCCAAACCGGTACTTTTGCACCTAAAATCACTTCATCATCTTTAAGTTCGGTTTTGTGCACCTTCTTTAGCCAGGGAGCAAGAATCCAATCACTGGCAGGGTCATATCCAATCATACGGTTTTTTGTTCCAATATCATGGCAATCTGCTGATAAAGAATGGGTGAAGAATTGAGGCGTAACCGAATGTACCCCCTTAACAGCCCGTACGCCATCTACTAGTTCCTTTGGCATGTAAGAATTAGCCGCAGCTCCTCCAAACAAAAGCAGACTGGGTTCTAGCGTCTCACCAAAGGGGACAATAACGATGTCCGCCCCCATACGCTGCTTAGAAAGCTCCATGCCTGACGAAACTCCGTTATAGACAGCTAAGATGCTAAAGACAATAGCTGCGCCAACGGCGATAGAGCCAACGATGGTTAGGCTTTGCAGCCTACGATGCAGTAAGCTTTTCCAAATAAGTAATAGCAAAATCTTTTCTCCTCTCAGCAATCCTTTGATTGAATAATGTAAATAAGCTATAAGGTTAGCTATCCTTGCTGCTGCCCCAAGCAGTCCAGACAACTCCCGCCCCTGTTACAGCCAGTAGGGCGGCGCCAATCGTAAGGAAAAAGGTGGTTTTTAAACAAGAACCATTTTCGCAAATGCCGATAGCCCAGGGTTGGGGCAGAAGGATACTGCTAATTCCCAGCAATATAATGATAAATCCAGCTAATAAGCGGGCTTCGTTTGTACGCAATACCAGCAATGCAGCAGAAACAATAACAGCTAACAACGTGATAATAAATTCTGCCTGATAAGTATAATGGCAGGTCATTGGACTGCCTGTCTTTGTAAGTCCATCGCAAATCGGTACAAGTCTCGGCAAAATCAGTAAAAAGAGACTGATAAAGACTGCAATCCAGGATAGTAGCTTAGACTTTTTCATTTCAATCAACTCCTTTTTTTATGTTCTGATATCATGTTAATGTTGCTCGTTAGCATTGTAATCAAGATATCTCTGCTGCTGTTAAGGGCGACAGCACCAGTTAATAAATTAGACTGGTGATGCTCGTGATTTTTGCTGTTGCGAAAGGGTACGCGGTTTACTCCAGTGTATAGAATCCCAATTCCCAGCAAGAATATCAAAAATGCGATGGCCAAAAACTTTTGTACTGTCATGATTAGATTTCCTCCTTTATAATTTTAAAAATATAAGCATCAATCTGTAAAATAAGAAAAGACCAGATCAAAATTTCCGCAGAAAAATTGATCTGACCTTTGGTTATACCAATCAGTCGGTTAGATAGATTATGTTGTAGTGTCATTATAGCATACCTTTTTTATTATTATGATTGAAAACAGTATCATTGTCTACTGTCCTAAAGTACTATTCATTAATAAAAGTTTCAATGAGAAAGATTATTATTGACAAAATTGAATTTTCCTATTAAGTTTTAAAAGAACTATGTAATGATTTTTGTTATGGAGTAAATGTATGAATATGAAAAGAATGAAATGGATCTCTGCATTATGTACCACTCTCTTCATTGGTGTATTTGAATTTGTACGGCATTATTTCTTGGATTTTATTTCGATGAGCTGGGGAAATCTACTGGTTGCTGTTGTGACTGGACTATTGTTTTATATCTATTTTCATGGTATTTTTTCTCTATTGGAAAGTCTTTATTATAAACTGCAAAAGGGGCAAGAAGAGAGGGCTGTTTTGCAAGAGCGAGACAGAATTGCTCGAGAATTACATGATAGTGTTTCTCAAGCTTTATTTTTTATGAATGTTAAGGTACTGGAGATTGGTACTGCTCTTAAGCAGCAGCGTCAGCCTCTAACAGAAGTAAAAGAATTGCAGGAGGCCATTAAATTTACCGATGCAGATATACGGCAGCATATCTTTGCATTGCAAAAAGTGACTCATGAGAATATTAATTTAGTGGAAGTTATCCAAACCTATATTAATGTTTATAAAGAGCAAAATAATATAAATGTGGACTTGGTAATAAGGGGTAATGGTACTAGTAGGTTAAGTAATTATGTAAAATCCCAGTTGTTCCGTATTTTTCAGGAACTTTTATTTAATATCCGTAAACATGCTGAAGCGAAGCAAGTGGATGTCAGTTTGCTAGAGGATGAGCATCAATTTTCCATGATCATTTGTGATCATGGAAAGGGGTTTCCTAAAGAAGAATTAAACCCCAATAAAATGTCCTTTGGTTATAAAATGCTAAAAGATGCTGCTTGTGCAATTGATGCTACACTACAGATTGAAAGTATTTCAGGCAAGGGAACTACGGTAACTGTTAGCTTGGAACTAAAATAGGAGGCTAAGTGAATGACGATTAAGGTGTTAGTGGTAGATGATCATTTATTATCCCGAAAAGGTATTATCAGTATCCTTTCATCTCATGCCATGTTTGAGATTATCGGGGAAGCAACGAATGGTCAAGAAGCTTTAGCAAAAGCAAAAGAGCTGATGCCAGACCTTATTTTGATGGATATTCGAATGCCTGGTGGCAGTGGTTTAGAAGCTACAAGGCTGATTAAGGAAGAAATGCCATATGTAAAAATTGTAATTTTAAGTGTATCAGATGATGTACAGGATTTTTTTGAGGCTATAAAAAAAGGTGCTCAGGGTTATTTATTAAAAAATATGGAGCCTGAATACTGGTTAGATTATATTATCAGTATTGTTCAGGGAGAAGCACCTATTTCTCGAGACGTTGCTAGTAAAATACTCCAGGAATTTTCGATTCAAAAGACGGATGCATCAGGGAGTAAATTGTCAGAAAGAGAAAAGGAAGTACTTCAACTAGTTAGTCAGGGTCTAGGAAATAAAGAAATAGGGAAAGTACTTTTCATTACAGAGAGTACTGTCAAAAATCATTTGCGTAATATTTTAGATAAGCTTCATTTACAAAATCGTATGCAGCTCATTGCTTTTGCTTATAAAAATGGCTTGATTTCATAGTCAGGAATTGTGGAATATAAATGAGCTAATAACTTAGATTATTGCTTTTATAATGGAAATCATAAAAGCATATTGACAAATCAGTGCAAAGCATTATAATCCTGAGTTTTGCAGCAAAATA
>DJJR01000064.1:0-5062 GCA_002434245.1 Pelosinus fermentans
GTTAATCAACACTCGTGATAACCACAATTAAAATTCCAAGTGGAGTTGAAAAAATAAAAGAAAAGGCATTTTTGGGATGCATAAATCTAGAAAATGTTTCTCTTTCTGAAGGATTGAAAAGCATAGAAAGCAGCGCATTTTCGGGATGTGTAAACCTTAAACAAATTACAATTCCAGACAGTGTGACCGATATTGCAAATAACGCTTTTGATCCAGGGGTTCTATTGTCCGGGAAAAGCAAGTATTTGCGATCCTTTGTCAAAGATCATTGTAATCGCTATCTATTTGAGGAAGAACGATCAGAATAACCCCTCCTTGTCTTACCATAATGATGACTCTGCGAAAAGGTTCAATGGCGAAATCAAAACCGACACCCCCTAGTCGGAGGGGGGCGAAAACCTTAGCGCAAAACTCTAATTTCGCGTATTAGTATCATCTGTCTATCAAAACAAAGTAAGTATGGGAAAACACATTATGAAATTTCGCCGTTAGGTATGATACGGAGAAAACTACCATCACTAGGTGAATCGGGTCAAACGGCGAATTTTAAAAATAAGAATTAGCAGGCTGCATGCTGAAATGGCGTAGCCTGCTATTCATTTATATTTCTGATGATTATTTAATGCGAGAGTTAGCACTATGGTATTAAAGTAAATCATTCGTTCTCTTTATATAATAGTGTTCAAAAGGCTATCAGAGAGATATAATATAAGTTAAGTCTTGGAGGTGAAATCAATGACATTAGCAGAAAAGTTATTGCAGGAATTCCAAAAATTGCCTGAGGATAAGCAACGGCAGACCATTGATTTTGTTGAATTCTTGCGTAATAAAGAACTAGAAGATATGATGGATGCTGTTATTGATGATAATAAAGAAGCCTTTCTGGAGCTAGCCAAGTGATGCATAGCTTATCAGTAGAAAATATATACTTTTACATCAGAAGCTCATAGATCAGACGGGTGGAAGACATGGTGTAAGGGATATGAATTTAGTACGTACCAAAAAGGAATGTTTCCAGTGTCCACACTTCTGGAGAATCTTCTAGGAAGAAACTATGCGTCACTTTATTTGGAGTTAGAAAATGCGAGTAGATCAGTGAAGGAATTGTGCTCTCACAGTGAATAGATAAAAACCGAGGAAAATAAAATTCGCAGTTACCAGTGATACGGAGAACCGTATCACTGGTAACTGCGAAAAGTGGTCTCATCCCTTGTGTAATGGGGGTTGGGGCCACTTCGTTTTTACAGTAAAGCCTTTACGTTGTAGTGGGATTTTGTATTATGGAAAAGGGTGACAGAATTATGGTATGATATATATATAATTCTTAATATCTTAATATCTTAATGTCTAATGGGACGAAAGCTATGTCTAGACGGAAGGTTACCTCTACTCAACCAATTGTTCTGGAAGTATGATTTAACAATTTTAAAAAAAGAGGTGTGCATTTTGTTAACAATTAAAAAAGGAAGCAAAAGTTTTTATATAGGCGATTCGGAATCAGCCCCGCTAGCAGAGATGATATTTTCCGCAGACAAGGATATAATTACTATTGAGCATACTTTTGTATCTGACGAGCTCAGAGGTCAAGGTGCCGGCAGGCAGCTGCTGCAAAAGCTGGCCGCCTGGGTAAGAGCGGAGAATAAAAAGATCGTTGCTGTGTGTCCATTTGTCAAGAAGGAAATAACAAAAAGCCAGGAATATGAGGATGTATTATACCAGATTCCCAATTAGGCTAGGTCAGATGGCGGACTTTTGTTGATCTTCCCGATGACGGTGAATCTTTAGATAGTTAAAGCAGCCGTTAGATCGGCTGCTTTTGGAAAACACGGGGACAGGGATATTGTTAATTTATTTATGCGCAGGGGACCATTATAGTCTCCATAAATCATACAGTGGTGTATATGAGATTTCATAATATAATCTTAAAATTTCGAGGGCAATGAGGACGGGAAGATAATCCAAATTCTGCACTGTTTGACCTGTTACGGAGAAGCGTACCACTTAAAATAGGGGAAATGGCTTAAATCCTTATTTTGCTAGGGTTAGGGCCTTTTTTGTTGTTCCTGAGGCAGGAGGGGCTGACTGTCTTCATTGCTCTGCAAATTGGAAAGGTAATGAAGGAGCAGGGAAATGGCTAGTAAATTAATAAATCTTGCCAATATCGCAGATTTGCAATAAAATATATCACAATGAGCAAAGGGAAAATGATAGATAAATTAATAGGAGGATGTACATAGTGAAGGTATCTTCGAAAAAGTATTGTCTATTACTGGTTCTTATTTTGATGACTGGCCTACTTTCTGGTTGCACAGATAGTGCAAGCCAAGATATTAAAATCGGTATGGTATATGAGTTAACAGGGAACACTGCATCTTATGGTACTTCGGCCGCTGATGGTGCAAAATTAGCCTTTAAAGAAATAAATGCTAACGGTGGAGTTTTGGGAAAGCAAATTAAAATAGTAACAGCTGATAATAAAGGTGAACCTTCTGAATCTGCTAATGCTATGACGAAAGTTATTACCCAGGATAGAGTAATCGCTGTTACTGGCTTTACCGTTAGTTCCTGTGGAATCGCTGGTTCAACTGTTGCTGAAGACAATAAGATTCCCCTTGTAGCTGCTGCTACTGTCAACCCAAGAGTAACAGTTGACGAAAAAACCGGTAAGGTAAAGGATTACACATTTCGTGCCTGCTTTACTGATTCTTTTCAAGGTACAGTAAGTGCCAATTTCGCTTTAAACAGCCTGAAAAAGTCAAATAGCGCTATTATGATTGATAATTCTAGCGACTATAGCAAGGGTTTAGCGCAGGTCTTTAAAGATGTATTTATTAAAGGAGGAGGCCGAGTCGTTGCTGAAGAGGCATACCTCCAAAAAGATCAGGATTTTAAAGCTATTTTGACTAAAATCAAGGCCCAAAATCCAGAAATAATATATCTTCCTGGTTATTATGATGATGTAGGTAAGATTATCAAACAGGCTCGTGAGCTAGGTATTACAGTACCTATTCTTGGCGGTGATGCTTGGGATTCACCTAGACTGGCTGAACTCGGCGGCCCACAAGCATTGAATAATACGTATTTTACTAATTTTTATTCCGTACAAGATACCAATCCCGCATCTCAAGCCTTTGTTGAAGCATACAAGAAAGAGTATGGTCAACTGCCCGATTCCATGGCTGCCATGGGATATGACGCTGTTTATTTGCTGGTTGATGCAATCAAACGGGCTAATAGTGTAGAGTCTGCTAAAATACGTGAGGCACTGGCTGCAACGAAAGATTTTAAAAGTGTAAGCGGAAATATGAATCTGAGTTCTACTCATGATGCTATTAGAGGTGTAGTCATTATCGAAATGAAAGATGGCAAGCAAGTTTATAAAGAAACTATAAATCCATAGATACATGTAGTCTGAAAAATTCTTTTTCCAAATTTATGCAGGAGACAGCTTGGGACGTTCCTTTTTGTCATAATAAAGTTGACGAAAAAGGAACGTCCCTAGTGTCTGTTTGTGCCGTTAATGTGCACAATTTTAAATTATAAAGCCTCTTACTTCGGTTATAATAAATTTTTTTATTGTAACCGAATAAATAAAGAGTGAAATATTGATAATACTAAGCTTATTATAATTAAGAGTACAATACTGAAGGCTCCCATTGCTAAGGCTACGTTACCACTATTACTTTCTACTTCAGCATTTTGTGATAACTGCGGAGTAGTATTAGTAACTAGTTGACTATTTTTCTCCATCATTATCCTTCCCTTCTTTTTTATGATCGGATCTATTTAGACCAAATGATTTAAAATTATATTCTAACCACGCTCTTGCAGCATAGGATAAATACGTATTTTTCTTCCATGCAATTGCTAAATGCCAAGGCTTGATTTCATTTTTTAAGGGTACATAGTGAATTAATTCCATATCTAACTTGGTGCACAATGTTTGAGGAAGAAATGCAATCGCCAATTTCGAAGCAACGATATCAACAATGAAATCCCACTGAGCAGTTTCACATACAACCTTAGGTATAAAGCCCATTTCTTTACACTTTTCCAAAATGTGATCACGTAAAGCAAAGTCATCTCGATACAATACAAAGGATTCATCACTTAACTCTCTCATATCAACGATAGATTTAGTAGCTAAAGGATGATTTGCATGAACGATAAGCATTAACGGATCTTTCAAGAAAGTAACAGTTTCTAGATCTACAGTAGCCCTTGTGGGCAAGACAACGATTCCTACATCAAGAGTGCCTTCATGTATTTGCTGTTCAACTTTTCTGGAACCATCCTCTGCTAAATCGATGGTAATTTGAGGATATAAAGAGTTAAATTCAGCTATGGTTTTCGAAAATAACGTTTGAACCATGGGAGGAATTCCTATCTTTAAATTGCCTTGTGGGGTACCAGCTAAATTATATAACTCTGTATTAATAATGTTTAAAGTATCTAAGATAATAATTGCCTTATCAAAAAGCAATATACCTGCATCTGTAAGAACTATTTTTTTGGGACCACGATGGAATAAAGATACTCCCAATTCATTTTCTAAGTTTTTAATCAGCTTACTGATCGTAGATTGTGAAACATATAAGACCTCGGAAGCTTTGGTAAAACTCCCTTGACGTGCTACTTCAGTAAAATACACTAAATGAATGATCTCCACAGAAAAATCACCAGCCCAATATTAAATTTTTCTCGCAAAAATAGAAGTATAAAGCAAATACTTTCACAAATATTGTACTTCACAAAATAAAATACGTAAAATACATGATATGCATAGTGGGCATGGATAAGAGTCATAAGAAATAGGGTTGTTGATTCTAGTCCATTTAATCCCAATCTATATCAGTTCTAGTCCTACTGATTGGCTTAATGATAAGATGTATTAGTCGTTAGCCAAAAATGCGGTCATATGATTACTTACTATGCAATAAAGATAGTTTGGGGCATTTTGCTTTTTGTCCTAATAAAGTTGCTAAAAAAGGAACGTCCCAGTGTTGCACAATAAATATCAATAGAAAATTCTTTTAACATATAATATAAAAGCCAATTCCCT